>NZ_AWQS01000232.1 GCF_000576575.1 Intrasporangium chromatireducens Q5-1
GCACCGTGCCCAGGTCCAGCGCCCGCCACCGCCGCCGGCCCTCACCGCGGTCATACCCGGGCGAGGGCCGCCCACACACCCCACACCTGCCCCTCGAGCGTCTGCGAGGCCGCACCGACGCAACCAGCAGCTGCTCGTCCTCGTCGAACTCGACGTCCTCCACGACCGTCTTGTCGACCCCGAGAAGCCCACGCCATAAGGTGGCGTTCTGCACGCCGTTCTCCGATCCCTGGTTCCTGTTCTTCGACAGCTCAGAAACCTAGACGGGAACGGCGTGCTCACGTTCTCCGGCCCCTCAACCCACCCACGGAAGCGTCAGTAGAGCCAGTTTCGGGCGGGGTACGCGCTTCGATCCGGGCGCGGTGACCGTGTACCGCTTGTTGACGCCTTCGGGAGGGAGGACGGCACTCAACGGAGGAGCACGGGCATGGGTCAGCAATCCATCAGACAGGCAGCTCGAAGAGCAGCACTCGGGGAACAGGCACAGCGTCGACGGGAGCGCGCCGAACGCGACAGGCGCATCGAGGCACTCGCCGTCGAAGTACTGACCGCCCTCGAGGAGCGCAAAGCGGCCATCGCCGACTGCGAAGGACGTGCAGGGCTGGCACTGCAGAAGCTCACAGCGGACGAAGGTCTTTCTCGTGCCGAAGCCGCGGAATGGTGCGGTGGGGAGCTGACGAAGCGCATGGTCGCGACTCTGCTCCGAGGCGCTGCCCCGCCGCGCGAACGGCCAGAGAAGCTGTGACCGGCTGCACGAGCGGCCGGAGACGGATACGTGATGGCACCATGACTCGCCGCGTTTCCCTTCTCTCACGCGCTTGGCTCGGAAATATGCCGCAGTATCGTCGCTCCGCTGATTGCAGCGGCGGCGTCCGATGCCGCGGCATTTTGAGGCCATGTTCTTGACCGCTGCGCGGCTGTGGCCGTCCTTCAGGTGAGTGATGCCCACCGTGCACAGCCCGTCTGTCGTCGTGACCGCGATGCACAGCCGGGAGGTGCGCCCTGGCCAGAGAACTGCTCGACCCCTACGAAGGGGTCGAGAGCGCACTCGAGAAGGAGCCACCATGCCGGATCCAAGCAGCCCGTCCCTGACCTCCGGCCCGTCCCGGATTGTTGTGAGCGTCGCCGAACTGCTCCACCGGACAGCATCGGCCGCGTGGGCGCGAGCGGAGCTCGAGGGACCATTCGGGCCGACATACTCCCTGGCCCACGCCATACATCTAGCGGCGACGCTCGCGGCGAACCTCGTCCCCAAGGGGGCCGATGTAGCGCTGACACGGTTCGAGGTGTCACCGGGTGACACGGCCGCGGCCCTGGCTCACGCGGAGAAACTCATCCGCTCGGTCGCGATCGAGTCCCTTCCGCCCGGATCGTCGCGGCTGGTCGCGATGCTGGACGACGTCACACGGCAGGTCCACCCGTGAGCGTCCGCGACCCCCGTAGCATCGGTGAGTTGCTCCTGCAGGCCGACATCACCACGCGTGGACTGTTGTTCGACGTGACAGGCGATGACGCACCGGCCCTGCTGCGCACCTTCGGAGAAGTCGTCGAGAGCGCCGCCGAGCTGTGGCGGGCGCTCCCTACGTCCGCTACTCCCGGGGTCGCGCGAGGCGGTGTCATGTCCCAGCTCGAGGCCATCGCCAAAGGGATGCATCGAACCCAGTTGCGGCGCAACTGGCCCGGCGCGGGACCCACCGACCCACGCCTGGTCAGCGTGGCAAGGACCTTCACGCATGCCGCTGACCTCCTAGCGCGCCACGCGCCACCCAGCGCGCCAGCCCTGTCCGCCCGCCTCGAGACCGAGGTAAGCGCCGCGCAGATGCGCACCATGCACGCTCTCTACGTCTGCTCCCACGCCGTTGCCGTATCCGTGGGCGAGCACGTTCGCTCCCTGCATGCGGCCACCGCCATGAAGAACCTTTCCTCGCGGGCCACCCGCGGCATCCCGCGTGGTCAGGAGGCGCTGTCTCGACTGATGGCGTTCGAGCAACTGGCCGGCGCCTATGTCGGGTCACGTCTGGTCACCGCCTTGGGTGGCCAGCATGCCGATCCGTATGCCGGGCTGGACCGCCTCATGGACGCCCTTGCCGGCTGGGATCTTGCCGCTCACCGTTCTCTAGCGCGGACGCCCTCAGCGGCGACGATCGCTACGGTGGCCCGAGGGCAAGCCATGACCGCGCGTTGCGTCCAGGTGATGGCGCACGCCGCGGCCCGGACCGGTCAGCTGGACGCGCACACCTATGACCGGCGTCTCGCTTCGGCCCTCGAGCACAGCACCCAGGCGTTTAGCCGCCTCGCAAGGCTCTGCGACGCGCTCACCGATGCCTCGACCCGAAAGATCAAACCCGATCTATGGGAGACGGATGCCGAGCTGCAGGCAGCCTCACGAGAGCTCATCCACGACGGCACCACGCTCGCCGCGCCGGAGGTGATCGCCGGCCGGGCCGAACTTTCGCGGGTCGGGCTCGTCGTCGCGAGTGTCATCACCTCCGGTCTCGAGGTGGCCACCGCCGTTCGAGACATCACGGCCACCGGCTCGCGCCTCTACGCCCCGGCACAGCTCATGCTGAACGCCGCTCGCCAGGAGATCTTCGGTCTCGGCCCAGGTGAACGGGAGACGGTAGGCAACCTTTTTGCGCCCCGAGACCTGCAGCTCGGCCGCAGCGCCCCACTGATCGAGCCGATTCGTGAAGCGTTGGCACGGGCCAGCGTTGACACAGTGGAGGCCATGTCGGCCGCCTCGTCAGCCGCGTGCGCGCTCGGGAGCACACTGCGAGTAGGTGACGAGCCGACAGCCACTCATGACGTCTCGCGGCCGGGCCACGTCCCCGCCCCGGGAAAGGCACTGGCTCCAGGCGCTGGTCTTGGGCGCTGACCAGATTCCGCTGCCTAGCCGCCAATGCGTCGCGAAGTTGTACCACCGACGATGAACGCCCACGCGCCAGATACGCCTTGGGTTCGATGAAGGCTCATGGAAGCCGACGTCATACGCCTTGAAGGAGGCAGAGAAATGAAGGTGGGAACCACGGAGGGCGCTGAAGCCTCGGCGTCTGCGCTCTGGACAATCCAAGACGTCTCCACGTTCCTTGCCGTGCCGGTTGGCACGCTCTACCAGTGGCGCCATCGAGGTGAGGGCCCGCCGGCCCTCCGTCTCGGTCGGCACCTGCGCTTCGAGCCCACCGCGGTGAAGCGGTGGGCGCTCAACCAAGACGTGTAGTCGGAAGAGCGGTCATGAGCATGGGTCTGCATGCCCCGCTTGTCCATGATCTCAGGGCGAACTACCAGGCCCCAGCCACATCGCGACGGGACAGCCCCTGATGGCCTCGATCATTCGTCGACCCAACGGCCGCTGGCAGGCGACTTACAAGCTTCGAGGTCGGGAGTACTCCAAGACATTCGACCGTAAAGTCGACGCCGTTGCCTGGGCCCGAGCTGCCGAGCAAGACATCCAGCTTGGCCAGTGGATGGACCCCAATCGGTCCCGACTTCTCGTCAGCGACTGGATCGACATCTGGTTGCCGACTCGCAAAGCCGATCTTCGCTCGACGTCACACGAGCGACTGAAGTCAATTTGCAACAGGCACATTCGCCCCGTATGGGGTCGACGACGGCTTGACGACCTCTCGAACGCCGACATCAGAACCTGGGCAGCGGAGCTTCAGGAGACGCTCGCGTCTCGCACTGCCCGAAAGATCCTCCTTGCCTTTCGTCAACTGCTGGAGGCGGCGGTACACGACCGCAGGCTCGCTACCAACCCGGCTGCCGGAGTGCCCATGCCCGCGGATCATGGCAATGAACGGTTGTGGATGACGCTGGAGCAAGCAATCGCCCTACGTAAGGCCATCGACCCTCGGTACCGCGCCGTGGTCCTGCTCGGGTACTGGTGCGGCCTACGCTTCGGGGAACTGACCGCACTCCGGCGATCCGACGTCGACGTGTCGCGCTCCCGGATCCACATACGACGCACCGCGCAGCAGACGGTCGGGGGAGTGGTATTCGGGCCGCCCAAGACCGCCGCAGGCCGGCGCAGCGTTCCCGTGGCGAAATCGGTGATGAGCGAACTGTGCGACTACATGGAGGCGTACACGGGCGCTGACTGCGTGGCGCTTGTGATCACTTCGTCGGCCGGCACACCCCTTCTACGGCAAAACTTTCTGCGGCGGACATGGCGACCAGCACTGGCCCAAGCAGGCCTGCCTGCAGAGCTGACGCCGCACAGCATGCGGCATGGGTACGCGTCCCTGCTCATCGCCGGCGGCTTCTCGGTGAAGGAGGTCTCCACGTGGTGCGGCCACGCCTCGACCAGCATCACGCTGGCCGTGTATGCCCACGTAGGAAGCCAGCAAGCGGATGACGCGCCAGACCGACTCGACAACCTGCTGAGCTCACTCGACGAACCACAGCCGTAAGGGTGGTGCGCCGCCCAGCAGATGGCTGCCCTGCTGCCCCCGGTCAATAGGCCGTTCCGTACGGGCGACTCACTGGCGTCCCGATAGTGGCTGGTCGTTCGCCTGTTCAGTCTATCGCGGCGATAAGACGCATGTGGCCGGGTCGCGCGGATCGCGGCTAATCCGAAAATGGACCTGGCCACGCGGGTTTTGGAGGACGCCGACGGCCCGGGTCAGCCGCTGGGGGTGATGGTGACGGCGAAGCCGAGGGCATGGAGCGCGTTGACATGCCTGCGGAGGGCGCGTTGGGTGCTGCCGCGGTTGTCGTAGTGGTCGGCTCCAAGGTCGTTGAAGGTGGCGGTGGGATCAGACAGTAGGTGCCAGATCACAGTCAGGATTGAGCGTCCGATCGCTACCAGTGCGCGTTGCTTCCCGCGGCGTCTTGCGATGCGGCGGAAGCGCTCACCGAGGAAGGTGTTGGTTCTGGAGGCTCCGACGGCGGCCTCGCCAAGCGCTCTGGCGAGGTAGCGGTTGCCGCGTCCGGTGGCTGCGTTGCCCTTGGTCTTGCCTGCCGACTGTTTGACGGTTGGGCTGAACTTGGCCCAGGACGCCAGGTGGGCCGCGGTCGGGAAGCGGGTCATGTCGGTGCCGATCTCGGCGATGATCATGCCGGCTGCGGCGGGCCCGATGCCCGGGATCTGGTCGAGCCGAGCCACCGTGTCGGCCCCCGACAGGTCCAGGGCCTCCCACCGGCCTCGGGAGACGGTCACGCGTTCGTACATCGGGTCGCGGGTTGCAGACATAAGATCGACCTGCAGGCCACGAAGGTCTGCGCGGTCGTCGACGATCCCGAAGGGCGAGGCGGAGGTGAGGTCGCCAGCAACCAGTTCCGACGACAGCTGCCGGGTCAACTGCTTGACGTCGGGCACGTCCCACCGGGCCCGCCACCCGCGGAGCACTTCCTGTCGACGCACGTGACCCTCCTTCGGCCGGTACGCGCCATCGTGGCAGGAATCTGCTCCGATGCTTCCGCACGAGCGTGGCCGTCCTCAGCGCGGCATGACCGGAGGCAGGCTCGAGGCGTCGGCTAGCCACAGCTTTCGTCTACGTTCGCCACCTCATCGCGCACCTGGCGCAGGACCGAGAGCGGCAAGACGAGTCCGAAGTCCGATGATTCCGGACCATGGTCGCCGACGCTGATGTGGAGAGCGTCATCGGACACATGCCACCACACAGCGGACCCTTCCAACGTCCCGAGACGAACGGCTTCGCGTCTGCGCCAGTCCGTGCCCGGCACATTCGACAGTCGCTCCCAGTCGCTGGGGCTCGCCCGGACGTTCAACTGCCAGGACGTGCCTTCCAGGGTTACCACGACGATGGCTTCGCGCTCACCTTCTTGCGTCTCCGCCCTGACTGCGACTCTCTCCACGCGCGCAGTTCCCATGCCTCGGATGGCACCGCCGATCACCCGCTCATCGGCACGATCGCCCGAGCGATCGGCGGCATGAGCGATCGTGGGCAGGCTAGGGCACAATCACCGCGTGATCATCCGAGCGGATCGACGCCTAGCCTCGAAATTGCATCGGGTGGGAAGT
>NZ_AWQS01000233.1 GCF_000576575.1 Intrasporangium chromatireducens Q5-1
CCCCGGCAGCGGCCCCGGCGGCGGGAGCGGCGGCGGCAGCGGAGGCGTCAGCGGCGGCCAGGCACCTTCGGAGACGCCCGTCGGCTACTACGGCGGCACGGCGGTCGTGCTGCTGACCGACGGCGAGGACACCGGCGGCCCGGACCCGCGCGAGGTCGCCGACCTCGCCTCGACGGCCGGCGTGCGCGTCGACCCCATCGGGCTGGGCACCCCGCAGGGCACCGTGCTGCAGGTCGACGGCTTCAGCGTCGCGACGGCCCTCGACGAGCCGGCCCTGCGCCAGATCGCGAAGACGACGGGCGGGACGTATTGGTCCGCCGCCGACGCCGGCTCCCTGGCTGCCGTCTACGACTCGATCGAGCTCGCCTGGCACGTCCGGACGGTCCCCCACGAAGTCACCTCGCTCGTCGCGGGGCTCGCCGCGCTGCTCCTGCTCGCCGGGGTCGCCACGACGGTGGTCCGGGAGGGGAGGGTGGTCTGACGTGTCCTTCGACCAGCCGCTCCTGCTCGGTGTGCTGCTTGCCGTGCCGGTCCTGCTCGGTCTCTACCTCCGGCAGCTCCAGCGCCGCCGTCGGCTCGCGGTGCGCCACCCGGACGTGGCGCTCGTGCGGCTTGCGGCCGGTCCGCAGCACCGGTGGCGCCGGCACGTGCCGATCGCGCTGGTCCTGGCGTCCCTCGCCCTGCTCGGCGTCGCGGCAGCGCGCCCGCAGGTCCGCACCCAGGTGCCGATCTCCGGGTCGACGTTCATCCTGGCCCTCGACCTGTCCGGCTCGATGTGCGCCACGGACGTCTCACCCAACCGGCTCAGCGCCGCCCAGTCGGCGGTGCGGTCCTTCGCGGAGGGTCAGCCGGCCGACACGAAGATCGGGCTCGTCCTCTTCTCCGGCTTCGCGGAGCTCGCCGTCCCGCCGACGACGGACCGGGGCACCCTGCTCGCCGCCCTCGACGACGCCCAGATCGGTCGGGGGACGGCGATCGGGGCGGCGATCCTCAAGTCGGTCGACGCGATCGCCGAGATCGACCCCGCCGTGCCGCCCAGCGACCCGGTCTCGGGTCTCGACCTCCCCGGCCTCCCACCGACCGGTGGACCGGCCGGTGGACCGGCCGGCGGGCCGACCACTGGACCGAGCGGTGGGTCCGGCACGAACCCCCAGCAGACGCCGCCCACGCGGTCGGGCCCGAAAGGTGGGCCGGTGCCCGAGATCCTCGTGCTGCTGACGGACGGCGCCAACACGAGAGGCGTCCCGCCCGAGGACGCGGCCGCCCAGGCCGGGGACCGTGGCGTGCGGATCTATCCGATCGGCTTCGGCACCCGCAACCCGACCCGGATGGCCTGCACAGTCCAGCAGTACGGCGGCTACGAGCCGCGGTTCACGGGGCGGGACCTGACCCGCCCCGGCGCCGCCCCGGACCAGACCTACCTCCTCGTCGACGAGCCGGCCCTGCGCGCGGTCGCGAAGCGCACGGGCGGCGAGTACTTCGCCGCCAAGGACGCCGACGAGCTGAACCAGGTCCTGGCCGCGCTCCCGAAACACCTCTCGCTCCAGTTCCGACAGCTCGACCTCAGCGCCGGCTTCGCCCTCGTGGCCGCGGCGCTGCTCGTCGCCGGCCTGGTCGTGTCGCTGCGGCGAAGCCCACTGCTGTGAGCCGGCGACCGGGGGCGCACCTGGGCACCTACCCTGTGCCCATGCGCCCCGACGACCTCTTCCCGCGCGCGCTCATCCGCAACGCCCGGCTCGTGCCGGTCGGCGGCCGGACCGCCCCCGAGCACCCCGTCGACCTGCGCATCCGGGACGGCAAGGTCACCGAGGTCGCCGTGTCGCTCGAGGCCGACCGCGACGAGCAGGTCCACGACGCGTCGGGCCGCTGGGCGATCCCGGGCCTCTGGGACGCCCACGTCCACATGGCGCAGTGGTCCCTGGCGCGGGCCCGACTCGACCTGGCCGGCACCGGCTCCGCGACGGAGGGGGTCGACCGCGTCCGCCGCGAGGTGGCGCGGCGGGCCCGCGAGGGTGACCGGACCAGCGTCATCGTCGGCTACGGTCACCGCTCGGCCACGTGGCCCGGCCCCGCGACCGTCGCCGAGCTCGACGCCGTCTCCGGAGAGCATCCCGTCATCCTCGTCAGCGGGGACGCCCACAACGGCTGGCTCAACTCCGCTGCACTCGGACTGCTCGGGCTGCCGCCCCGCGCCGGCGCCCTCGACGAGGACGACTGGTTCCCCGTCTTCGCGCGGCTCGACGACCTGCCCGGTGCCACCGCCGCGAAGGAGCACGCCTACCGCGAGGCGGCGCACGCCGCCGCCGCGAAGGGCATCGTCGGCATCACCGACATGGAGTTCAGCGGCGCCGTCCGGGAGTGGCCCGAGCGGTTCAGCGCCGGACTGACGACGCTGCGCGTCAGGACGGCGGTGTATGCCGCTGAGCTGGCCCACGTCCTCGAGGCGGGCTGGCGCTCGGGGGACCCCCTCGGCGACTCGTCGGGTCTGATCGAGATGGGCCCGCTCAAGATCATCTCGGACGGATCGCTCAACACGCGCACCGCATACTGCTGCGAGCCGTACGCCGACGCGAGCGCGGCGCACCTCGAGCATCCGCGCGGCAAGCAGAACACCTCCCCCGAGCAGCTGCGGGAGCTCGTCGGGCGCGCCCACGCCGCGGGGCTGCGGGTCGCCGTGCACGCCATCGGTGACGCGGCCGTGTCCTCGGCACTGGATGCCTTCGCCACGACCGGAGCCACCGGCTCGATCGAGCACGCCCAGCTCGTCCGCCTCGAGGACCTCGAGCGGATGGGTCGCCTCGGCGTCGTGGCAAGCGTGCAGCCGGCGCACCTGCTCGACGACCGGGACGTGACCATGGCGTGCTGGCCCGACCGCGCCGGCCGGTGCTTCGCGCTCCGTTCGATGCTCGACGCCGGCGTGCGGCTCGCGATGGGCTCGGACGCCCCCGTCGCCGCGCTCGACCCCTGGCTCACCCTCGCCGCCGCGGTGCACCGCAGCGCGGACGGACGGGAGCCGTGGCACCCCGAGCAGGCCGTGTCGGTCGCCGAGGCGCTCGCGGCGAGCACCGACGGGCAGGGCACCCTCGGGGTCGGCTCCCGCGGTGACCTCGTGCTGCTCGACGCGGACCCACTCGTGCGCGACGTGCCGAGCACCGACACGGCAGCGGTGGGCGCCCGGCTGCGCGGCCTGCCCGTCGCAGCCACGTTCCTCGCTGGGCGGCCGACCTGGTCCCGGCTCTGAGACCGAACCCCGCGCTCCTGCTGGGCGGGCCGGGACGCTGTCGTCCTCGCTACCCCCGCGACGTGTGGGAACATCAAGAGTGACCGTCACCGGGACGTTCCGACTGGAGGTCGCGGGTGACTGAAGAGCCGGACACCCCGCCACCCCAGCCCGCCGGTCCTGATTCGGCGCCGCCGAAGAGACCCGGGCGGTATGCGCGACTGCGGCACTCCGTGGGCCGCCATCCGCTCGACCTGGTGCGGCTCGCCGTGTCGGCCGGCGTGGTCCTCGCCTGCCTCGTCGTGGCCCGGACCCCGGGCGTCAACGAGGTGGAGGCGGCGATCTTCCACGAGCTCCAACGCCTGCCCGACTGGTCCGCGCCGCTGTGGCGGATCCTGCCCTGGGCCGGCTACTGGCCCGGGATCGTCCTCGGTGCCGGGCTCGCCCTCTATCTCGGCCGGGTCCGGATGGCCGTCGCGGTCGCGTGGTCCGGAGTCGTCGCATGGGCCCTCGTCCTCATCGTGCACGAGCTCATCGGCCCGCGGATCGTCACCGCGGCCTTCCTCGAGACCGTCGTCCGGACCGGTGGCGGCAGCGCCTTCGAGTTCCCGTCGCTGCACACCGCCGTGGCCGCCGCCATCGCCAGTGCGGCGGGGCCCTACGTCACGCGCGCCGAGCGACGGGTCAGCTGGGTCGTCGTCATCGGGGTGGCCGTCGCCGACCTGTACCTCGGCAACGCGCTGCCGATCGGCGTGTTCGCCGCCGCCGTGCTCGGCTGGGGAGTCGGCATCCTGCTGCACCTCGTCCTTGGGGCGCCGGGCCGGCGGGCCGCCGAGCCCGCGGTCCAGGCCGCTCTGCGGCAGGTCGGCATCGCCCCGGCCCGGATGGTGCGTCTGCCCGGTCGTCTGCTCGGCCCACAGGTCTACGAGGTCCACACGACCGAGGGGGAGCACGTCGAGGTCAAGGTCGTCCGGCGGCTGCACCGGCTCGCCGGCATCGGCTACCGGGTCCGGCGGGTGCTCGCCTCGCTGGAGGTCGCCCCGGAGCCGGCGCTGTCGACGCCACGGCACGAGGTCGCCCACGAGGCCTACATCACCCTGCTCGCCGAGCGGGCCGGGGTCGGCACGCTGCCCGTCCTGCTCGCCGGCGAGATCGAGCACGGCCCGCCGTTCCTCGTGCGCCGGCACTTCGACGGCCGGCTGCTGTCCGACCTCGGGCCCGGCTCGGTGACCGATGCGCAGCTCGACGCGCTGTGGCGCGCGGTCCGGTGCCTCGGCTCGGCGCGGATGGTCCACCATGACCTGCGCGCCTCCAACATCCTCGTCGACGGCAGCGGGGGGATCCGCATCGCCGACTTCACGTTCGGCCGGGTCGGCGGTCCGCGCACGCACAATGTGCAGGACGTCGCAGAGCTGCTCGTCACCCTCACCTCGGTCGTGGGGGTCGAGCGAGCGGTCGACAGCGCCATCCGGTCCCTGCCGGACGAGACCGTGCGCGACTCGCTGCCGCACCTGCAGCCGGTCGCCCTGCACCGGCGGTTCCGGCGACAGCTGGTCCATCGGACCGACCTCATGCGGCTGCGCCAGGCGATCGCCGACCGGCTCGACTGCGAGGTGCCCGCGTTCCGCTCGCCGGTCCGCCCAGCGACGGTGGCCATCCTCGCGGCTGGCGGCATCGCGGTCTACCTGCTCCTGCCCGAGGTGGCGAGCCTCGCGGAGGTCCGCTCGGTGATCGCGCGAGCGCAGTGGGACTGGCTCGGCGCGACGGTCGCGTTCGGGATGCTCGCCATCCTGTCCAACACCCTGACCATCCTCGGCTCGGCCCAACCGTCTCTCCCGGTGTGGCGCAGCATCGCCGTGCAGGTCGCCTCCGCCTTCACCGGACGCACGACGGTCGCGGCGCTCGGCTACTACACGATCAACATCTCGTTCCTCGAGAAGCTCGGCATGGCTCGCACCGACGCGGTCGGGGTGCTGCTGCTCAACCGGGCGGCCACCGTCGTGGTGACCGGGCTGGCAACGCTCGTCGGCATCCTCGTCATCGGCGACGCGGTGCCGCTCGGACAGGTCTCCATCCCGCTGTGGACGTGGATCCTCGGCGCGAGCCTGCTCGTGCTGCTCGTCGCGTTCCTCGCCTCGCCGTGGGGCCGGACCCGTGTGTGGCAGCCCGCCCGCGCGATCCTCGGCCGGCTCGTCGACACCGTCGTGCCGACCCTGCGGCGGCCGGTGCGCGCCCTCCAGCTCGTCGTCGGCGAGGTGCTCTTCCTCGCCTTCTCGGCCGCAGGCCTGGCCACGACCCTGTCGGCCATCGGGGCGCACTATTCCCTCGGCGCCGTCGTCGCTGTCTTCATCGTCGCGTCCACGCTCGGGCAGCTCCTCCCGACTCCCGGCGGCCTCGGTGCGGTCGAGGGCGCGCTCGTGGCCGGCCTGACGGCGGTCGGCATCCACCCCACCGACGCCGTGGCGGCGGCCCTGACTGCCCGGGTGCTGACCTTCTGGCTGCCCGTCGTCCCCGGCATCGTCGCCCACCGGCTGCTCCAGCACCACAACGTCATCTGACCAATCGAGAGTGCGACATTCCTCATCGACAGTGCACTTTTCTCAATCGAGCGTGCACTTCTCACAATCGACAGTGCACTTTTCTCAATCGAGCGTGCAGTTGTCGCTTTCCAAGCTCAGCGAGAA
>NZ_AWQS01000234.1 GCF_000576575.1 Intrasporangium chromatireducens Q5-1
TGGGGATTGCTGCACTGTCGATCGCGATGATTAGGGTTGGGTGTCGTGGATGGCATCACGGACGCGGAGCAGCTGGCGCTGCAGTACGCCTCGACGACGAACCTCGAGACACGCCGCGGCGTCTGGGGCCCCGGGCCGGAGGGGATCTCGCCGGTCGACGCTCTCCGTGACGCGGTGCTCGCGTGCCGCCCTAGTCGGGTGCTCGAGATCGGCTGCGGCACGGGCAGGTTCGCCCGCTCGGTGACCGATGCCCTGCCAGACGTCGACTACGTCGCGACTGATCTCTCCCCCGCGATGGTGGCCGCGACGGCGGCCCTCCGCGTGCCGGCGCAACAGGCCTCGGCCGACGCACTCCCCTTCCCGGACGCAGCCTTCGACGTCGTCGTCGCGGCATGGATGCTCTACCACGTGCCCGATCTCGACGCCGCCCTGCGCGAGGTCCGTCGGGTGCTGCGCCCGGGTGGCACCTTCTGCGCCGCGACGAACGGCAACGAGCACCTGGCTGACCTGCTCCGCGAGGCCGGTGGCGCTCCCCTCGTCACCCAGTTCTCCTCTGAGAACGCGACGTCGGCGTTGTGCCTCCACTTCGAGCAGGTGACCCAGCGCGACATCGAGACGAGGGCCACCTTCGAGGACCACCCAGCGGCAGCGGCATACCTGAGCAGCTTCTCCCCCACGCTCGCGGCGACGCTCCCGGCGTTCCAGGGGTCGCGGCAGTATGCCGGCCACACCTCGATCCTGACGGCGCTCTGATCACTTTGTGAGCGACATACAAAGCCGCCGTAGGCTGGCCGGGTGAGCGAGCAGCGGCGGACGTCACCGACCCCGGCGACCGCACGGGCCGTCGACCGGAGCACGAGCGTGCTGGCCTCGGCCGCGACGCGACGGATGGAGGAGCACTCCTGGTACCGACGCCTGACCGCCGAGGAGCGCTCCTGGGTCGGGCTCGTCGTCGAGGCCGGCATCTCCGCCTTCATCACCTGGTTCCGCAACCACGGGGATGTGGCGCCGTCGGCCGACCTCATCTTCGGCAACGCGCCGCAGGAGCTGACCCGGTCGGTCAGCCTGCGCCAGACGATCGACCTGATCCGCACGGTCGTGGACGTCGTCGAGTCCCACGTCGACGAGCTCGCGGAGCCGGGTGACGAGGCGCTGCTGCGCGAGTCGGTCCTGCTCTTCTCACGCGAGATCGCCTTCGAGGCCGCCGAGATCTACGCGGGGGCGGCCGAGGCACGCGGCGCCTGGGACGCGCGGCTCGAGGCGCTGGTCGTCGACGCGGTCCTCCGGGGCGAGGCCGACGCCTCGATGCAGTCGCGGGCCAGTGCCCTGGGCTGGGGCTCCGTCGCACACGTCACCTTCGTCGTCGGGCCGGCTCCCGTGTCCGACACCGGCCCTGCGGCGGCCGTCGACACCCTGCGCCGGGCGGTGCGCCGGGAGGGACTCGAGGCGCTCGCGATCATCCAGCGCAACCAGCTCATCGTCATCCTCGGCGGGACGGACCGCCCGGTGCCGACCGTCACGTCCGTCGGCGACCACTTCGGTGGGGGCCATATCGTCATCGGCCCCACGGTGCCGCACCTCTTCGCCGCCGGTCGTTCCGCGCGAGCCGCCCTCAGCGGGCTGTCCGCAGCACGGGCCTGGCCCGCGGCGCCACGCATCGTCGAGGCCGACGCCCTGCTGCCGGAGCGGGCCCTCGCCGGCGACCAGCGGGCTCGCCGCACGCTCGTCGACCGCGTTCACCGGCCCCTGCTGCAGGACTCGCAGGGCACGCTCCTGCGCACCGTCGAGGCCTACCTGGAGCAGGGCGGGTCACTGGAGGCGACGGCCCGCACCCTGTTCGTGCACCCCAACACGGTGCGCTACCGGCTCGGCCGCATCAGCGAGCTGATCGGCTACGACCTCGCGGCACCTCGCGAGGCCTGGTCGGTGCGCATCGCCCTGGCGCTGGGCAACCTCGCCCTGCCCGAGGGCTCTACCGCACGGCTGGTCCGGCCTCGACCTTTGGAGGAACCCTCCAAAGCGCAGGTCACGAATTGGTGACATTCGGAGGCGTCATGTCCACGTCAGTTCGGGGATGCTAGGAGGGTGCTAGCGATCGTCTGCCCTGGACAGGGCTCCCAGACTCCCGGGTTCCTGGCGCCGTGGCTCGAGCTTCCGGGCACCCGCGACCGGCTCGTCCGCCTCGGTGACGCCGCCCGGCTAGACCTTGTCGAGCACGGCACCACGTCCGATGCCGACACCATCAAGGACACGGCCGTCGCCCAGCCCCTCATCGTCGCGGCGGGGCTCGTCTCGCTGGGCGCCCTCTTCGGCGGGGAGTCCACGGCGGCGGTCGACGTCTGGGCCGGGCACTCGGTCGGCGAGATCACGGCGGCCGCTGCCGCCGGTGTGCTGCCGGAGGAGCAGGCCATGGGCTTCGTGCGGGAGCGCGGGCAGGGCATGGCGGCCGCAAGTGCCGTCACTCCCACCGGCATGTCGGCGGTCCTGGGCGGTGACGAGGCCGAGGTGCTCGCCACGATCGAGCGCCACGGTCTGACCCCGGCGAACGTCAACGGTGGCGGCCAGATCGTCGCTGCCGGGACGCTCGAGCAGCTCGCCGCCTTCGCGGCCGACCCGCCGGCCAAGGCGCGCGTGATCCCACTGCAGGTGGCCGGGGCGTTCCACACCGCTCACATGGCCCCTGCCGTGGACGCCCTGAACCGACTCGCGACCGACCTGACCCCGGCCGACCCCCACGGCAACCTGCTCTCCAACGCGGACGGACAGGTCGTCACCAACGGCGCCGACGTCCTCGCTCGCCTCGTGGGCCAGGTGAGCAACCCGGTCCGCTGGGACCTCTGCATGCAGACCATGCTCGACCTCGGCGTCACCGGCCTCATCGAGGTCTCCCCCGCTGGGACCCTCGTGGGCCTGGCGAAGCGCGCCATGAAGGGCGTCCCCGCCGTGGCACTCAAGACCCCCGACGACCTCGACGCCGCCCGCGACGTGATCCGCGAGCACGCCGGCATCTCCCATCCCACCGACTGAGAAGGCACCTCGTGAGCACCTCCGCTGCAGCGCCCACCCCCAAGGGGACCGGCACCCTCATCTCTCCCGCGTCGACCCGGCACTCCCGGATCATGGGCGTCGGCGCCTACCGGCCCGCCCGCGTGGTGCCCAACTCCGAGATCGTCGAGCAGATCAACTCGAGCGACGAGTGGATCCGCGAACGCTCCGGCATCGTGAGCCGCCACTGGGCCGCCCCCGACGAGAGTGTCATCGACATGGCCGAGGTTGCGGCCCGTCAGGCCATGGAGCACGCAGGGATCACGCCGGAGCAGATCGGCTTCGTCCTGATGGCCACCGTGACGCACCCCTACCAGACGCCGGCTGCGGCACCCGAGCTCGCCGCGCGGCTCGGCTCGACCGCGCCCGCGATGGACATCTCGGCCGCGTGCGCCGGCTACTGCTACGGCGTCGCCATCGGCAGCGACATGGTCAAGGGCGGCTCGGCCGACCACGTCCTCGTCATCGGCGTCGAGAAGCTGTCCGACTTCACCGACCCGTACGACCGATCGACCGCCTTCATCTTCGGCGACGGAGCAGGCGCGTGCGTCATCGGCCCGTCCGACACCCCGGGCATCGGCCCGACGATCTGGGGCTCCGAGGGCACGCAGCGCGACACGATCACCCAAACCCAGCCCTGGACCCAGATCCGCAAGAGCTTCCGGGGCCGGACCATGGAAGAGGCAGCCGGCGGTCCCCCGCTCGAGCAGGCCGGCGAGCCCGAGGTCGGCGAGGCGGCCCACTGGCCGACGCTGGCCATGGCGGGCCAGGCCGTCTTCCGCTGGGCGGTGTGGGGCATGGCGCCGGTCGCCCAGAAGGCCATCGACGCGGCCGGGATCACGGCGGACGACCTCGACGCCTTCATCCCGCACCAGGCCAACATCCGGATCATCGACGCGATGATCAAGCAGCTGAAGCTGCCGGCCGACATCCCCGTCGCTCGCGACATCGTCACGACTGCCAACACGTCGGCCGCCTCGATCCCGATCGCGACGACGCGCATGCTGGCCGAGAAGGAGATCCCGAGCGGCGGCCTCGCGCTGCAGATCGGTTTCGGCGCCGGCCTCGTCTACGCTGCGCAGGTCATCGTCCTTCCCTGACGAACCCGTCTCCCGCTGGTTCCGCGGGTCATCGGGACCGAGGTAGCACCAGCCACCCAACACAAGGAGCAGTCAGATGGCACAGTCCGAGCAGGAGATCCTCGAGGGTCTCGCCGAGATCGTCAACGAGGAGACCGGTCTGGACACCGACCAGGTCGAGCTCGACAAGTCCTTCACCGACGACCTCGACATCGACTCCCTCTCGATGATGACCATCGTCGTCAACGCCGAGGAGAAGTTCGGCGTGCGGATCCCGGACGACGAGGTCAAGAACCTCAAGACCGTCCGCGACGCGGTCAACTTCATCTCGAACGCCCAGGGCTGACGACTCCCGGCGTGGCCGGCCGGCACCGTGCGGCCGGTCACGCCGTGTCCACCCCTTCCCCCCACAGCCCCATTCCTGCGACAGAGGAGCACCTCATCATGACGTCCACTCGCGACCAGCGCGTCGTGGTCACTGGACTCGGTGCCACGACCCCCGTCGGCGGCACCGTCCCGGAGACCTGGGACGCCATCCTCGCCGGGCGCTCCGGCGCCCGCACCATGGAGTTCGACTGGGTGGCCAAGTACGAGCTGCCGGTCCACTTCGCGGCGACCATCCACACGCCCCCGAGCGAGGTGCTCGCCAAGGTCGAGACCCGCCGGCTCGACCCCTCGAGCCAGTACGCCCTGATCGCCGCCCGCGAGGCGTGGCAGGACGCCGGCGCCCCGGAGATCGAGCCGGAGCGGCTCGGCACCGCCATCGGCTCCGGCATCGGCGGCGTGTGGACGCTGCTCGACCAGTGGGACGTCCTTCGCGAGAAGGGACCGCGTCGGGTCTACCCGCTCGCCGTGCCCATGCTCATGCCGAACGGCCCCTCGGCGGCGGTGTCGCTCGAGCTCGGTGCCCGGGCCGGGTCCCACACCGCGGTCAGCGCCTGCTCGTCCGGCGCCGAGAGCATGGGCCTGGCCATCGAGATGATCCGCTCCGGCCGGGCCGACGTCGTCGTCGCCGGCGGCACGGAGGCGGCCGTCCACCCGATGCCGATCGCCGGCTTCGCGGCGATGCAGGCGCTCTCGACCCGCAACGACGCCCCCGAGAAGGCGTCCCGCCCGTATGACGTGGACCGCGACGGTTTCGTCCTCGGCGAGGGCGCGGCGGTCGTCGTGCTCGAGTCGGAGGAGCATGCGAAGGCCCGCGGCGCCCGCATCTACGCCGAGCTCGCGAGCGTCGGCATGTCGGCCGACGCCCACCACATCACCGCCCCGGAGCCCGAGGGCTCCGGCGCCGCGCGCGCCATGCGGTTCGCGGTCGAGAACGCCGGCGCCTCGCTCGATGACGTCGTGCACATCAACGCCCACGCGACCTCCACGCCGGTCGGCGACGTCGCCGAGTACAACGCGATTCGGCGTGCCTTCGGGGAGCGCACCGACGCCATCGCGGTCACGGCGACCAAGTCGATGACCGGCCACCTGCTCGGTGCGGCCGGCGCGCTCGAGGCCGTGCTGACCGTGCTCAGCCTGCACCACTGCGTCATCCCCGCGACGATCAACCTCGAGCACCAGGACCCGGAGATCCCGCTCGACGTGGTGACCGAGAACCGCGCCCTGCCGGAGGGCGACCTGCTCGCCCTGAACAACTCGTTCGGCTTCGGCGGGCACAACGTCGCCCTGGCGATCCGCACGTACTGAGCCGGCACGGCACTGAGCAAGCCCGCGAGAGCCGGCTCAGCGGCATACCCATGGCGAAGGCCCGGACGCACGAACCGTCCGG
>NZ_AWQS01000235.1 GCF_000576575.1 Intrasporangium chromatireducens Q5-1
CCCGCCGCGGTGAGCGGCATACGAAAGGAATGAGATGGCCCTCAAGGAGACGAACGACGCGGCCTTCGCCGACGACGTCCTCATGAACGACAAGCCGGTCCTCGTGGACTTCTGGGCGACGTGGTGCGGCCCGTGCCGCAAGGTCGCCCCGATCCTCGAGGAGATCGCGGCGCAGCACGGCGACAAGATCGACGTCATCAAGCTCGACACCGACGCGAACCCGGCCACGACGGCGCAGTACGGCGTCGTGTCGATCCCGACCATGAACGTCTATGTCAAGGGCGAGGTCGTCAAGACGATCGTCGGCGCCCACCCGAAGCCGAAGCTGCTGCGCGAGCTCGAGGACTATATCTCCTGAGCCAAGGCGTGAGGACCCGAGCGAGGAACGAGCGAGGTCCGGAGCGCCGATTCGGCTCAGGAGATCGGAAAGCACATCTCCTGAGTACATCTCCTGAGTGACGTTGGCTGAAGGACGTTGCGCCAGAAGGGGCGGGACCGCACTGCGCGGGACCGCCCCTTTCGGGTACTAGGCTGCACAGCGCGCCCACGGACCGGATCGCCGCACCGGGCGCAGCCTCCGCGCGGGGCGTGGCGGAAGGAGCCCGGATGACGTCGCAGCCCCTGGACGTGCTCCGACCCGGAGACCGCGGGCCCGCCGTCGCCGACGTGTGCGAGCGACTGGTGGCCACCGGTGACCTCCCGCCGTCGTTCGTCCTCGGCGAGCGCGACGCCGTCGTCTACGACACGACCGTCGAGCAGGCGGTGCGCGGGTTCCAGCAGCGGCGGGGGCTGATCGTCGACGGGCTCGTCGGCGTGTCGACCTTCGCGGTGCTCGACGGCGCCCGGTGGCGGCTGGGAGACCGGGTGCTGCGCTACGTTCCTGATCGGCCGGTCGAGGGCGACGACGTGGGCCAACTGCAGGAGCGGCTCGGCACCCTCGGTTTCAGCGCCGGCAAGGTCGACGGGATCCATGGCCCGGAGACCGACGCGGGGGTGCGGGCCTTCCAGACGGCCGTGGGCCTGCTGCCCGACGGGACGGTGGGCCCGGAGACGATGCGAGCCTTCCAGGCGCTGCACCGCAGCGTGCGGGGCGGCTCCGCGGACGCCCTCCGGGAGCGGGAACAGCTGCGTCAGGGCGGCCCGAGCCTCGCCGGGCGCACCATCGTCATCGATCCCGGCCACGGGGCTGGTGACGACGGTGTCCGGGGCCCGAACGGGCTCACCGAGGCCGCGGTCGCGCTCGGCATCGCGGCCAGGGTCGAGGGGCGCCTGTCCGCCCACGGCGCCAACGTGGTGTTCACCCACACCGGGCGGACCTCGGCGGGCACCGAGGAGGAGCGGGCAGCGTTCGCGAACGACCGCGGTGCCGACCTCGTCCTCTCGCTGCACAGCGACCACGCCACGGGCACGTCGGGCCACGGGGTCGCGACGTTCTTCTACGGCAACCCCGACCACGGGGCGTGGTCGACGATCGGCGAGCGCTTCGCCGACCTCGTGCTGCGGGAGGTCGTCGCCCGCACCGGCCTGACCGACTGCCGGTCGCACGCGCGGACGTGGGCCCTGCTGCGACGCACCCGGATGCCGGCCGTCCGGCTCGACTTCGGCTACCTGTCTCACCCCGCCGATGCGGCGCTGCTCGCCGAGCCCGCCACGCTGGACCGGATCGCGGAGGGCATCGTCGTGGCCCTCCAGCGCATGTACCTCGGCGACGCCGACACCGGACACACCGGCGTGCTGCGCCTGGCCGACCTGCGCCGGCACCTCGAGGCGATGCGCATCGAGAAGGCCTCCGGCACGCCGTCGACCGGCTGACCAGGCGTCAGCCTCCCGTCCTCAGTGCTCGTCAGGGCTCGTCAGGGCTCGTCGCTGACCCTGGCCCGCGTCGCCCCGTCGGGGTGCGGCGCCTCCGGCACCGGGTGCACCTTCGGCATCCGCGCCAGGGCTCGCGACAGCATCTCGGCGGCCTCGTCCCGCAAGGTCAGGGCGTTGCGCAGGTCGAGCCGCAGCCGAGGGTAGGTCGGGTGCTCCCGCTCGACCCGGAAGCCGGCCCGCTCGAGCGCTGCGACCTCCGGGATGCACGGGTGGTGGCCCAAGGCGGCCGGGCGGGCGCCGATCGCGTCGAGGGACCGGGCCTTGTGCCGCAGGGCGTCCTTCGCCGCCGCCTGGACGAGGCTTTTGCGCACCCCCCGGTCCCTCGGCGCGTCGCTGACTGCGACGGTGACGAGCATGAGGGTCGACGGGTCGGAGGGCCCGGTCGCGAACGCCGCCAGCCGGGGGACGTGCCGTGCGGGAGCGATGAGGACGTGACCGATCGGCGCTCCGTCGACGTAGACGATCCGGCCCGGTGGCCCCCAGTCGTCCGTCACCTCACGGACCCACTCGGCGAGCAGGGCCAGCGGATCCGGGTCGGGCCGGTGTCCGTTGTGCGGGACGGTCTGCCAGTAGGTGCACGGCGAGCACGGCCCGACGAGGTCCTGGACGCGGTCCGGCGTGAGGACCCGAACGTCCCGCCTCGTCACCCGTCCCACCGGCCCGTCCATGACCCCCATTGTGCCCGCGGGCGCAAGGGGACGTCCGCCGGGGAGCGAGCTCAGCGGCATACGCCGCCTATGGTGGGGACATGAGCGAGCAGGGCACGTACGTCGAGAAGTCCTACAACCGCGACACCCGCTACATCACCGACCGGATCACCCGCGACGGGCGCGACGGTTGGCCGGTGGAGGCCGGTCGCTACCGGCTCGTCGTGTCGCGCGCGTGCCCGTGGGCCAACCGCGCCATCATCGTGCGGCGGCTGCTCGGGCTCGAGGACGCCCTGTCGATGGGGATCTGCGGGCCCACCCACGACAAGCGGAGCTGGACCTTCGACCTCGACCCGGGCGGGGTCGACCCGGTCCTCGGCATCCCGCGCCTGCAGGACGCGTTCTTCAAGCGCGACCCCGACTACCCCCGGGGCATCACCGTGCCGGCCATCGTCGACGTCCCCAGCGGTGCAGTCGTGACGAACGACTTCAAGCAGATCACGGTCGACCTCGAGACGGAGTGGTCGGACTTCCACCGCGACGGGGCGCCCGACCTCTACCCCGCGGCCCTGCAGGACGAGATCGAAGCCGTGGCCGAGCCGATCTACCAGGACATCAACAACGGCGTGTACAAGTGCGGGTTCGCGGGGTCGCAGGAGTCGTACGACGAGAGCTACCGGCGCCTGTTCGCCCGCCTCGACGAGGTGTCGGACCGGCTCCGCAGCCGCCGCTACCTCGTCGGTGACCACATCACCGAGGCCGACGTCCGGCTCTTCACGACGCTGGTGCGGTTCGACCCCGTCTACCACGGCCACTTCAAGTGCAACCGCAGCAAGCTGTCCGAGATGCCGGTGCTCTGGGCCTATGCCCGCGACCTGTTCCAGACGCCGGGCTTCGGCGACACGATCGACTTCACCCACATCAAGCAGCACTACTACTGCGTCCACCGCGACGTGAACCCGACCGGGATCGTGCCGCTCGGCCCCGACCTGTCGAACTGGGCAGCGCCGCACGGCCGCGAGGAGCTCGGTGGTTCGCCGTTCGGCGACGGCACCCCGCCCGGCCCGGTGCGTGAGCCCGTCGACCCCGACCACAACCCGGTGCTGTCCGCCGTGAAATGACGATGGTATGCCGCTGAGTTTCCTTGGCGTGTAAGGGAACTCAGCGGTCGCTCAGCTTCGGTAGAAGTCCGCGAGCACCGGCGCGAGGGTCCGCGCCGGCACGTCGTGGAAGCCGCCCTCGAGCTCGACGTGCTCGCCGTGCGGCAGTGCATGGGCGAGGGCCGCGGGGGCGTCGTGCAGCCAGGGCGCCTGCGTGCCGCTGCTCGCGACGGCGAGGAACGGGGTCGTGATCGTGGCCAGCCGTTCGGTCGGCATGGACTGGTCGTCCCCGCCGAGGCAGAGGCCGTCGTAGCGGACCGTGGGGGCGATGGCGAGCAGGGCGTCCCACATCGGCGTGCCGACCATGTGGGCCAGCCCCTCCTCCGGCATCCCGACGACCCGGGTGTGGAAGTAGCGCACGATCCCCTCGCGGTCGCCGGCCTGCTCGAAGCGCTCGAGCGTCTCGATGTAGTCGGGTGGCGCCGGCGGGAACGCCTCGGTCCGGTAGGGCACCTCGAGGGCGGAGGCTCTCGCGACCGGCAGTCCGGCCGCGAGAGCCTCGATGACGAGGGCGCCGCCCGAGGAGATCCCGTGGAGGTAGGCCTCGGAGGCCGGCCCTGAGTCGGGTGCCCCGACGACAGCGCCGATGATCGCCTGAAGGTCCTCCACCTCACGCTGCACGGCATACGGCGGCGTGTCGGTGCTGTCTCCCCTGCCGCGGCGGTCGTAGGTCACCGCGGTGAAGGACCGCTCGGCCAACGCCTCGGCCAGCTCCCGGAAGGAACCGCGGTCGCAGAACGCTCCGCCGACGATGATGGCGGCCGGCCCGGTGCCGTAGGCCTCGTAGGCGATGGTCGTGCCGTCACGGGACACGACGGTCTCGAACGGGGTCAGCATCTTTTCGCTCGTCATCGGGTGGCTCCTTGCGGTCAGGGGGTCGACGTGTGCTTGCGGGCAAAGGCGGCTCGGCGTTCGGCCGCCGGGACCGTGGCCATGTAGGCCGCGACCTGGTCACTCAGCGCCGGCCAGGTCTCGTGCTCGGTAACGGGCACGACCGTCCCGACGACCTGGTCGGCGTGGACCTCGATGAGGTTCCAGGACTGCGGGCCGTCGATCGCCATCAGCTGGTCCCGGGGCACCCCGATGTCGTCCACATAGCTGACGCCCCCGGCGACGAAGACGGGCGTGATGCCCAGTGTGCCGAAGGTCGTGACGTGCAGGTGGCCGCTGAGGATGGCCCGGACATCGGACCGTGCCAGCACGTCGCGGAGCCGCTGGGGCTGTCGGAAGTCGAGCAGCTGCATCCACGGGGAGCGGTACACGATCGGCGGATGGTGCATGACGATGATCGTGCCGTGTGGCGCCGATTCGGCGAGTTCCCTTGTCAGCCAGTCAAGTTGGCCCTCATCGAGGCCGCCGTCGTGGTAGCCGGGCAGGGCCGTGTCGAGGGTGATGATGCGCAGCCCCCGGACCGTGACGCTCCGATCCTGTGGTGTCTCCGTATCCAGGTCGAACAGGGCCTGCGCGAGGGGGCGGCGTTCGTCGTGGTTTCCACCGGTCCAGACGACGGCGGCGTCGAGTCGGGCGGCGACTGGCTCGACGAGGTCGCGCAGCAGACGGTAGGCCGCAGGGTCGGCCGTGTCGGTGAGATCCCCCGAGAGCACGATCCCGTCGATCGGCTGCTCGGTCGACTCGATGCGCCGCAAGGCGGCTCGCAGTTGCGACTCCGTGTCGATCCGGCCGTGCAGTCGGGTGCCGTCGGCGAGCAGGTGAGGGTCGGACAGGTGGGCGAGCACGTGCGTCGGCGTGCGGGTCGTCCCGTCGATGACCATTGGACGAGGGTAGCGTCGCCGCGCTCTCCAGGTGGTGCTCAGCCCCGGGTCTGGCAGCCCGGACACCAGTAGAGCGTTCGACCGGCCACCGGCTCACTGCGCAGGGTCGTGCCACAGCGTGGGCATGGTTCGCCGGCGCGCTTGTACGTCGAGAAGCGGCGTTCGAAGTAGTCGCCGAGCCGCTCCCCCGTCAGCGACTGCGTGATCGGGGCCGCTGAGCCGTCCGCGATCATCCGTTCGGCCTCGACGAGCTGGTCGTCCAGGGTGAGGATCTGGCCGAAGGCGACGCCCACGTGGAGCAGCCGCACCAGGTCGTTCCAGATGTCCCACCACAGCTCTTCGGACAAGGCCTTGCCCGGCGTGAAGGGATCGATGCGGTGGCGGTGCAGGATCTCGCAGCGGTAGACGTTGCCAACGCCGGCCACGACCGCTTGGTCCATCAGGA
>NZ_AWQS01000236.1 GCF_000576575.1 Intrasporangium chromatireducens Q5-1
TTTACGTGCCAGTGAGCGCGTTCTCCGGTTCCAACCCGTCGAGTGAGCGCGTTCTCCGATCCGTGCCGCGTCGGAATACCGCGCGCCCCTCAAACGTAGAGTGAACTGTGTCCGAGTCCCGTCCTGTTGTCACCGCCCGCCTCGCGACCTCGCGGGTGCTGCCGCTCGAGACGACCGACCTCGGCACGCTGGACGACCTCGTCGACCTCGTGAGCGCCGGCGGCCTCGTCGTCCTGTCCGGCGCCGGGATCTCCACCGACTCGGGGATACCGGACTATCGCGGACCGGACGGCACGCGCCGGGTCGAGCCGATGACGTACGGCCAGTTCACCGGCTCGAGTGAGGCCCGTCGCCGGTACTGGGCCCGCAGCTACATCGGCTGGCAACGGTTCAACGCGGCGCGGCCGAACAGCAACCACCGGCACGTCTCCGCCCTCGAGCAGGCCGGCTATGTCGACGCCGTCATCACCCAGAACGTGGACGGACTGCACCAGGCGGCCGGCAGCCAAGACGTGCTCGAGCTGCACGGGTCGCTCGACCGGGCGGTATGCCTGACCTGTGGCGAGGTGGCCTCACGAGCGTCGCTCCACGAGCGGATGACGCAGGCAAACCCGGGCTTCATGGAGCGCTTCGCCGCTGCGGGACATACGGTCGGGTCGCAGTGGGGCGAGCAGGTCCGCCCGGACGGCGACATCGTCCTCGCGGACGAGCTGGTCGCCTCGTTCCATGCCCCGCGCTGCCTCGTCTGCGGGCATGACTCGGTCAAGCCGGACGTGGTCTTCTTCGGAGAGTCCGTGCCGAAAACCCTTGTGGACGAGAGCTTTCGGCTGGTCGAGTCGGCCGGGGCGTTGCTCGTCCTGGGCTCGTCGCTCGCCGTGATGAGCGGCTACCGCTTCGTCCGCCGGGCGAGGCAGGTCGGCGTTCCCGTCGCCATCGTCACCCAGTCGGCCACCCGTGGGGACGCGGACGCGTCGATCCGGATCCACGCGCCGCTGGCTCCGACTCTAGACGCGCTCGGCGCCGCTCTGGAGCCCTGAGGACAAGCCATTCCGTATGCCGCTCAGCTGGTCTGCTGGGCGGCGCCCGCCAGGTGCGGGGCCGGCTTTCGAGCAGGAGGATGCGAGTGATCGCGACGCCGAGCCGCCGCGGTCGCCGAGCCGTCGCGGTCGCTGAGCCGTCAGACGCGGCGCAGGACGGCCGCCACCTTGCCGAGGATGGTGGCGTGGTCGCCGTCGATCGGGTCGTAGGCCTCGTTGTGGGGCAGCAGCCAGACGTGACCGTCCTTGCGCTTGAAGGTCTTGACGGTCGCCTCGTTGTCGAGCATCGCGGCGACGATATCGCCGTTGTCGGCGGTCGGCTGCTGGCGCACGACCACCCAGTCGCCGTCGCAGATGGCGGCGTCGACCATCGAGTCGCCCTGGACCTTGAGCAGGAAGAGCTGGCCCTCGCCGACGATCTGCTTCGGCAGGGGGAAGACGTCCTCGACGACCTCCTCGGCCGTGATCGGCACGCCGGCGGCGATCTTGCCGAGGACCGGGACGTAGGACGCTGCCGGGCGCGCGTCGCCCGAGTCGGTCTCGTCGTCGAAGGAGGGGCCGAGGGGGATGATGCCGCCGCCGCGGTAGCCGAGCTGCTCCGGCGGCGTGTCGGGGGAGACGATCTCGAGGGCGCGGGGACGGTTGGGGTCGCGGCGCAGGTAGCCCTTCGCCACGAGGGCGTTGAGCTGGTGCGAGACGCTCGAGGAACTCGCGAGGCCCACGGCGTCACCGATCTCCCGCATGCTCGGGGGGTAGCCGCGCCGGTCGACCGAGTCGCGGATCACCTCGAGGACGCGCCGCTGGCGGGCCGTCAGCCCGTCGCCCCGGTCACGGTCGGGAAACTGCGTCACGTCGGCCATCTGCATCCCCTTCGTCGCGGTCACCGAGCCGGTCCGCGGGCGCTGCCAACGGGCGGAGGAACGTCCGTCGGGAGGCACTGTCGGTGGTGGCTGGTGGAGTGTCTCGTGTGAGAGCAGCGTACGAGGTTCGAACACCGAAGCCAAACATCTGTTCGACGCGTGTCTCGACAATGTCGGCGGACCGTGTTAGAAATCGTACAAGCGTTCGATCGAACAGCTGTTCGTCCCGGCCCACCTCGAGCGGGATGCCGGACCGACCAGTGAGACCGACCAAGGAGGACCCCATGAGCGCCATCACCGTGCAGCCGATCCTCGAGCCGCGTGCCGAGCCGAGCTCCGAGCGACCCCAGCTGGTGCTCGTGCCGACCGGCTCGGACGCGCAAGGCTTCGGGCGCACCGCGCCGGCCGGCCCGGTCCGCATCACGCGTCGGGGTCGGCTCGCGCTGACCCTTGCCGCGGTTGGCCTCATTGCTGCGGTCGGCTTCGGAGCCTCCACCGCGATGGCGTCGGGGTCGACCTCGACGACGCGCACGGTCACCGTGCATCCCGGCCAGACCCTGTCGGAGATTGCGGCGAGCGAGCTTCCCGGCGTGGCGCTGAGCAACGCCGTCGTCGAGATCCAGGTCGCCAACGCGCTGTCGACCGACCAGGTCCACGCCGGTCAGACCCTGACGATCCCCGTCGGCTGACCCCTCGAACGGCCGCGTTGGCTCCACCTTCAGCGGCTCGGTGGGCGGCGCATCGACCCCGCCGACCACCATGGACGCCATCCCAGTTTCGCTGGGGTGGCGTCCTTCTTTGCTCTCCCGCGGATCCCTGCCCGCTCGAGTGCAGTGACCCTCGCCCGCCCGCCGCAGGCCCTGCGTCGGTCACCTGTCAGTCGATCCAGTCGCCCGGGGGTCCGCCCGGAGCCGGGGCAGCAGACATGAGCGATGGGCCCTTCCCGCCCCCAGTGCTGGCACCTCTGCCGCTGTGGACGAGCGGGACGGCATATCGCTTGGCCGCAGTAGCGTTTCCGGTAGGGGGCAGGCAGGAGAGACAAGGTGAGGTACACCGTCGACCCGAACGCCCTCAACGCCGGTGCGGACCACATCGCGCGAGCGCTCGAGCATCTTGGCAGCCTGCGCCTCGAGGAGGATCTCGGGCCGCTGAGGTTCGCCTTCGCCGGGGGCGTGACCGTCGGTGGGCTCAAGGCGATCACGAACCAGTGGGACATCCAGCTGTCCGGGGCCCGCGGGCAACTGCGCATTCTCGGCAGCGCCCTCGTCCAGGCTGCGGACGGATACGGGGGTCTGGAGTCGCTGACGGCACAACAACTGCGCGCCGTGGGGCCACAGGCAGATGAGTGAGCTGTCGGTAGCCGACATCCGGTGCTTCCGGCCGGCCCTCGTGAGGGAGGCCCGCGACCGGGTCGAGCTGGAGCGCAAGCGAATCGGTGACGCGATGGCAGAGCTGCTCGCCGGCCGGCCCCGGGCGTCCGGTTGGGCCGGGCCGGCCGCGCTCGCCGCCGTCGCGCGCAACGCTGACGCGATCCGCGCCCTCGGGGAGATCGCGAACCGGCTCGGGGTCACGGCACAGCTGCTCACCCACCTCGCGGAGCGCATGCAGGCGTGCCTCCAGCTGGTCCGCCACGCGGACGTCCGAGCCGCCGAGGCATCCGGATGGCTCAACCATGAGGGGCAGCTGTTCCTGCCCCAGCCGCCCGCCTACCTCGACCCGGTGCTCGTTGCGCACCATGCGAGGCGGGAGGCGCTGCTGCGTGAGGAGATCGACCGAGATCTGCGGCAGGCACAGGACCTGGCGCGGCAGGCAGACCACGAGGCGTCGACGCGGCTGCGCGCCGCGGCGCAGGGGTCGACGGCGATGCCCGCCATGTCCCCGGGCGCCCTGCCGGTCCCTGTTCCGCCGCCGCTGCGTCAGGGCAGTTATGTCGACCCGGCGAGCGCCTTCGCCAACGCCGCGTGGTGGCGAGCCCTCACGCCCGAGGAGAAGGGACGCGTCATACGGGAGCGTCCCGACTGGGTAGGCCCGCGCGACGGGCTGCCCGGTTGGGCCCGTCACGCGGCGAACGTCACGCTGCTCGGGCGCCTGGAGGCCGCCGCAGCGACGGAGCTGGCACAGGTCGAGGACCACCACTACGGCAGCCAGACCGCGAAGCGGGCGGACCGAGAGTGGAAGGTCCAGCGGGTCGAGTCGCTGCGGGTCGTCCGCGACGTGCTCTTCCAGCACGACGGCGCGCAGCGACAGCTGCTCCACGTCGACGACTCGGGGCCGATCGTGCAGGCCGTCGTGGCCGTCGGCGACGTCGACACGGCGGAGCACGTCGCCACCCACGTCGGTGGGTTCACGACGACGGTGCGTGGCTCGCTGCGACGGATCGACCGGGAGTCGACGCAGATGCGCGCGGAGGCGGACGCGCTCACCGAGGGTGCCGTCGCGGTCGTCAGCTGGCTGGGCTATCCGGCGCCACAGTGGGCGGGTCTGACGACCCGGGGCGCCAGCGTGCTGGGGGAGGATCTCTCTCGCGGCTACGCCGACGAGCTGGCGGCGTTCCTCAACGGCGTCGACGCCGCGCGGGACGCGCCGGTCCACTCCACGCTCTGGGCGCACTCCTACGGCAGCAACCTCGCCGGGCATGCTCTGCTGCAGACGGTTTCCGTCGACGACGTCGTCCTCTTCGGATCCCCGGGGGTGCCCTTCCGCACGGTCGAGCAGGTGGGCCTCAAGCCGAACGGCCTCAACGTGCTCGCGGCGCCCGACGACTGGATCCCGAAGACCGGCCCGTTGGTGCTCGGCATGCCCCCGTTGGCGGTCCCCGGGGCACGCCGGCTCGCGACCCTGCACGTCAAGGGCATGCCCAACGACCTGCGGAGCGCCGAGGGGCACTCGGAGTACCGGGCAGCGGGCACGCTGTCCCGACGCAACCTCGTCGCCGTCGCTGCCGGGCGCCCCGACCTCGTCATTCCGGCGAGCGCGGCGGAGCGCCGGCCCACCGGTGGCGTCCAGGGGCCGGCCGCCGTCGCGGCCACGGCTGACGTCGCTGCGCCGGTGACCCGCCCGGCGACGCGTTGAGGTGCCCGCACCGCGTGGGGGCTGGGCACCTCAACGAGGCGTCAGAGCGCGTAACGGAAGGCGATCCGCTCCCGGCGGGCGAACCCACCGCGGGTCAGGCGCCAGATCACCCTCATCGGGAGGGGGGCGTCCGCGGCGAGCCGAGCCTGGGCGCTCACGGGCAGCTCGTGCATCAGCCACGGGACCATCGCGATCATCAGGGCCGGAGGCACGCCCTTGTGGAAGTTCTCCTGCTCGATGGTCACCCACTCCGAAGGGGTGACGTACTTCTGGATGAGCGCGATCGCCTCGCTCTCCTCGTGCGCCAGGTGACGCCCCAGGCTCTCGACAGCCGCGCGGAGCGTGGTCGCGAGGTCCGCACGCACCTGCTCGTCCCCGGTCAGGGCAAGCGTGCGGTATGCCGCTGTGCTGGCTTCCAGCATCGGGTCGATCTCGCTGTGCTCGGCTTCCATGGCCTCGAGCACGGCGCGCTCGTAGGGGTCGGCGCGGTCCATGAGGACCGGCCAGACGCCTGCGTCCTCACCGTGGTGGTGATGGTGCAGGACGCTGGAGAAGTGGTCCCAGCGGTTCGCCAGCGCCTGCCACGTCATCCGGTCGGTGACGGGAGTGCGCTCCGCCGCGAGCGCGAAGGCCCGCAGGTCGCGCCGGAAGGCGTGGTGGACGACGTACATCATCGTCATGTCGACCGGGCCCTCTGGCGCGGCGGCCTGGCCGGGGAGCAGCGGCTGGGTCGGCCAGGCGGTGGAGGTCATCTCGTGGAGGGTCATGCGTCGGTCCTTCTCAAGGGTCGGGCCACCCGGGTTGGGAGGCACGCGAGGAGAAGGAGGTGAGCGGCATACCCGGTGATACA
>NZ_AWQS01000237.1 GCF_000576575.1 Intrasporangium chromatireducens Q5-1
CAACCGACGAAGGGCCAGCAACCGACTGGAGGGAGGTGAGCGGCATACCCGCCGCATCGGCACGAAGCGGAGCGTCTGCGAGGATGTCAGCGTGAAGTACGCAGAGCACGTCGCAGACCTCGTCGGGAACACCCCGCTCGTCAAGCTCACCACCGTCACCGCGGACGCGGGGGTGAAGTGCACCGTCCTCGCGAAGGTCGAGTACTTCAACCCGGGCGGGTCGGTCAAGGACCGCATCGCCCTTCGCATGATCGACGCGGCCGAGCGGGAGGGGCTGCTCAAGCCCGGCGGCACGATCGTCGAGCCGACGAGCGGCAACACTGGCGTCGGGCTCGCGCTCATCGCGCAGCGGCGCGGCTACAAGTGCGTGTTCGTCTGCCCCGACAAGGTCAGCCAGGACAAGCAGGACGTGCTCAAGGCGTATGGCGCCGAGGTCGTCGTCACCCCCACGTCCGTCGCGCCCGACCACCCCGACTCGTACTACAGCGTCTCCGACCGCCTCGTGAAGGAGATCGACGGCGCCTGGAAGCCGAACCAGTACTACAACCCGGAGGGTCCGAACAGCCACTACCACTCGACAGGCCCGGAGATCTGGGCGGACACCGACGGTCGCGTAACGCACTTCGTCGCGGGCGCCGGCACGGGCGGCACCATCAGCGGGACGGGCCGCTACCTCAAGGAGGTCTCCGACGGCGCGGTGCGGATCATCGCCGCGGACCCGGAGGGCTCGGTCTACTCCGGCGGCAGCGGCCGGCCGTACCTCGTCGAGGGGGTCGGTGAGGACTTCTGGCCCGGTGCCTACGACCCGTCGGTCGTCGACGAGGTCATCGCCGTGAGCGACGCCGACTCGTTCGAGATGACCCGGCGCCTGGCCAAGGAGGAGGGCCTGCTCGTCGGCGGGTCCTGTGGCATGGCCGTCGTCGCCGCCCTGCGCGCCGCGAAGGACCTGCCCGAGGACGCCGTCGTCGTCGTGCTGCTGCCGGACTCCGGTCGCGGCTACATGTCGAAGATCTTCAACGACGAGTGGATGTCCTCCTACGGCTTCCTCCACGAGCACGGCGAGCAGACGATCGGGGACGTGCTCCGGTCCAAGTCCGGCGACCTGCCGGCCCTCGTGCACACGCACCCCAACGAGACCATCCGCGACGCGGTCCAGATCCTGCGTGAGTACGGCGTCTCCCAGATGCCGGTCGTCAAGGCCGAGCCGCCGGTCATGTCCGGCGAGGTCGCCGGCTCCGTGAGCGAACGGGCCCTGCTCGAGGCGCTCTTCACCGGGCAGGCCCACCTGGCCGACTCCGTCGAGAAGCACATGGAGCCCGGCCTGCCCCTGGTCGGCTCGGGCGAGCCGGTTGCCGAGGCGCGCGAGGCGCTCGAGAAGCACGACGCCGTGCTCGTCATCGAGGACGGCAAGCCGGTGGGCGTGCTGACGCGGGCGGACCTGCTCGGCTTCCTCGCGGACTGAGCCAAGGCGTCAGGCGCCTGCCTTCGCCCTGGCCTTCATCTCCTTCTTGAACTCGCGCACCTTCGCCTTGGAGGCATCGTCGACGACGTCGGCGATCGACCTGAAGCCGTCCTGGCCGTAGTCGCCGGTCGCCTCCTGCCAGCCCGCGGGCCGCACGCCGAACTGCTTGGCGAGGAGGGCGACGAAGATCTTCGCCTTCTGCGCGCCGAAGCCCGGCAGCGTCCCGACCCGGCGCACGAGCTCGGCCCCCGACTCGGCGTCCCGCCACACGGCCGCCGCGTCGCCGCCCCAGTCGTCGACGAGCGCCTGGCACAGCTGCCGCGTCCGCTCCGCCATCGAGCCCGGGAAGCGGTGCAGCGCCGGCGGCGTCCGGAACAGCTCGAGCAGCTCCTCGGGCGGCAGGGCGGCGATCGTGCCCGCATCGAGGCGCTCGACACCCAACCGCGACGCGAGAACGCTCGGCGAGGTGAACGCCTTCTCCATCGGGATCTGCTGGTCGAGGAGCATGCCGAGCAGGAGCGCCAGGGGGTCGCGCTCGAGCAGGGCGTTGCCGTCGTCGGTGGTGGCGAGGTGCAGGCTCATGGCTCCATCCTGACCCATTGCTCACCGACGAGCGTGAACTCCGCCGCACCGGCCGTGAGCTCGGCAAGGACGCCGTTCGCCCGGGCCTGCCCGTCGGGTGGGACGGCGGCCCGGATCCGCACCCCGTCCGCCCCGTAGTCCACCCCCGCCACGGCCAGGTCCGCCCGGGCGCGCAGGGCGTTCTCGACGCGGGGCCCGTCCGCGTGCGAGACGGTCGTCGTGAGTATGACGCTGAGCTCGTAGCGCGCGAGCGTGGCGGTCGCGAGGGCGGCGTGGACCGCGTCGCCGTAGGCCCGGATCAGCCCACCGGTCCCGAGCAGGACACCGCCGAACCACCGGGTCACCACCGCGACGACGTCGGTGACCCCCGCACCACGGAGCACCTCGAGCATCGGCATCCCGGCCGTCCCGGACGGCTCCCCGTCGTCGTTGCTGCGCTGGAGCGCGCCGTCCGGCCCGAGGACGAATGCCGTGCAGTGGTGCCGAGCGTCCCGAGAGCCCGCCCGGACGCGCTCGATCACCGCGCGGGCGGCCTCCTCTGTCGAGACGGGCTCGAGGTCGCAGACGAAGCGGGACCGTTTTACCTCGACCTCCGACCGGACCGGCCGCGCAACGGTCAGGTACGAGCGCACCGAGCTCAGCGGCATACTCCTTCGAACGACGGGCGGACTGGTGACGGCACGAGTATGCCCGGGCGCCCCGACATTCCCGGCCAGGCCGGGTTGCGGTGCGGACCGCGCTGGTTCGGGCCACAATTGGGCACCGGAGCGACGCCCCCTGACTCATCGAAGGAGACCCCGATGAACGCGAAGGCCGCCCCACCGACGGACACCGGCGAGCGGGCCACCGGCCTGCCCGGGCAGACGCTGAACCTGTCGCTCGCCACCCTGGCCTTCGCCCTGACGTTCTGGGCGTGGAACCTCATCGGTCCGTTGGCGGTGAGGTACACCGCCGAGATGCAGCTCTCCAGCACGCAGAAGGCGCTGCTGGTGGCCACGCCCGTGCTCGTCGGATCGGTGGGCCGGATCCCTGTGGGCGCGCTCACCGACCGCTTCGGCGGGCGGCTGATGTTCCCGGTGCTGACCCTCGTCAGCGTGCCGTTCGTGCTGCTCGTCGCGTTCGCCGGCAACGCCAGGTCGTTCCCGATGCTGATTGTCTTCGGCTTCTTCCTCGGCATCGCGGGCACGACCTTCGCCGTCGGCATCCCCTTCGTCAACGCCTGGTACCAGGCCGACCGGCGCGGCTTCGCGACCGGCATCTTCGGCGCCGGCATGGGCGGCACGGCGCTGTCGTCGTTCCTGACGCCGCGCTTCGTCACGTGGTTCGGCTACACGGCCACGCACGTCATCGTCGCGGTGGTCCTCGTCGCGACCGCGGCGCTGTGCTGGTTCGTGATGCGCAACTCGCCGCGGTGGACGCCGAACGTCGACCCCGTCGTCCCGAAGATGACCGCCGCCCTCAGGCTGCCCGTCACCTGGCGGATGTCGTTCCTCTATGCGGTCACCTTCGGCGGGTTCGTGGCGTTCTCGACGTACCTGCCGACCTACCTGAAGGACGTCTACTCGTTCGACCTGACGGCGGCCGGGACGCGCACGGCTGGCTTCGCCATCGCCGCCGTGCTCGCCCGGCCCGTGGGCGGGATCCTCAGCGACCGCCTGGGCCCCCGCACCGTCGTCGCGCTGTCGCTCGCCGGCACGGCGGTGCTCGCCCTCGTCATCGCCTTCGAGCCGCCTCCGGAGCTGCCGGCCGGCATCGCCTTCGTCGTGCTCGCCTTCTTCCTCGGCCTCGGCACCGGCGGCGTCTTCGCCTGGGTGGCCAGACAGGCCCCGCCCGAGCGGGTCGGCTCGGTGACCGGTCTCGTCGGCGCGGCCGGCGGCCTCGGCGGCTACTTCCCGCCCCTCGTGATGGGCTTCACCTTCCACCAGGTGTTCCCCGGCTATGGGCTGGGACTCGCGCTGCTGTGCGTCGTCGCCGTCATCGCACTGCTCTTCACCTGGCTCGGCATGAAGATCCCGGCCGCTCGAGAGGCGGCCGCGCAACGCTCCTGACGTCGAGGTGCCGCGCCCGGGCCTGGCGTGGGGTGATTCACATCCGTCGCGCGCGTCGCAACCAAGCCGTGACCGGTTGGTCCCCAAGGTGTGATTTGCGCAGATCACACTGATGGCATGCGCCTTCTGCCCGTCGCCCTCGGAGGAGCGGCGGGGACCCTGTTGCGGCTGATGCTGACCCAGGGTGATACCGGGCACGGGTGGGACACGCGGATGACCGTCGTCAACGTCGTCGGCGCCTTCCTGCTCGGCGTGACGAGCCAACTGCGGCTGCGCCCCGAGCAGCGGGACCTGCTGATGACCGGTGGCCTGGGCGCGCTGACGTCGTTCTCGATCCTCGCGGTGGCGTTCGTCGACGGTACGCAGCCCGCGGCGGCGTGGATCGGGATGGCCACGAGCCTCCTGCTCGGGCTGGTTGCCGCGCTGGCCGGCATCCTGCTCGGCCGCCTCCTCACCGACGGGGCCGACGGTTTCGAGCCTGAGGTCGAGGCGTGACGGCGGTCCCGCTGTGGGCGTGGGCCCTCGCGGTCGTCGTCGGTGCCGTCTCGGCCGTGGCCCGCGGCTGGATGGTCGAGCGGCTCCCGCGCGGGCGCCTGCCCCTGGGCGTCCTCGTCGCCAACGTGCTGGCCTGCGCCGTCGCGGGGGCGGCCGTCGGCGCCCGCGATCGGATGGACGTCGCCTGGTTCTTCGTCGTCGTGGGCGGGCTCTGTGGCGCCCTGTCGACGGTCGCCGACCTCAGCCGGGACACCGCCCTCCTCGTCCGTGGCGGGGACGCCGTCGGTGCGGTCGGCAACCTCGCGCTCAACGTCGCGCTCGGGCTGGGAGCAAGCTGGGCGGCATACCTCCTGGTCAGCTGACGTACCGCTCGAGCACGAGGTCGACGAGCGCGGCGGGCGCCGGCTCCCCGGCGAGCAGCAGCGGGGGAGCGACGTGCTGCGCCCCGCACCGTGCCGCGCGGTCTGCGAAGAAGCCCGGCGCGAGCAGGTAGCTCGCCGCGATCACGCCGTGCCCGTCCGCGTGCTCGTGCGCGACGACGTCCTCCAGACGCGGCTCCGCCGCCGAGAGGTATGCCGCTGTCACCCGCACGTCGAGCAGCTCGCCCAGGTGGGTGGCGGCCGTCTCGCAGTCCCGCAGGGCGGACTCGTTGGATGACCCGGCGGCCACGAGCACCACGGTCTCTCCAGGATGGATCTGTCTGGGGCCCAAGCGTTCTCGCAACAGGTGGATGAGTCTGGGGTCTGGTCCGAGGGCCGGCGCCACGGTCGTGCCAGGCACGGCTCGCGCGGCGTCGGTGAGGTCGACGAAGACGTGGTACCCGGCCGACAGGAGCAGCGGCACGAGGCGCGCTGGGCGCCCGTCGAGGTCGGCGAGCACGGCAGCGGGGCTCGGCTCCTGCACGTCGACGAAGGCGGCCCGGACGTCGAGGTCCGGGCGACGTCGCGCGACGGCGTCGACGAGGCCGCGGACGGCGGCCTGCCCCTCGGGCGAGGCGGTGCCGTGCGAGCAGGCGACGAGGACGGGATCCATGCCACCACGATGCCAGCCTCCTGCCTCGATACGCTGCGGGCATGAGAAGCCCTGTGTCAAGCCGCTTG
>NZ_AWQS01000238.1 GCF_000576575.1 Intrasporangium chromatireducens Q5-1
TGCGATCGCGAACCGTCGACTGAGCGCAAACACCGGAGTTTGCGCTCACGTGGAGGAGGTTGGGCGGTCGCGTCGCCAGACCATCAGCCCGCCCGGGCGGCCTCCGCGTTGGCCACCCGCATGGCAGTGGTCTGCTGGAGCAGGTCGCGGGCGTGGGCGAGGCCTGCGTCGGAGTCCGAGTCGCCTCCCATCATGCGGGAGAGCTCAGCGAGCCGGTCCTCGTCCTCGACGGCAACGACGCTGCTCGACGTGATGACGCCGTCGTCCGCCTTCCGAACCACCAGGTGCCGGTCGGCGAAGGCAGCGACCTGGGCCAGGTGGGTCACGACGATCACCTGGGCCTGGTCCGCAAGACGTGCAAGGCGCGCGCCCACGTCGAGGGCGGCGCGTCCGCCGACGCCCGCGTCGACCTCGTCGAAGACAAAGGTGGGCGGACCGCCGGAGCCCGCCCCAACCACCTCGAGCGCGAGCATCACCCGCGACAGCTCACCGCCGGATGCCGCCTTCGTGACGCTGCGCGGCGCGGCACCGGCATTGGCAGCAAGGAGGATGTCGACGTCGTCGATGCCGTGACGGGAGAGCCGGACCCGCTCACCCGACGGCAGCTCCGAGCCCTCGGCATCGATACGCCTCGCCACCTCGACGACGAGCTCGGCACGGCCCATCGCGAGGTGGCCCAGCTCCTCGCTGACCCGTGCGCCGAAGCGAGCCGCCGAATCCTGGCGCAGCCCGGACAGCTGCACGGACAGGTCGAGCAGCTCGGCCTCCAGCGCACCGACCTGCTCGGCAAGCAGGACGACGCGGTCATCGGCCGTCACCAGCTCGTCGAGTCGAGCCGCCGCCCCACGCGTCCAGTCGAGCACCTCGTCGATCGTCTCGCCGTACTTGCGGGTCAAGGCGGTCAGGGCCGCGCGGCGTTCCTGCACCTGCTGGAGCCGCTCCGGGTCGAGGTCGACGTCCGAGACGTAACCGGTGAGGTCGGCGGCCAGGTCGGTGGTGAGCGCGGCGAGCTCGCTGAGTCGCTCATCGAGCGAGCGCAGGCGCTCGTCGTGGTGCACACCCTGGCCCAGCGCAGACCGGGCAGCGGCGAGGAGGTCCGTCACGCTGGGAGCCGGCTCAGCGGCATACTCATCGTTGGTGAGGCAGCCCAGCGCCTGGCCAGCCGCCGAGCGGAGCGTCTCGGCATGGCTGAGGCGCTCGCTCTCGGCGCGCAGCGCCGCGTCCTCCCCGGGCTGGGGGTCGACCGCCTCGACCTCCTCGAGGGCAGCGGTCAGTGCGTCGATGTCGCGGGCCCGCTCGCGGGCTAGCGCGACGAGGCGGTCATGTTCCTGGGCAGCGGCGCGCCACCGGTCATGGACCTGTGCCACCCGGTCGCGCACCGCGAGGAGGTCCGGCCCCCCGAAGTCATCGAGGACCTCCCGGTGTGCGTCGCCTTGCTTGAGGCGCCATTGGTCGGCCTGGCCGTGAACTGCGACGAGGTGCTCCCCCAGCTCCGCGAGGACGCCGACGGGAGCAGTGCGACCGCCGATGTGGGCTCGCGATCGGCCCGCAGCCGAGATGGTCCGGGCAATCACGAGCTCGCCGTCGTCGTGCTCGGCGCCGGCCTCGGCCGCGCGGGCCAGCGCGGGGTGGTCGGCGGGGAGGTCGAGGACACCCTCGACGAAGGCGCTCTCGACGCCACTACGCACCAGGCCGTAGTCGGCGCGCTGGCCGAGCAGCAGGCCGAGCCCGGAGACGACCATGGTCTTGCCGGCGCCCGTCTCACCGGTGACGACGTTGAGGCCGGGGCTCAGATCGAGCACCGCCTCGTCGATCACCCCGATGCCTCGGATCCGGATCTGGCTGAACACGGTCACACCCTACGGGCAGGGTGTCATGAGTTGGGGCGTGCTCCACCGCCGTTGCCGCGCCAGCCCTCCACGGCCAGGTCGAACTTGGCGACGAGGCGGTCGGTGAAAGGGGCGTCGTTGAGCCTCGCCAGCCGAACGGGGCGCAGGCCGCGGCGGACCTCGATGCGGGCTCCGGGCGGCAGGTCGACATGCCGGCGCCCGTCGCACCACATGATGCCGGTGCCCTCGCTGGCCACCTTGATCTCGATCGCGACGAGACTGTCCGGCCCGAGGACCAGTGGTCGGGCGAACAGGGCATGCGCAGAGACGGGCACGAGCAGGATCGCCTCGACCTGCGGCCAGACCACCGGGCCGCCTGCGGAGAAGGCGTAGGCGGTCGAGCCGGTCGGGGTCGACATGATGACGCCGTCACAGCCCCAGCTGGAGAGCGGTCTGCGGTCGACCTCGACGAGGACCTCGAGCATCCGCTCTCGGGCGGCCTTCTCGACGCTGACCTCGTTGAGCGCCCAGCTGCTCGCGACGAGCTCTCCGTCGTGGCGCACGTCGACGTGCAACGTCATCCGCTCGTCCACGGTGTAGGCCCGCGCGGCGATGTGCTCGACGGTCGCGTCGAGGTCCTCGCGCTCGGCCTCGGCGAGGAAGCCGACGTGGCCGAGGTTGACGCCCAGCAGCGGCACGTCGAGGCGCCGGGCGAATTCCGCCCCGCGCAGGATCGTGCCGTCGCCACCGAGGACGACGACGAGGTCGCATCCCTCCGCGCCACCCTCCGTGACCGACTCCTGGCTGGGGACATGGACCCGAGCGGTCTCCTTGAGGTCGAGCGCCCTTGCCTCGTCGGCCTGCACGGACACCTCGATGCCCATGGCGGTCAGCCGCTCGACGACCGCCTTGGCGACGAAGAGAGCCTCAGAGCGCCGCGGATGGGTGACGAGCAGGATGCGCCGCGTCACGAGTGTGCCTCCAGGTCCATGCGCCCCAGCATGTCATCCGGACCGAGGCCCGTGGTCGCTGGTCGAGGCGTGAGCCAGAGGAGGAACTCCCGGTTGCCCTCGCTCCCCTGGATCGGACTCCGCGCCGCATCGACGACGACGAGACCAAGCGTTGTGGCGTGGTGGTGCACGTCGAGCAGCACCCGGCGGTGCTCGTGGGGCGAGGTGACGACCCCGCCGCGGCCGAGCCGGTCACGACCGACCTCGAACTGCGGCTTGACGAGGACGACGAGGTCGCCGTCGTCCGCGACGAGCCCGCCCATCGGCCCCAGCGTCAGGGTCAGAGAGATGAAGCTCAGGTCGGCGACGACGAGGTCGAAGGGATCGCCCAGGTCGCCGGGACGGACCTGCCGGATGTTGGTCCCGGGCAGATCAATGACTCGGGGATCACCGGCCAACTGCGCAACGAGCTGACCGTGGCCCACGTCGAGAGCCGTGACGCTGGCGGCCCCGTGCTCGAGCAGCACCTGGGTGAACCCTCCCGTGCTGGCCCCGACATCCAGACACCGTCGCCCTCGCGCGTCGATCCGTGCGGTGGTCGTGGCGACCCGGCTGCCGGCCGGCCCCCACAGCTCGAGGGCATGGAGGAGCTTGAGCGCCGCCCGTCCGACCCACCGGTCCGGCTCAACACTGAGCTCGATGCGGGCGTGCTCGTCGACAGCCGTGGCCGGCTTGGTCCGGACCGCGCCGTCGACCAGAACCGACCCACCGGTGATCAGCTCACGTGCCTGCGCCCGCGACCTGGCCAGGCCCCGGGTGACCAGCTGGGCGTCGAGGCGAGAGCTCACGCGCCGCCCAGGCCGCCCAGCCGCCCCTGCAAAAGCCGGTGCACCGACTCGCCCAGCTCGATGTGCCGGGCCAGCGGCTCGCCCTCGACGTCTGCCAGCGCCGACAGGGCCTCGTCGATGTCGTGGTCGCCGGTTTCGGGCACGTCCGGGTCTGGCCCGCCGGGCGTCTCGGTCGCGGGCTCTGCGTCGTGCGTGGGCACCGGGCCCGTCCCCATCGCCTCGTCCTCAGTCATCCGACGGTCCTCCCTCGACGGCCTGCTCCGCGCCACTGTCCCGGGCTGTGTCGCCGCTCGCCCGCATGGTCGGGGCAGCGCGGTCATCCGCACGGTTCGGGTAGTCCCGGTCTGTCTCGTCCATGTCGTCGGTCTCGTCGTCGCCCAGAAGGTCGACCAGCTCGATGCCGTCCAGCTCGTCCAGACGCTCCGCCGCGTCGGTCGTGAGCTCATGATCGGCGTCGGCCGCTCGGGCGAACCACTCTCTCGCTCCACGTTCGTCACCGTTGGCGAGCAGGGCATCGGCGTAGGCGTAGTAGAGGCGGAGGGCGGAGGGTCGGTGTGGGCTGACCCGTGTCGCCAGATCCGCCAGGCCCGCGGCTGCAGCGTCGAGCTGTCCCATGTCCCGACGGATGCCCGAGATGACGATGGCGAGCTCGACGCGCTCGTCGTAGGTCAGGCCCTGGGCTTCGTCGCTCTGGGCGAGCTCGAGGGCCTTGCGAGGCCGCCCGAGCCCGCGTTCACAGTCGACCATGAGCGGCAGCAGGTGGCTGGACCCGGAGAGTCGCCGGACCGTGCGGAACTCCGACAGGGCCCGCGCCCAATCGCCCATTCGGTAGGCGACCAGACCCAGCGCCTCACGCGCCGCCGGGACACGACCGGCGCGGCGCACCGCCGTCTCGGCATGCGCCAGGGCGCCCTCGAGGTCGGTGTCGAGCAGCTCGGCGACCATGACGAGGTGCTGGGCAACGCCTTCCGCGTTCTCCTTCGACAGGGTGCGCAGTTGGTTCTTCACCCCACGGTCGACCTCGTGGCCGGTCACGCCCTCCCGGATGGCCGGCTCCGGACGACGGGGCGCCTTCGGGGACAGCCGGGCGGCGCCGCGGCGAACCCGCTCGCTCTCGGTCGCCGACCCACGGCGGTCACGGCCGCCGTCGCGGTCACCGTGACCGCCTCGACGGTCGTCGCGGGGGCCACGCCGCTCATCGCGGGGGCCGCCACGACGGTCGTCACGAGGCCCGCGCCGCTCATCGCGCGGCCCGCCACGACGGTCCTCACGAGGCCCACGCCGGTCGTCCCGCGGTCCACCTCTCTCGCCGCTCGTTCCCCGACCCCACGTACCGTCACGCTCGCCGCGTCCGCCGGCACCGCCGGGCGCGCGCCGCTCGTCACCGGCACCTCGCCAGGTGCGGCCGCCGTCACGCTCGGGCCTGTCGCCGCCACGCGGAGCTCGCCTGTCGTCGCCACCCCGCCGCTCGTCAAAGGTGCCGCGACGGGCGTCGCCCGAAGAAGCTCGCTCGCCCCAGGCGCCGCGCCGGTCGTCGCCGGGGGCGCGTCGGCCCTGACGGTCATCGCGCGTGTCGCCGCGACCACCGCCTGCCGGCCGGCCACGGTCACGGGAACCGCTGCTGCGGTCATCGCGCCGGTCAGACCGCTCCCGCCGCGGGCCGCCACGCTCCGGACGGGAGCCCCGACCCGACGAACCGCGTCGGTCGTCCCGCCCACGACTCTGGTCGTGGGATCCCCGCTCGTCAGCACTCATGCTGTTCATCCTCCCGTCAAGGGGCTGCTGCCCGCTAGCGCCGCGCCCCATGAGACAGCGCGCACGCGAAAAAGGCACCCCAGACGAGGATCTTACGATCATCGCCCGGGGCGCCTTTGTGAATGTGTGTCCGGCTGCGTCCTACTCTCCCACACCGTCACCAGTGCAGTACCATCGGCGCTGAAGGGCTTAGCTTCCGGGTTCGGAATGGGACCGGGCGTTTCCCCTTCGCTATGACAGCCGTAACTTTGTCGACCTGTTCACTTGTTCACACTACGGGTGTGGG
>NZ_AWQS01000239.1 GCF_000576575.1 Intrasporangium chromatireducens Q5-1
CGCCGGGGTCGCGGCCGTGGTGGGGCTGCCCGTCGCCGCGAGCGCGCTGGTGGACGCCCCGGTCGTTGCCGGACCGCTCCCGCTGGACGGCGGCTGGGCGGTGCCCGAGCACGCGGCGATCGTGAGGGCGAGCGCTGCCGTCACAGCGCCGGAGACCAGCTTCTTCATCCGTCTTCCTGTCCGTCCGGCCGGGTGTGGGCCGCCGGGATGAGCCGCAACCCCAAGCAAGGGTATGCCGCTCAGCTGGCTCAGCTGAGCGGCATACCTCACGCCTTGGCGTCAGTAGCGGTGTCTTCGCGCTACTGGGCCGAATCGGCGCTCCGGGCCTCGCTCGTACCTCGCTCGTGTCCTCACGCCTTGGCGTCAGTAGCGGTGTCTTCGCGCTACTGAGCCGAATCGGCGCTCCGGGCCTCGCTCGTTCCTCGCTCGTGTCCTCACGCCTTGGCGTCAGTAGCGGTGTCTTCGCGCTACTGAGCCGAATCGGCGCTCCGGGCCTCGCTCGTTCCTCGCTCGTGTCCTCACGCCTTGGCGTCAGTAGCGGTGTCTTCGCGCTACTGAGCCGAATCGGCGCTCCGGGCCTCGCTCGTTCCTCGCTCGTGTCCTCACGCCTTGGCGTCAGTAGCGGTAGTGCTCCGGCTTGTACGGGCCCGCCACATCCACGCCGAGGTACTCCGCCTGGCCCTTGGTCAGCTCAGTGAGCCGGACGCCGAGGGCATCGAGGTGCAGGCGCGCGACCTTCTCGTCGAGGACCTTCGGCAGCGTGTAGACGCGGTTGTCGTACTCGCCGCTCTTCGTGAACAGCTCGATCTGGGCGATCGTCTGGTTGCTGAAGCTGTTGCTCATCACGAAGCTCGGGTGGCCGGTCGCGTTGCCGAGGTTGAGCAGGCGCCCCTCGGACAGCACGATGATGCTGCGCCCGGACGGCAGGACCCACTCGTGCACCTGCGGCTTGATCTCCGTCTTGACGACGCCCGGGAGCTTGGCCAGGCCGGCCATGTCGATCTCGTTGTCGAAGTGGCCGATGTTGCCGACGATGGCCTTGTCCTTCATCTGCTCCATGTGCTCGGCGCGGATGACGTCCTTGCAGCCCGTGGTCGTGATGAAGATGTCGGCCGTCTCCACGACGTCCTCGAGCGTCGCGACCTGGTAGCCCTCCATGGCGGCCTGCAGCGCGCAGATCGGGTCGACCTCGGTGACGACGACGCGGGCGCCCTGGCCGCGCAGCGACTCGGCGCAGCCCTTGCCGACGTCGCCGTACCCGCACACGACCGCGACCTTGCCGCCGATGAGGGTGTCGGTCGCCCGGTTGAGGCCGTCGATGAGCGAGTGCCGGCAGCCGTACTTGTTGTCGAACTTGCTCTTGGTGACCGAGTCGTTGACGTTGATCGCGGGGAAGAGCAGGTCTCCCGTCTCGGCGAGCTGGTAGAGCCGGTGGACGCCGGTCGTCGTCTCCTCCGTGACGCCCTGGATGCCCGCAGCGACCTTCGTCCACTTCTGCGGGTTCTCGGCGATGGTGCCGCGGACGAGGTCCTTGAAGACCGCGAACTCCTCGGAGTCCTCCTCGGTCGTCGCGGGGACCTGACCGGCCTTCTCCCACTCGACGCCGTTGTGGACGAGCATCGTGGCGTCGCCGCCGTCGTCGAGGATCATGTTCGGCCCGTCACCGTTCGGCCAGGTGAGGATCTGGTCGGTGCACCACCAGTACTCCGGCAGCGTCTCGCCCTTCCAGGCGAAGACCGGGACGCCCTGCGGGTCGTCCGGCGTGCCGTCGGGCCCGACGGCGACCGCCGCGGCCGCCTCGTCCTGGGTGGAGAAGATGTTGCACGAGGCCCAGCGGACCTCGGCGCCGAGCGCGGTGAGCGTCTCGATGAGCACGGCCGTCTGGACCGTCATGTGGAGGGAGCCGGCGATCTTCGCTCCCTTGAGCGGCTGGCTCGCGGCGTACTCCTCGCGCAGCGCCATGAGGCCCGGCATCTCGTGCTCGGCGAGGCGCAGCTGGTGGCGTCCGGCCTCGGCGAGCGACAGGTCGGCAACCTTGTAATCGAAGGACATGGATGGTCCCTTCCGTTCGTCGGTGGTGTGCAGACCCGGCGCAGCCCATCTGGGCATTCGCGGGTCATCACCCACGCCGGCGGTCGTCCAGTCTACCGGCGCGCGCGGCGGACCACGTCAGCCCGGGCCGCCACGCGCTCGCTCCAGGGTGCGCGGGCGGGCGGCGCCCTCGGGCGCAGCCGCGCCCCCTCCCGTATGCCGCTGTGCTCAGTGCGCCGCGCGGCGCCGGGGCAGGAGGTGGAGCAGTCCCACGACGAGCGCGCCGACGACGAGACCGAAGATCGCCGAGCCGACCGTGCCCCCGAGCCAGCCGAGGACGCCACCGAGGGCGGGCACGCCCTGCCCGGCCTCCTCGAGGGCGTGGACGACCCCGAGCGGGCCGTGCCACCCCAGCTCGTCGAAACCGACGACGAGGATGTGGCCGCCCACCCAGAGCATGGCGACGATCCCGATCGTCGACAGCGCCTCGAGCAGGACCGGCATGCCCTTGACGAGGAGCCGGCCGACCCGCTGGGCCGACGGCGACTCCTGCTGCGCCAGTCGCAGGCCGACGTCGTCCATCTTCACGATGAGCCCGACGACGCCGTAGACGAGCGCCGTGATGACGACGGCGACGATGACGAGGATGGCCGCGCGCGCCCAGAACGCCTCTCCGGCCACCTCGTTGAGGGCGATGACCATGATCTCCGCGGAGAGGATGAAGTCGGTCCGGATGGCCCCGGAGACGACCGCCTTCTCCTGGCTGGCGTCGACGGCCGCGGCCGGCTCGTCCTCGTGAGCGCCGGACAGGGCCTCCCAGATGCGTTCGGCGCCCTCGAAGGACAGGTAGGCCCCGCCGAGCATCAGCAGGGGTGTCAGCAGCCATGGCAGGAACTGGCTGAGGACGAGGATGACCGGCAGGATGATGACGATCTTGTTGCGCAGCGACCCCAGGGCGATCCGCTTGATGATCGGCAGCTCTCGCTCCGGCGACAGTCCCTGCACATAGCGCGGTGTCACCGCGGTGTCATCGACGACGACACCGGTCGCCTTGATGCTCGCCCGGCCCGCGGCGGCCCCGACGTCGTCGACCGATGCGGCGGCGAGCTTGACGAGGGCCGCGATGTCGTCGAGGAGCGCGACCAGTCCACCTGCCATGGGCAGATCCTAGGGGCGGCGGCGCCTCGTCACGGGGTCGGGGACCTCGGGTAGCGCTCGGCGAGGTCGAGACCGAGCAGCGCGTTCTCGACGACCTCGGCGAGTGCCGGGTGGATCCAGTACTGGTCACGGGCGACGACCGGGGCGGGCGTGCCGAGCGCCATCGCCTGGATGAGTGGCTGGATGAGCGTCGAGGCCTGCGGCCCCATGACGTGAGCACCGAGGAGCAGCCCGGTGTGCGGGTCGGCGATGACCTTGCACACGCTCGTCGTGTCCTCCATGGCCCAGCCGTAGGCGGTGTCGCCGTAGGACTGCACCTTGACGACATGTGGGCGGTGCTGGGCGACGCACTCGTCCTCGGTCAGCCCGAGAGTTGCGATCTGCGGGGCGGTGAACACGGCGGAGGGCACGTTGCGGTGCGGGAACGGTCGCAGGTCGTCCGGGTGGACGAGGTTGTGGGCGACGGCCCGGGCTTCGGCGTTGGCCACGTGCTTGAGCTGGTACGGCGAGCAGCAGTCGCCGAGCGCCCACACGCCGGCGACACCGGTGCGGCCGTACTGGTCGACGACGACGCGGCCGTCGGTGTGGGTGCGCACCCCCGCCATGTCGAGCTGCAGGTCCGCCGTCGAGGGGGCCCGTCCGGTCGCGACGAGCAGCAGGTCCCCGGAGACCGACGTGCCGTCCGTGAGGTCCAGGACGACGGCGTCGCCGTCCGTCCGGGCGCGTGCGACGTGTGCGTCGGTGTGCACGTCCCACCGGTCCCGGGCGAGCCGGGTGAACCGCTCGGCGATCTCCGAGTCGAGGTGCCGGAGCAGCTTCTCCCCACGCGCGATGACGGTCACCCGCACGCCGAGCGCGCTGAAGATGTGGGCCATCTCCGCGGCGATGAAGCCGCCGCCCAGGACCAGGAGGTGCTCGGGCAGCTCCTCGATCCGCATGATCGTGTCGGAGGTGTGGAACGGCACGCCGGCACCGCTGATGGCCGCGGGCACGAGGGCGTGGGCCCCGGTCGCGATGACGACCTGGTCGGCGGTCAGCTCGGCCGCCCGCCCGTCGGGGTAGGCGACGGTGAGCTCCCTCGGCCCGGTGAAGCGGGCCCGCCCCAAGTAGGCCGTGGTGTTGGGCCCGTTGACCCGGTAGTCCTTGCCCCCCTCGGCGATCGGGTCGATGCGCTGGAAGATCCGGTCCCGGATGTCGCGCCACCGGACCTTCGTGACCTCGGCGTCGACGCCGTAGCGCGAGGCGCCGCGCACCGCGTCGGCCACCTCAGCGGCATACACGAACATCTTCGTCGGGATGCACCCGACGTTGAGGCAGGTGCCCCCGAAGGTCCCCGACTCGATGACGGCGACACGCTTGTCGTCGAAGTCCGGAGTGACGAGGGAGTTGCCTGAACCGGTGCCGATGATGGCGAGGTCGAAGTGTTCGGTCACGCGGGGCAGCCTACGTCGACGCCTCGTCAGCGCGGACGGGCGTCCTGCAGGATGCGCACGTGCCGGGAGTCGCCCGGGTCGTAGCCGAGGCCGAGGGCGAGGTAGGTCGCGGCGAAGTCGGTGTGCGCGACGTGGTGCGCGAGGCGGAGCAGCGGGTCGGCCGAGGTGGCGTCGATGAGCGAGACGCGCACCCCGGCGTCCTCGGCCGCCGCGATGACGGCGTCGGACACGGCGGAGTAGCCGCCACCGTCCTCGGAGGCGTCGCGCAGCATGATGAGCCGCAACGGCCGGCGCACGCGGCCGTCGAGGAACGGGTCGGCGAAGATGTCGCTCGAGCCCTGGTCGCCGTCCTCGCCACCGGCGAGCGGGCCGTCGAAGCACGCCACGATCTGGGAGGCGGCGTCCGGGAGGAAGCCGTAGGCGACCGGGACCCGGCCGGTCCGGCCGAACATCGCCGTCGCGCGTCGGGCCGCGGTCTCCCCCAGCGGACCGCAGCCGAGCAGGATGGGGATGGACTCGGAGACCTCGGCGGCGAGTGCCTTCGCCGGGTTCTCCCACGACTCGACCCGGGGGCCGAGGCTGCGCGCCTGCTCGTCGAGCACGTCGGCGAGCGCGTCGACCGTGGGCCTGCCGATCGAGGCGAGGCCGAGGGCGTCCGCGGCCATGAGCACCGGGGTGGCCTGCGCCCACAGCGAGGTCCGTGAGCCGGCACCGGCTGCGTCGATGGGGACATGGGTGCCGTGCGCCCGGGCGCACACATCGGCGAGGGGCGAGTCGGCCGCGCCGACCGTCAGCAGGTTCGCGCCTCGTCGCGCCGCCTCTGCGGCCAGCGCTAGCGTGCCGGCGGCGCGGCCCGACTGCGACACCGCGATGACGAGGTCGTAGGCCCCGACCCAGCCGGGCAGGGGCGTGGACCGGCAGGTCTGGACCGGGACTGCACTGTGTTGGCGCGTCACCGCGTCGAAGAGGCCGCCCACCGCACCGGAGCCGCCCGTGGCGGCGACGACCACCCCGCGCGGCTGGATGTCGGCGA
>NZ_AWQS01000240.1 GCF_000576575.1 Intrasporangium chromatireducens Q5-1
CTACGCGCGGTCCCGGCCCAGCGGCGTCTCCGGCCCTCAACCTCCCGCGGACGCAGCGCTCGGGGTCGAACGCGCCGGCGCACCGCGGCGTTCGACGAGGCACGGGGTGCTCGCCGTGGGGGAGCGGCGGGCGGATAGTGTGCTGGCATGACTGAAGCCTCCGCGCCCGCCGCCGACCCGACCCCGGCGCCCGCTGTCAGCACGGACGTGCCGGCCGCGCCTCGGACCGTCGTCGTCCTCACCGAGGAGGCGCTCAAGCCGGTCGACGTCAAGAAGATCGTCGCGCTGCACGAGACGGAGCCGGCGACGTACCGCGTCCTCGTGCCCGCGGACACGGAGCGCAACGTCCTCGCCGCGGTGCTGAACCACCTGAGCCTGTTCGAGATGCGTGAGGCACTCGAGGCGCTCACCCCGGTGGACCGGGACGAGGCCGTCGCCGACGCGGACAGCGCGCTCAGGACGAGTCTGGCCGAGTTCGAGGCGGCCGGGGCGTCGGCCACCGGCGAGGTGACGGCCGACGACCCGATGCCGGCGGTCGAGGACGAGGTGGGGCGGCTGCACGCCTCCGAGCTCGTCGTGGTGACCGAGCCGCTCGCCATCCAGGACACCTTCCACACCGACTGGGCGTCCCGGGCGCGGGAGACGCTCGGCGTGCCGGTGCTGCACATGTATGCCGGGGACTGGCGGCTCGGCTGACCGACGACGGCGCGAGGACCCGAGCGAGGAACGAGCGAGGCCCGCAGCGCCGAGGAGGTCAGCCCATCAGGTTCGCTGACCGACGACGGCGCGAGGACCCGAGCGAGGAACGCAGCGTCCGCGCGACGATTTGGTCCGTGCCGGGTGCGCCGGTACGCTTGAACACTGTGTCTGAGGCATGCCTGCGCGCCTGCCCCCGTCACGCGCGATGACGGCTTCGGTGCCCTGACGCGACGTGGTCCTTGGCGGCCACCGTACGCGGACCATCACTGAGTTGCCAGAGCGAACCTCCCGCCGGGCAATCCACGACTGAGCGATCACGACTGGGGAGTGCAGGGGGGAGCACCGCGTCCGACACTCCCGACCTCGGGGGTCGGCCGCGAACAGACAAGGAGTCGGACCCGGCCGCGTGCCAGGACACCGGCAGACAACAGCAACGTTATGGAGTAACCAGGTTGCCTACCATCAACCAGCTGGTCCGCAAGGGCCGCCAGGACAAGGCCAGCAAGGCCAAGACCCCGGCGCTGAAGGGCTCGCCCCAGCGCCGCGGCGTCTGCACCCGCGTCTACACGACCACCCCCAAGAAGCCGAACTCGGCGCTGCGCAAGGTCGCCCGCGTGCGCCTGTCGAGCGGCATCGAGGTCACGGCGTACATCCCCGGCGTCGGCCACAACCTGCAGGAGCACTCGATCGTGCTCGTCCGCGGCGGCCGGGTGAAGGACCTTCCCGGTGTCCGCTACAAGATCATCCGCGGCACGCTCGACACGCAGGGCGTCCGGGGCCGCAAGCAGGCCCGCAGCCGCTACGGCGCGAAGAAGGAGAAGGCCTGATGCCTCGTAAGGGACCCGCCCCGAAGCGCGCGCTCGTCGTCGACCCGGTCTACTCCAGCCCGCTCGTCACGCAGCTCGTCAACAAGATCCTCCTCGACGGCAAGAAGTCGATCGCGGAGCGCATCGTCTACGGCGCCCTCGAGGGCTGCCGCCAGAAGACCGGCTCCGACCCGGTCCAGACCCTCAAGCGCGCGCTCGACAACGTCAAGCCCGCCATGGAGGTCAAGTCCCGCCGCGTCGGTGGCGCGACCTACCAGGTGCCGATCGAGGTCAAGCCGGGCCGCTCGACGACGCTGGCCCTGCGCTGGCTCGTCGGCTACTCCCGGCAGCGTCGTGAGAAGACGATGACCGAGCGCCTGATGAACGAGATCCTCGACGCGTCCAACGGCCTCGGCGCCGCGGTCAAGCGTCGCGAGGACACGCACAAGATGGCCGAGTCGAACAAGGCCTTCGCGCACTACCGCTGGTGACAGCACGTCAGGCCGTATGCCGCTGAGCTCGCTCCCTGCCCCGCGCGCACTCCGCGCGGGGCCGGGAAGGCTCGGAGAGCGGCATACGTTCATCTGATGGAGCCCGCCCCACCGGAACGGCTCGCCCCTGAGTTTCCTGAGATGAGATGAGATAACAAACGTGGCACTCGACGTCCTGACGGACCTCAAGAAGGTCCGCAACATCGGCATCATGGCGCACATCGACGCCGGCAAGACGACGACGACTGAGCGCATCCTGTTCTACACCGGTGTGAACCGGAAGATGGGTGAGACGCACGACGGTGCGTCGACGACCGACTGGATGGAGCAGGAGAAGGAGCGCGGCATCACGATCACGTCCGCCGCGGTCACCTGCTTCTGGGAGGGCACCCAGATCAACATCATCGACACGCCCGGCCACGTCGACTTCACGGTCGAGGTCGAGCGGTCCCTGCGCGTCCTCGACGGCGCCGTTGCCGTCTTCGACGGCAAGGAGGGTGTCGAGCCGCAGTCCGAGACGGTGTGGCGCCAGGCCGACAAGTACGACGTGCCGCGCATCGCGTTCGTCAACAAGATGGACAAGCTCGGTGCGGACTTCTACTTCACCGTGCAGACGATCAAGGACCGTCTCGGTGCCGAGCCGCTCGTGCTCCAGCTGCCGATCGGTGCCGAGAGCGACTTCATCGGTGTCGTCGACCTGCTCTACATGCGCGCCCTGGTCTGGCCGGGCGACGCCAAGGGTGACGTGACGATGGGCGCCAAGTACGAGATCCAGGAGATCCCGGCCGACCTGCAGGCCAAGGCCGAGGAGTACCGCCAGGCCCTCGTCGAGCGCGTCGCCGAGTCGGACGACGACCTCATGGAGAAGTACCTCGGCGGCGAGGAGCTGACGATCGAGGAGCTCAAGGCGGGCATCCGCAAGCTCACGGTCACCTCACAGCTCTACCCGGTGCTCTGTGGCTCGGCCTTCAAGAACCGCGGTGTGCAGCCGATGCTCGACGCGGTGGTCGACTACCTGCCGACGCCCGTCGACGTGCCCGCCATGATCGGCCACAAGCCGGGTCACGAGGACGTCGAGATCGAGCGTCACCCGAGCAAGGAGGAGCCGTTCTCCGCGCTCGCCTTCAAGGTGGCGGCGCACCCGTTCTTCGGCACCCTCACCTTCATCCGGGTCTACTCCGGCCGCGTCGCGGCGGGCAGCCAGGTGCTCAACTCGACCAAGGGTCGCAAGGAGCGCATCGGCAAGCTCTTCCAGATGCACGCCAACAAGGAGAACCCCGTCGACGAGGCCCTCGCCGGTCACATCTACGCGGCGATCGGCCTGAAGGACACGACGACCGGTGACACGCTCTGCGACATGAACGACCCGATCGTCCTCGAGTCGATGACGTTCCCGGAGCCGGTCATCGAGGTCGCCATCGAGCCGAAGACCAAGGGTGACCAGGAGAAGCTCTCCACCGCGATCCAGAAGCTCTCCGCCGAGGACCCGACCTTCCAGGTCCACCTCGACGAGGAGACCGGCCAGACGATCATCGCCGGCATGGGCGAGCTGCACCTCGACATCCTGATCGACCGCATGAAGCGCGAGTTCAAGGTCGAGGCCAACGTCGGCAAGCCGCAGGTGGCCTACCGCGAGACGATCCGCAAGGCCGTCGAGAAGTACGACTACACCCACAAGAAGCAGACGGGTGGCTCCGGCCAGTTCGCGAAGGTGCAGGTCACCTTCGAGCCGCTGACCGACACGGAGAACGGCGAGCTGTACGAGTTCGTCAACGCCGTGACGGGTGGCCGCGTACCGAAGGAGTACATCCCCTCGGTCGACGCCGGCATCCAGGACGCCATGCAGTACGGCGTGCTCGCGGGCTACCCGCTCGTCGGCATCAAGGCGACCCTCGTCGACGGCGCCTACCACGACGTCGACTCGTCCGAGATGGCCTTCAAGATCGCCGGTTCGATGGTGCTCAAGGAGGCCGTCCGCAAGGCCAACCCGGTCCTACTCGAGCCGATGATGGCCGTCGAGGTCCGGACGCCCGAGGACTACATGGGCGACGTCATCGGCGACATCAACTCCCGCCGTGGCCAGATCCAGGGCATGGAGGACATCAGCGGGGCCAAGGTGGTCAAGGCCCTCGTCCCGCTGTCCGAGATGTTCGGCTACGTCGGCGACCTGCGTTCCAAGACGCAGGGCCGCGCGAGCTTCTCGATGGAGTTCGACTCCTACAACGAGGTCCCCAAGGCGGTTGCCGAGGAGATCATCAAGAAGACCCGCGGCGAGTGACCACGGGAAATCCCGGTAGGCTCTCCTGCGGGATTCAACCGAAAATCCAACCCCATCGCGCCACGTCCTGCCCTGGTCGTACGGCGTAGAACAAGAAAGTCCTAGGAGGACACCACAGTGGCGAAGGCAAAGTTCGAGCGGACCAAGCCGCACGTCAACATCGGCACGATCGGTCACATCGACCACGGCAAGACGACGCTGACGGCTGCGATCTCCAAGGTCCTGCACGACAAGTACCCGGACCTCAACCCGCAGTTCGCGTTCGAGGACATCGACAAGGCTCCTGAGGAGCGTCAGCGCGGTATCACGATCTCGATCGCGCACATCGAGTACCAGACCGAGAAGCGTCACTACGCCCACGTCGACTGCCCCGGTCACGCTGACTACGTCAAGAACATGATCACCGGTGCGGCCCAGATGGACGGCGCGATCCTCGTGGTCGCCGCCACCGACGGCCCGATGCCGCAGACGAAGGAGCACGTCCTCCTGGCCCGCCAGGTCGGCGTCCCCTACATCGTCGTGGCGCTCAACAAGGCCGACATGGTCGACGACGAGGAGATCCTCGAGCTCGTCGAGATGGAGGTCCGTGAGCTCCTGTCGACCTACGAGTTCCCCGGTGACGACGTCCCGGTCGTCAAGGTCTCGGCGCTCAAGGCGCTCGAGGGCGACCCGGAGTGGGGCCAGACGGTCCTCGACCTCATGGACGCCGTCGACGAGAACATCCCCGAGCCGGAGCGTGACGTCGACAAGCCGTTCCTCATGCCGATCGAGGACGTCTTCACGATCACCGGTCGTGGCACGGTCGTCACCGGCCGTATCGAGCGCGGCATCCTCAAGGTCAACGAGGAGGTCGAGATCGTCGGCATCCACGAGGGCCCGGCCGCCAAGACCACCGTCACCGGCATCGAGATGTTCCGCAAGCTCCTCGACGAGGGTCGCGCGGGTGAGAACGTCGGTCTGCTCCTTCGCGGCACCAAGCGTGAGGACGTCGAGCGCGGCCAGGTCGTCGTCAAGCCCGGCTCGATCACCCCGCACACGGAGTTCGAGGGTCAGGTCTACATCCTGTCCAAGGACGAGGGCGGCCGTCACACGCCGTTCTACGACAACTACCGTCCGCAGTTCTACTTCCGCACCACGGACGTGACGGGTGTCGTGCACCTGCCCGAGGGCACCGAGATGGTCATGCCCGGCGACAACACCGACATGCGCGTCGAGCTGATCCAGCCGATCGCCATGGAGGAGGGCCTCAAGTTCGCGATCCGCGAGGGTGGCCGCACCGTCGGCGCCGGCCGCGTCACCAAGATCATCAAGTGACCCGGTGACTCGTCGCCGCTGACTCGTCAGCACCAGGAGGGCCCGGTCCGCTTCGGC
>NZ_AWQS01000241.1 GCF_000576575.1 Intrasporangium chromatireducens Q5-1
GCCCACCCGGGCACCGGCCCCTCCTCGTCAACCTGGGGAACGGCTCAGCCGCCGGACTTCCGGCGGAACATCTGCTGGGCCTTGGCCGGGCCGTGGGCACCGTGCACCTTGGACCGGTCACCGGTGTCGGAGACGTCCTTGCCGGCATGTGCCTGCTTCTTCTCCAGAGCCGCCTTGAACTTCGCTCGAGTCTCCTCGCTGGGACCGACTCCATCCTGCTTCGACATGCCTTCTCCTCTGGATCGACGCGGCCGGGATGTCCCCACCCTGTCAGGTGAGCGGCATACCTTCCACTCGTTTGCACCTCGCCTTCCAGTCGTTTGCACCTCGCTGGCGCTCGGTCGGGTCCTCACGGCTTGGCTCAGGCGTCGCCGCGGCGCTTCCGGCTGTTCCACGCCCGCATCCGGTTCGGGTAGCCGGTCTTGTTGACGTCATAGACCGGCACCCCCAGCCGCTGGCTGAGGTCATACGCCTCCTTCGGGGATCCCACCGCGCGCCGGGTCCACTCCCCGTCCCACGCGATGAGCACGACCGTCGTGGGCGTCACGCTCGTCGACGGCTCCACATAGGCCTCGACTCCCCGGTGCGAGTCGACGAACTGCTGCAGGTAGTCCTCGACCGCCTTCAGGTCGATCCGCATGAGCGGACCGTCGGAGCGCATGGTCCGCTCTCGGCGGGCGGCCTTGCGCCGCGAGAACCAACCCATGCCGGAACTGTACGACGACTTCCCCGGCGCGTCCCTGCACGAGACCTCCTTGTGACGTCGGTCGCGATCAATGACAAGATGCACATGCGCGTGATCCCCACCCGGGAGCAGCGGGCACTGCAGTGTGGACAGGACAACCCGAGTCTCAAGGAGCATCCTTCATGTCGGCGACCGCCGCGGACGACTACGACGTCGTCATCCTCGGAGGAGGCTCGGGCGGCTACGCCTGTGCCCTGCGATCGGCCGAGCTCGGCCTGACCGTCGCGCTCGTCGAGAAGGCGGAGCTCGGCGGCACCTGCCTGCACCGGGGCTGCATCCCGACCAAGGCCTTCCTCCACGCCGCCGAGGTCGCCGACACGGCGCGCGAGGGCGAGCGGTTCGGCGTCAAGACGACCTTCGAGTCCGTCGACATGGCCGGCGTCATGAGCTACAAGAACAGCGTCGTGTCGCGGCTCCACAAGGGGCTCCAAGGGCTCGTCAAGGCCGCGAAGATCGAATACGTCACCGGCTCGGGACGCCTGGACGGACCGCGCACCGTGGCCGTCGACGACCGCCGTCTCACCGGGCGGCACATCGTCCTCGCCACCGGCAGCCAGGCCAAGACCCTGCCGGGACTCGAGATCGGTGGGCGCATCATGACGAGTGACGAGGCCCTGGGTCTCGACCACGTCCCAGCACGGGTCGTCGTCCTGGGTGGCGGGGTCATCGGCGTCGAGTTCGCCTCGGTCTTCCGCAGCTTCGGCTCCGACGTCACGGTCGTCGAGGCCCTGCCCCGCCTGGTCGCCGGTGAGGACGAGGCGGTCTCCAAGCAGCTCGAGCGCGCCTTCCGCAAGCGCAAGATCACGGTCCGGACCGGTGCCCGCTTCGCGAGTGCGACCCAGGCCGGTGACGTCGTGACGGTGACCCTCGAGTCCGGCGACACGATCGAGGCAGACCTGCTCCTCGTCGCGGTCGGTCGGGGGCCGGTCACCGCGGGCCTCGGGTACGAGGAGGCGGGGATCGCCGTCGAGCGTGGCTTCGTGCCGACGGACGAGCGCCTGAACACCAACGTCGAGGGCGTCCGCGCCGTCGGTGACATCGTCCCCGGCCTGCAGCTCGCGCACCGCGGGTTCGCCCAGGGGATCTTCGTGGCCGAGGACATCGCCGGGCTCTCCCCCACCGTCGTCGACGAGCTGTCCATCCCCCGGGTCACCTACTGCGACCCCGAGATCGCGAGCGTCGGCCTGACCGAGGCGCAGGCCCGTGAGCGATACGGAGACGTCGCCACCTACGAGTACAACCTCGGCGGCAACGGCCGGTCGCAGATCCTCGGCACGCAGGGGTTCGTCAAGGTCGTACGCCGCGCCGACGGCCCCGTCGTCGGGATCCACATGATCGGCGCCCGCATGGGCGAGCAGGTCGGCGAGGCCCAGCTCATCGTCGGCTGGGAGGCCTTCCCCGAGGACGTGGCAGCCTTCATCCACGCCCACCCCACCCAGAACGAAGCACTCGGCGAGGCACACTTGGCCTTGGCCGGCAAGCCGCTGCACGCCCATTCGTGAAGCACAGCCAGAACAGGAACGAGGAGAAGAACGCATGTCTGAACGCGTGACCATGCCAGCCCTGGGTGAGTCCGTCACCGAGGGCACCGTCACCCGCTGGCTGAAGAACGTGGGCGACCGGGTCGAGGTCGACGAGCCGCTGCTCGAGGTCTCGACCGACAAGGTCGACACGGAGATCCCTTCCCCCGTCGCGGGCACGCTTCAGGAGATCCTCGCGCAGGAGGACGACACCGTGCCGGTCGGTGCCGACCTCGCGGTGATCGGTGACGGCGAGGCCCCCTCGTCGGGCGGTGCCCCGGCTCAGGAGCAGACGCAGGAACAGCCCCACGAACAGCCGCAGGAGCAGGCGCAGGAGCCCGCCCAGGAGCAGGCTCCCTCCGCCGAGGACCAGCCCGGCTCGGTCGAGCCGCAGACCCCCGGTGACGACCAGCCGCAGCAGCCCGCCCAGCAGGCGCCCCCGCAGGGTGGCGACACGGGCGGCAGCGGATCGGGCCAGACGGTCGTCATGCCGGCACTGGGCGAGTCGGTGACCGAGGGCACGGTCACCCGCTGGCTGAAGTCCGAGGGTGACGACGTCGCGACCGACGAGCCCCTCCTCGAGGTCTCGACGGACAAGGTCGACACCGAGATCCCCTCTCCCTACAGCGGCAAGCTGACCAAGATCCTCGTCGCCGAGGACGAGGTCGTGCCCGTCGGTGGCGAGCTCGCCGTGATCGGCGGGTCGGCCCCCGCACAGCAGGAGGCCCCCGCACAGCAGGAGGCCCCCGCACAGCAGGAGGCCCCCGCGCAGCAGCAGGCGCCCGCCCCCGCCCAGCAGGAGGCCCCCGCACAGGAGGCTCCGGCACCCCAGGCCCCGGCCCAGCAGCCGGCCCCTCAGCAGCCCTCGGCCCCCGCGCCCCAGCAGGAGCAGCCGGCCCGTCAGCCCGAGCCCATCGGTGCTGCCGTCGGTGGCGGGGCCAGCGCCCCGAGCGAGAGCGACGCGGCCGCCTACGTGACCCCGCTCGTCCGCAAACTCGCGGCACAGCACAACGTCGACCTCGGCAGCATCCAGGGCACCGGAGTCGGCGGCCGCATCCGCAAGCAGGACGTCCTCGACGCCGCCGAGGCCGCCAAGCAGCCGGCGGCCCAACCGGAGCCCGCCACCGCAGCGCCGGCCGCACCGGCCCCGGCCCCCTCCGCCCCGGCGCAGGTGTCCCCCAAGCGCGGCACCCGCGAGAAGATGTCGCGGCTGCGCAAGGTCATCGCGCAGCGCATGGTCGAGTCGCTGCAGGTGTCCGCCCAGCTGACCACGGTCGTCGAGGTGGACCTGACGAAGATCGCCCGCATCCGCGAGCGGGCCAAGAAGGACTTCGAGGCGCGCGAGGGCACGAAGCTCAGCTACCTGCCGTTCCTCGCGCTCGCCACCTGCGAGGCCCTCAAGTCGCACCCCAACCTCAACTCGAGCGTCGAGGGCGACGAGGTCGTCTACCACGGTTCGGAGAACCTCTCCATCGCCGTCGACACGGACAAGGGGCTCATCGTCCCCGTCGTGAAGAACGCGGGCGACCTCAACATCGCCGGGCTGGCCCGGGCGATCGCCGACGTGGCGGACCGGACCCGCAACAACAAGATCACGCCGGACGACCTGGCGGGCGGCACCTTCACGATCACCAACACCGGTAGCCGTGGGGCACTGTTCGACACGCCGATCATCAACCAGCCGCAGGTCGCCATCCTCGGCACCGGCTCGATCGTCAAGCGGCCCGTCGTCGTCACCGACGCCGACGGCGGCGAGACCATCGCGATCCGGTCGATGATGTACCTTGCGCTGTCCTACGACCACCGCATCGTCGACGGCGCCGACGCCGCCCGGTTCCTCGCGACGCTGAAGGCGCGTCTCGAGGAGGGCAACTTCGACGTCTGAGCCAAGGACTGACATGACGAAGCGCGTCGCCGTCGCCGGATCCTCCGGTCTGATCGGCGGCGCGCTTCGCCGTCATCTGGAGGGCCGTGGTGACAGCGTCCTGCGGCTCGTGCGGCGCCCGGCGGCCGCCGCCGACGAGGTGCGCTGGGACCCGTCCGCGGGGCACCTCCCGGTCGAGGCCCTCGACGGCGTCGACGCCGTCGTCAACCTGGCCGGGGTGGGCATCGGCGACCAGCGATGGACCGACGCCCACAAGGTGGCGATCGAACGGTCCAGGGTGGACTCGACCCTGACGATCGCGAAGGCCCTCGCGGAGACCAAGCAGCGCTCGGGCCGCTCGATCCGCCTCGTCAACGCGTCGGCCGTCGGTATCTACGGCGACCGCGGGGAGGAGGTGCTCACCGAGGGCAGCGCGAGCGGCACGGACTTCCTCGCCCGGCTCGTCGTCCGGTGGGAGGCGGCGACGGAGCCCGCGGCCGATGCTGGGGTCTCGGTCGCGCTGGTGCGCACCGGCCTCGTCATGGCCCCCCACGGCGGTGCGTTCGGCCCACTCCTGCTGCTCACCAAACTGGGGCTCGGGGGGCCGCTGGGCTCCGGACGGCAATGGTGGCCCTGGATCACCCTCGTCGACGAGGTGCGCGCCATCACGCACCTGGTCGACCACCCTGAGCTGACCGGCCCCTTCAACGCCGCCGGTCCCGAGCCCCATCGGCAGCGGGACATCGCGGCGGCCCTGGCGCGATCCCTCCACCGCCCTGCGCTGGTGCCGGCTCCCCGCCTTGCCCTGCGCGTCGTCGTCGGCGAGTTCGCCGACCGGATCCTCGACAGCCAGCGGGTCGAGCCGCGCAGGTTGCTCGAGAGCGGCTTCGGCTTCGAGCACCCCACTCTGGAGGCAGCCGTCAGGTGGGCTTCGGCGAGCTGACCGACTCGATACGCCAGCCGTCGTCACCGTGCACGAGGTGGAAGTCGAGCGGCCCGCCCGCCTCGCCGCTCCTGGGCACGACGCCACCGTCGTCGTCGGCGACCCGGTAGGCAGCGACCGCCACGCGCGCCCTCACGACGGCCCGCACCTCCGAGCGGGTGACGAAGGCGGCCTCCTCCACCGTCATCTGCAGGCCCGCGTAGCGCTGATGACCGCTCGTGAGGGCGTCGATGACCGCAGCGTCGGCCTGCCACGACGGGGAGCCGCGCCGGTGAACGGCGGCCAGTGCGTCGGTCCGGCGCTCGACCAGCGCGGCGACCCGCCGGTCGGTGAGCTGCTGGAGGATGGCCCGCGCGTCCGCGGGTCGAGCGGCCGGTGTCGGGGGCAGCCCGGTGGCCGTGCTGACAGCGCCGGTGCCGGCCCCGGCGATGGGCGCCGTGGGCGCCCGCGTCCCGGTGCCCGGCACGACTCCCAGATGGACCAGCCAGGCGAGCACTGCGGCCAGCGCGAGGACCGTGCCGGCCGCGACGACACGCCCAGCCCAGGCAGGGCGCGCCGCGG
>NZ_AWQS01000242.1 GCF_000576575.1 Intrasporangium chromatireducens Q5-1
TCCGCTGTGGTGAGCAGGTGTTGAGGCGCTGAGTGAGGACCGGTCACCGGGCGAGCCGATACAGGGCGACGAAGTCGACGCCGGTGTCCGGCACGGCCCCGTCGCGGACCAGTTGGACTGTGTTCGCGGCACGGGCCGGCTGGGGCGCGATGGTCCAGCCACCGCCGGTCAGTGCACCGGGGTCAGTGCCCAGGCCTGTCAGACGCACGGTGTCGCCCCCGCCATCGTTGGACCCGCCCTCGGTGGAGCCGACCGGCGTCCCGGCGGAGCCGTAGGTGATGAGGAATGGCGCACCGGCTGGCGTCGCCACGGCGGGCTGCTTCCGCGACGGGGCTCCGGCCACGAGGTCGACCAGCCGATACCGGTAGCCCTCGTGCTCGACGGTCTCGGGTAGTGCGGCGAGAGCCTGGCCGGTGCGGGGATCGGGGACGACTCGCTGCGGTCCCTGGTTGTAGACGGCCAGCGCGAACCGCGCCGTTTCGACGGCAACCGGAGCGCCCGACTTGGCGTCGACCAACTGCACCCGCAGGCCGGCCGGCTTGCCGACGGTCAGCTCGGTCCATCCATGCCCCGGCTCACCCGGCGTCCAACCAGGCACAAGCTCGTGCCCAGCCGGTGGTGTCGTGCTGCACGCCCCCTGTGACACGAAGCCATCGGACCCGACCAGCCGGACTCGCACCTCGACCTGCTTGGTCTGTTCCGCGGCGCCGCTCGGCAGGTAGCACTCGGCGCCGATCGCAACATGGTTGGTCGTCACGTCCCAGAGCATGGTTGCCTGGCCCTGCCCGACGTCGCTGATGAAACCGGCCGCCAGCGAGTCGCCACCGATCTGTGCTCGGATGCGGAGCCCTTCCTTCACCACATCGCGGGGAGCAGCCGGCACGGACCGCGTCGGCATGCCGTCGGTGCCGGTCATCGTCGGCGTGGGCTGCACCGCCGCGTGGCCGCTCGTGGCCGGCCTGGGCGTGCGCGTCCCGCTGCCCAGCTGGGACGTCAGGCCGGCACCCAGAGTGAGCAGCGCCGCACACGCGACGCCCACTCCGGCGGCCCGGGTCCGCTTGCGAGCCCGCACCTTCGACGCGACACCGGCCGCGAAGCCGCGGTCCGCCGTGACGTCGCACACGAGGCTGTCGAGGTCCTGCTTCAGGTCGGTCGGGTTCATGACTGCGCCTCCATCAGCGCCGGGTCCACTCGGAGCTTCGCCAGGGCGCGGCTGGCCTGGCTCTTGACCGTGCCGACGGAGCAGCTCATGACGTCGGCCGTCTCCCGTTCGGACAGGTCCTCGTAGTAGCGGAGCACGACGATTGCGCGCTGCCGCTTGGGCAGCCGCCCGAGCGCGGCCCACAGGTCGGTCCGGTCGTCGACCCGGTGGCTGTCGTGCCGGCCGTGTCCGTCCTGGTCATGCCCGTCCCTGCCGCGGCCACGGCCGGCGCCCGGCTCGGGCAGCTCCTCGGTCGGATGCTCGCCGTTCCACTTGCGCCGCCACCAGCTCGCATACGTGTTGACGAGCACGCGCCGTGTGTACGCCTCCGGCGTCACCTCGATCCGTCGCCACGCGAACCAGGTCTTGGCGAGGGCGGTCTGGAGCAGGTCCTCCGCCAGCCCGACGTCGCGGGTCAGCAGGACTGCGGTCCGCAGCAGCGCCGTCGACCGGGCCGCGACGAACGCGTCGAACTCCTCCTGCTGTGCCACGCCGGCTCCCCTCAGCGCCTCCGCCGGCAGCACCTCGGCCGGGCTCGATGTCGTCACATCCAACACGACCACCGAGCCGTCTCGAAAGGTTGCATCGGCACTTCCGGAGGTGAGCGGCATACCACGTCGTCGGAAGGCCGCCCCGCGTGGCGTCGGTCGTGAGTTTCGGGGCACACGGGCCGGGCGGTCATACTGATACGCGGCCCGGCGCACCCCACCGGGTCGATCCACGAACGGGAAGTGATGGAGTGACACCAAGCAGGCACGACGTGCGGGCCGCGCAACTCGCGGCCTCGAAGCGGGGCAAGGGCACCGGCAAGCGCAAGCCGCAGCGTACCGGCTGGCGGCGCTGGGCCATCCCCACCCTGAAGTGGGGCTCGCTCGCCTTCCTCGCCCTGCTCGTCATCGGCGGGGCCGGCGTGGTGTGGGCCTACAACACCACCTCGATCCCCCAGCCGAACGACCTCGCCAACGCACAGACGTCGATCGTCTACTACGCGGACGGCAAGACCGAGATGGCTCGCTTCTCCGTCACCGAGGGCAACCGCGAGTCCGTGCCGCTCAGCAAGGTGCCCAAGGACGTCCAGGAGGCGCACCTCGCCGCCGAGGACCGCAGCTTCTACACGAACAACGGCATCTCGATCCCCGGCATCCTGCGCGCCGTCAAGACGAGCGTCACCGGTGAGAACCAGGTCGGCGGCTCGACCATCACCCAGCAGTACGTCAAGAACTACTTCCTCACCCAGGACCGGACGATCTCGCGCAAGGCCAAGGAGATCCTCATCTCGGTCAAGATCGACAGCCAGATGTCGAAGGACCAGATCCTGGAGAACTACCTCAACACGATCTACTACGGACGTGGCGCCTCGGGCATCCAGAGTGCGGCCCGGACCTACTTCGGCAAGGACGTCTCCAAGCTGTCCGTCGGTGAGGGCGCCGTCCTCGCCTCGATGATGAACGCGCCGGAGATGTACGACCCGGCGAACGGCGCCAAGGCGCAGCAGAACCTCGAGAACCGCTACTCCTGGGTCCTCGACGGGATGGTCAGCCAGGGTTGGATCAGCCCGACCGAGCGGGCCAAGTGGACCAAGCTGCCGAAGATCCTGCCCCGCAAGGCCGCCTCCCAGGGGTCCGGCCCGACCGGCTACATCACGGCCGAGGTCCGCAAGGAGCTCAAGGCGCAGGGGCTGTCCGAGAAGGACATCGACCAGGGTGGCCTGCGCATCACCACGACGATCGACAAGAAGGCGCAGGACGCCGCGATCAAGGCGATGAAGGACAACCTGCCCGACAAGGTCCACGGCGGCCTCGTCGCGATCAAGCCCGGTGACGGTGCGGTCGTCGCGATGTACGGCGGCGCCGACTACGCCAAGTCGCAGTGGAACACCTCGACCCAGGCGATCCTGCAGGCCGGCTCGAACTTCAAGCCGTTGGCGGTGCTCGCCGCCGTCCGGGACGGCATCTCGACGAAGACCCAGTTCGACGGTGACTCGCCGCAGAAGTTCCAGGACGTGACGATCAACAACTTCGGGCACCGGTCCTACGGCAAGGTCGACATCCGCCGGATGATCGGCCGCTCGATCAACACCGCGTTCGTCGCGCTCAACGAGAAGATGGGCCCGGCCAAGACCAAGCAGGCCGCCATCGACGCCGGCATCCCGGCCAACACCTCCGGCCTCGGCACCGACCTGACCAACGTCCTCGGCACGTCGTCACCGCATGTCATCGACATGGCCTCGGCCTACTCGACGATCGCGTCGCAGGGCACCCGTAGCAAGCCGTACTTCGTCAGGAAGGTCACCGCGACGACGTCCGACTTCACCTATGAGGCGAAGCCACAGACGAAGCGGGCGTTCGACAAGGACGTCACCGCGGACACGACCGACGCCCTGACCTACACGGTCAAGCCCGGTGGCACGGCCACGAAGCTGCAGGGCCTGAACCGGCCGGTCGCCGGCAAGACCGGTACCTCCGAGGAGAACCGCTCGATCTGGTTCTCCGGGTTCGTCCCCCAGCTCGCCGTCTCGATCGGGATGTACAAGCCGGACGCGAACGGCAACCCGACGACGATGACCGACTCCGAGGGCTACAACCTGACCGGTGGCACGATCCCCGCGGACATCTTCATGGAGTTCATGCAGCCCGTCCTCCAGGGTGTCGAGCCGCTGCCGTTCCCGGCACGGGCGGGGGTCGGCGACAGCCGGGTGCAGACCCCGACGACGACCCAGGCCCCGACCACGACCGTCGCCCCGACGACGACGGAGGCGCCGACCACGACCCAGGCGCCGACCACGACGACGCAGGCCCCGCCGACGACGACGCAGGCGCCGACGACCACGAGCCCGTCGTCCACCCCGGCCCCCAGCCCGACCAAGACGAAGATCACGATCCTGCCGCCGGGTCCGGGTGGCGGACCCAAGCCGTCGACGACCACGACCAAGGGCGGGTGACGCCTCCTTGGCGTCCGATCCCGTCGCGCGCGCGGCCTCCGAGGTCATCGGGGGACCGAGAGGGAGGTATGCCGCTCAGCCTGGTCCGCGATGGCAGCTGACCGCCGCTGTGCTGTCGGCCCTCGCCGCCCTGCCGCTCGGCTTCGGGATCCTCTTCCGGGCACCGTGCCTGCGCACGCACTGGACCGGGACCGAGCAGTTCTGGAACGCCTGCTACGCGGACCTGCCCAACGCTTTCCGGGACTCCGGGCTGGGACGTGGGATAGCGGCATACCTCCAGGGCGGCGCGGACGCGCCGGTGACCGGACAGCCGCCGCTGACGGGGTTCTTCCTCATGCTCGTCGGGAGCCTGGTGCCGGACGGGCGGCCGGGGACGCGGATCGCGTGGTACTTCGCGCTCTGGGCGGTGATCACGGCGGTCCTCGTGCTGGCGATCATCTGGTTGGTGGCTGGGTCCGTGCGCCGGCCCTGGCTCGCGGCGCACATCGCCCTGTCGCCGGTCGTGGCGCTCGTGGCCTACATCTCGGCCGACGCCGTCGGGGTGGCCCTCGCGACGGCCGGCATGTGGGCCTGGGGGAAGCGGCGCACGACGACGGCCGGGGTGCTGCTCGGGCTCGCGATGGCGGCCCGGTCCTACCCGGTCCTCATCCTGCTCGCCATCGGTCTGCTCGCCCTGCGGTCGGGACGGCTCCGGGCCTACGGCCGCACCGCCGGGTATGCCGTCCTCGTCTTCCTCGCCGTGCTCGCGGCGACCTGGCTGCTCAACCCGGAGTCGGCCGCCGCCTCCTACGTCGACTGGGCCACGGCCGGGCCGGGCTACGGGTCGCCGTGGCTGCTGCCGCAGCTGGCCGGCCACCCGCTGCCGACCGGCGCGGTGACGGCACTCGCCGTCGTCGGCTGGGTGCTGGCCGTCCTCCTCGGGGCGGTGCTGGCCCTGTCCTCTGTGCGTCGCCCCACCGTCGCGGAGGTCTCCCTCGTCATGGTGGGCGTCGTCCTCGTCACCGGCAAGTCGTTCACGGTGCAGAGCGCGCTCTGGCTCGTGCCGCTCGTCGCGCTCGCCGCAGTGCCGTGGCGTGACCATCTGATCTGGGCCACGGGTGAGGCGGTCAACTTCATCGCCGTCTGGCTCGTCATCGCCGCGACGACGGTGCCGGACCGTGGCCTGCCGGGCTCCTGGTATGCCGCGTTCTCGATGCTCCGGGCGCTCGCCGTGCTGTGGCTCGTCGTGTCGGTCTGGTTGCGCGCACGAGACCGGCTGGCCCCCGTCGCCGGCCGCGACGACGAGTCGGACGACCTCGCCGGGCCGATGGCCGGTGCGGACGACGCGGTCCTCGTCCGCTTCGCCTGACTCGTCCATTGGCCTCGTCTCGTCGAAGGGCCAGTTCCCGACGAAGGGCCA
>NZ_AWQS01000243.1 GCF_000576575.1 Intrasporangium chromatireducens Q5-1
GGAGGTCGGAGTTCGGGCCTGGGAGCTGGTCCCCATCCGCTGCGTCGCCCGGGGCGGGGGAAGTCGTCCCGGGAGCGAAGCGGCTGGAGGCCGGCGCGCAGGCGCGCACGGAAGGTCAGAACAGGCCGGGGATCACCTCCTCGGCCGTGTCGGCATAGCTCTGCTCGGTCGCGGCGAGGTAGTCGTTCCAGACCGCGGTGTCCCAGACCTCGAGGCGGGACCCGGCGCCGATGACGGTGACCTCGCGGTCGAGCCCCGCGTACTGGCGCAGGGCCGCCGGGATCGTGAACCGCCCCTGCTTGTCGGGGATCTCGTCCGACGCACCGGAGAGGAAGACGCGCATGTAGTCACGGGCCGCCCTGGAGGTCGTCGGCGCCTGCCGCATCTGCTCGGCCACCGCGACGAACTCGTCCATCGGAAAGATGTAGAGGCTGCGCTCCTGGCCCCGGGTCACGACGAGCCCGGCGGCGAGCCGCTCGCGGTACTTCGCGGGGAGGAAGAGGCGCCCCTTCTCGTCGAGGCGGGGAGTGTGCGTCCCGAGAAACATGGTCGGCCACCTCCCCTTCTTCGACCCTGGGCGATCCACCGCGTTCCTTGTTGCACCACCATACTCCACTTTGCTCCACATCCGACGGAAAATCGAGATTCCCTGCTCCGCGGCCGCGGCGTTTGCGCAGGTCAGCCTCGGTGGTGCGAAGTGGAGGTCCACGTTGCCTCGCCCGCCCCAGCGGGCGGAGCTGGCCCCCACGCAGCGAACCCAGCGGCATACCTGCCTCGTTGGGAGAGACGACAGCGGGCGCTGCGGGCAGCCGCGGGGTGGAGGAAAGTGGAGCGAACCCTTTTGGCGGGAGCGGCCGATGAGGGAAGATCGCGTGACGACACACGCGCCGGCCGCAGGCTGGCGCGTCCGACAGGGGGAACCGGAGGAAGAGTGACGACGGAAACGACGGGTCGCGACACGGACACGGCGCTCGGGCTCATCCACGATGTGGCAGCTCGCCTCGTCACCGCCATGAGCGGCGTCATCGAGGGCAAGGACGAGGTCGTCCGGACGACCATCACCGTCCTCTTCGCGGGGGGCCACCTGCTCATCGAGGACGTGCCCGGCGTCGGCAAGACGATGCTCGCCAAGACACTCGCTCGCTCGATCGACGCCACGGTGCGCCGCATCCAGTTCACGCCCGACCTGCTCCCGAGCGACGTCACCGGTGTCAGCGTCTTCAACCAGGATGCGCGGACCTTCGAGTTCCGGCCCGGAGCGATCTTCGCCAACGTCGTGGTCGGCGACGAGATCAACCGCGCCTCCCCCAAGACCCAGTCCGCGCTGCTCGAGTCGATGGAGGAGCGACAGGTCACCGCCGACGGGACGACCTATCGGCTGCAGGAGCCGTTCATCGTCATGGCGACCCAGAACCCCATCGAGATGGAGGGCACCTATCCGCTGCCCGAGGCGCAGCGCGACCGCTTCATGGCGCGGATCTCGATGGGCTACCCCTCGCCCCGCGCCGAGCTCGACCTGCTCGAGACGCACGGGGCCCGGTCACCGCTCGAGTCGCTGACCCCGGTCACCGACGCCGCGACGATCGTCTCCGTCGTCGAGGCCGTGACCCGGGTCCACGCCTCCCCCGCCATCCGTCAGTACATCGTCGACCTCGTCGGCCGCTCCCGGGCCTCGACCGCCCTGCGGCTGGGCGCGTCGCCGCGGGCTGCGCTGCACCTGCTCCGCGCGTCCCGGGCGCACGCGGCCCTCGAGGGGCGCGACCACGTCATCCCGGATGACGTGCAGTCCCTCGCGGTCGCGGTGCTCTCCCATCGGCTGATGCCCTCGAGCGAGACCCAGCTGGCCCGACGCACGACGAGCGAGGTCGTCACCGACCTCGTCCGGCAGACGCCGGTTCCCCCGGCTGCGCGATGAGGGCAGGGCACCGATGGGATCGCTGCGCAGCCTCCTGACGACCCGGGGCAAGGCGCTCGTCGGGGCTGGGGTCGTGCTCACCCTCGCCGGCATCGCCTTCGGGTTCGTCGACCTCATCCGCTTCGGCGTGCTCGCCATCGCGCTGCCGTTCGCCGCGGCCCTGGTCGTGCGCACCCGACGCACCCGGATGCGGATCGAGCGGCACATCGCCCCCGACCGCGTCACCGTGGGGCAGACCGCCCACGTGACGATGACACTGCAGAACGTCTCGGCCCAGACCACCCCGCTCTTCCTCGCCGAGGAGCGGCTCGACTACGTGCTCGGTGACCGGCCCCGCTTCGTGGTCGGCCGCATCTCGCCGCGGCAGAGCCGGACGGTGGAGTATGCCGTCCGCTCGCACCTGCGCGGCCACCACCCGCTCGGCCCCCTCGGCGCGCAGGTGACCGACCCGTTCGGCCTGGCCAACCGCAGCGCCGTCCTGGAGGGGACGACCGACCTCGTCGTGCTCCCCGCCGTCCACCCGCTCTCCGCCAGCCGGCAGCCCAGCTCCGGGGTGGGCTCGGAGGGCGAGCAGGCCCACCTGCTCGCGCTCCACGGCGAGGACGACGCCACCGTCCGCGAGTACCGGGACGGGGACGACCTGCGACGGATCCACTGGCCGTCCACCGCCCGCACGGGCGAGCTCATGGTCCGCCAGGAGGACCGGCCGGCGCAGCGCCGCGCGGTCCTGCTGCTCGACCCGCGGCCGTCCGCGCACGGCGGCAGCGGAGCGGCCGGCTCCTTCGAGTGGGCCGTCACGGCACTCGCCTCGGTCGCGGCGCACCTGACCGCAGGCGGGTATGCCGTGCATCTCGTCTGCGTCGAGACGGTCGACACGACCCGGGCCGGCGACCCCATGACGATCGACGAGATCCTCGACACGCTCGCGGTGACCCAGCCGCGCGAGGACACGGGCGAGGACGACGTCCTGCGGGCGGCACAGGCGCTCACCGAGGGCGGCGGCTTCATCGTGGCGGTCATCGGCCCGTCGGACCCGGAGGTGACGGCCCGCGTCGCGAGCCTGCGCCAGGTCGGCACCACCGGCCTGGCCCTCGTCCTCGACGCCACCACCTTCGGCGACGCACCGGGGGCCGACGACGTCGGGTCGCACGTCGACCTGCTGCGGCTCGCCGGGTGGCGGGCGGTGGCGGTGGGCCGGGGCGACGAGATCGGCCGGACGTGGGACCTGCTCACGAGCGTCACGGTCGGAGCCGGATCGTGACCCGGCGGCGCTGGCGCATCACGATCCTCGGGGCACTCGCGACCCTGGCCGCCGCCTATCCGGTCAGCTCGCTCTTCTCCTCGAACGAGTGGCTCTCGCAGACCGCGGTCTTCGTCGCGCTCACCGCCGCGGTCGGGCTCGTCATGCGCGGCCTGACGCGGTCCCGCGTCGTGGTCGTGGCGGTCCAGGTCCTCGTCGTCGGCTACGTCATCGTGTGGCGGTTCGGGCAGGACACCCTGTCGTGGCTGCTGCCCACCCGCGAGACGTGGGACGGGCTGGGCTTCCTCGTCACCGAGGCTTACGAGACCATCCAGCGCTACACCGCCCCGGCGCCGCTCACCGCCGGGGTGACGTTCTGTCTCGTCGTGATCGGCGCCGCCCTCGCGATCGCCGTCGACGCGATGGCAGCGACGTGGCGGGCACCCGCCGCTGCGGGGCTGCCGCTCCTGACGGCCTACCTCATCACCGCCGCGAACGGGTCGGAGGCGCTGGAGCCGCGCTACTTCGTGCCACCGGTCATCCTCTGGCTGGCCATGCTGCACACGACGGCCCGCGGTCGGTTCACCGGCTGGAGCACCACGAGCTCGGTCGCCGAGGACGACACGGGGTTCGACGGTGTGGCCGGGGTGGAGTCACACAGCCGGCAGGCGGAGCGCTCGTTCTCGAGCGGCGCCGTGCGGCTCGGCCTCATCGGACTCGTCCTTGCCCTCGTCGTACCGCTCCTCGTGCCGCACTTCCCGCCCCGCTACCTCGCCGAGGGGTTGGGCCGCAGTGGCGGCACCGGCGGCACCGGCACCGTCGGCTTCAGCAACACCCTCGACCTGACGCGGAGCCTGACGAGCACCGACCAGACCCCGGTGCTGCGCTACACCACGAAAGGTCCCCACCCGCCACTCCGGGTCCTCGCCACCTCGTTCTACAGCTCGAACGGTGAGTGGGTCGGGGACGCCGACGAGGGCACCGGGCCGGGGGCGACGCCCTCGCCCTCGGGCGGCAAGGACTACACGATGACGGTGCGCGACAACACGCTGCGCGCCCCGCACATCGCCGCTCCCTACCCGGTCGTCGCCGTCTCGATGGACGGCACCCCGTGGCGGCAGGACCCCACGACCGGGGACATCCGGGTCGGGCGGGCGGTCTCGAGCTACCGCGTCACCTACGCCGACGTCGCCCCCTTGCCGAGCCAGCTCGACGAGGCAGGCCCGCCCGGAGGGCCGGAGGTGCACCCGGAGGACCTCGCCATCCCGGAGGCCGCCCGCCAGACGGTCGTCTCCTGGTCCGACGAGGTCACCCGCGGCAAGCAGACAGAGCTGCAGAAGGCGATCGCGATCCAGGACCACCTCCGCGACACGACGATCTACACCTACAGCCTCCAGCTGCCGGAACGGCGGCGCGACAAGCAGGGCCGCTTCCTCGACCCGATCACGAACTTCCGGGACACCAAGGTCGGCTACTGCGTCCAGTTCGCGACCGCCATGGTCATGCTCGCCCGCGCCCAGGGCATCCCGGCACGCATGGCGATCGGTTTCCTGCCCGGCGAGCAGCAGGGCGACGAGTACGTGGTGCGGGCCTCCGACGCGCACGCCTGGCCCGAGCTGTACTTCTCCGGCTACGGCTGGCTCCGGTTCGAGCCCACCCCGGGCTCACGGTCCGGCGCCCCGCCGACCTACACCGTCCAGGGAGATGCGGCGGGCCCGACGAGGGCGGGTCAGCAGGCACCCGAGCCGGGGGCGACGAGCGCCGCACCGAGCCGCACCGGACGCCCGGGTCTCGACCAGCCGAACGTCGTCGCACCCCAACCGACGTTCTGGGACGAGGTGACCGGTTTCGTCACCCTCCGCGGCGTCCTGACCGCCGTCGGGCTGCTCGTCGCCCTCCTGGCCGTGTTCGCCATGCCGCTCACCGCGGCCCTGGCGCGGCGGCGGCGACGGCGACGGGCCGCGAACCAGCGGGACCTCGTCGAGGCGGACTGGGACGAGCTCACCTCGCACCTGCGCGACCTCGGCATCGACCCACCAGAGGGCGGCACCCTGCGCACCTGGCGCGATCACGTCATCCGCGACGGGCACCTCGACGACACGAACGCCACGGCGGTGCGGCGGGTCACGGCGACCCTCGAGAAGGCCCGCTACGACCGGCCGGAGCGTACGACACCGGAGCAGACGCAGGCCCTGCACGAGGACATCCGGAGCATCCGCCGGCACGTCGGCCGGACCCGCGCCATGTCGACGCGGGTGCGCGCGTTCCTGTGGCCCGAGGCGGGGGTGTCGGTCTGGCGGCGCCTCAGCGACCGCTTCACCGGCCGCGACTGACCAAGCACCCGAGCACCCCACCCGTCGAGTGAGCGC
>NZ_AWQS01000244.1 GCF_000576575.1 Intrasporangium chromatireducens Q5-1
CCACCAACCGACGAGGGGCCACCAACCGACGGCTCAGTGAGCCGCAGTTGGCACGGCCGACTCGCGCTCCGGCTCGCCGTCGGACGAGGGGAAGACCTGCGACTCGCCCTCGACGGTCACGATGACGCGGCTGCCGACGGCCGGGACATTGCTGCCGAAGGTGCGCGCCGAGATGACCGCGGGCGACGAGCCGGGCTCGAGCAGGCGCAGCTCGACGAGGGCGTCGTGGCCGAAGTAGGACGCCTTCGTCACCTCGGCCGCGGCCCGGCGCACCTCGGCCCGCGCCGTCGCCCCATCGGTCGGTTCGACCTCGGCGCTGAGGCGAACCTGCTCCGGGCGGATCAACACCTCGCAGCGGCCGGCGAGCCCGCAGGGGTTGCGGGCGGTGAGGCTGCCCAGCGCGCACTGGACGACGCCGTCCTCGAGGCGGCCGGGCAGGAAGCAGGCCTCGCCGAGGAACGTCGCAGAGCGCCGGTCGAGCGGCGTGCTGTAGACCTCAGTCGGCGCGCCGACCTGGGAGAAGCGGCCCTCGTGCATGATCGCGACCTGGTCGGCGAACGACAGCGCCTCTGCCTGGTCGTGCGTCACGAGGACGACGGTGGCCTGCTCGTGGGCAAGGGCGGCAGCGACCGCCTCGCGCGTCGAGACCCGCAGCTCGGCGTCGAGGGCCGAGAACGGCTCGTCGAGCAGGACCACCTTCGGCCGGCGGGCCAGGGCCCGGGCCAGGGCGATCCGCTGCTGCTGGCCACCGGAGAGCTGGTCGGGCCGGCGCGAGGCGAGGTCGGGGGACAGGCCGACGAGCTCGAGCAGCTCGGCCACCCGAGCCCGGTCCCGGCGCCCGCGGCGCGGCATGCCGTAGGTGATGTTGCCGGCGACGTCGAGGTGCGGGAAGAGGTTGCCCTCCTGCGAGACGTAGCCGAGGCCGCGACGCTCCGGGGCCACCCACGTGCCGGGGCCGACGACGACCTCGTCGCCGAGCCGGACCTCACCGGAGTCCGGCCGCAGGAAGCCGGCGACGACCCGGAGCAGGGTCGACTTGCCGCAGCCCGAGGGGCCGAGGACCGCCGTGGTCGTCGCGCTCGGCACCGTCAGGTCGATGCCGTGCAGGACCTCGGTGCCCTGGTGGGAGGCGGTGATGCCGGTGATGGTCAGCGTCGTCACGTCAGCTGGTCCTTGTTCTTGCGGTGGCCGCTGCCTGCTCCTCTGGTGCGGAGCAGCAGGATGGTGAGTGGGGCCGAGAGGAGCACCATAGCGGCGGCATAGGGTGCGGCGCCCGGGTAGTCGAGGGACCCGCTCGCGCTCCAGAACGCCGTGGCGAGCGTGTCGGTGCCGGTCGGGGCGAGGAGCAGGGTCGCGGTCAGCTCGGTCGAGACGGCGATGAAGACGAGGGCGAAGCCGGCGAGGGTGCCGCGGAGGGTGAGCGGCAGCTGGACCCGGAAGAAGGTCGCGAGCGGTCCGCTGCCGAGCACCCGGGAGGCCTCGCTGAGCTCCGGCGGGGTCTGCGCGATGGCGGCGCGGATCGCGACCATGACCCGGGGGATGAAGAGGATGACGTAGGCCACGATGAGCACGGCCGTCGTCTGGTACAGCGGCCGGACGTACTGGATCGAGAGGGTGATCAGCGCGAGCGCCACGACGACGCCGGGGAGCGAGGAGGCGACATACGTGACCCGCTCGACCGCGACGGCCAGCCAGGTGCGGCTGCGGGCGAGCAGCCACGCGACGGGGAACGCGGCGACCGTCGTGATGACGGCGGCCAGCAGCGCGAACCGCAGCGTGCTCCACAGGGTGGGCAGCAGCGAGATCGGCTCCATCGAGTCGCCGGTCTTGAGCAGCCACCGCACGATGCTCCAGCCCGGCACGCCGAGGGCGAGGACGGTCAGGGCACCGAGGCCCAGCAGGGCGAGCGGGGTCGCGCGCCCCAGCAGCGCCGGAGCGGGCCGGCGGATCGTCCCGGTGCCGACGCGGGCGTGCCGGCGAGTGCCGCGCACGAGCAGCTCGACCGTCAGGAACGTCAGCGCGAGCATGATGAGCACGACGGCGAGGACGCTGCCGGACTTGTTGTCGAAGGCGACCTCGAACTGGTCGAGGATCGCGGTGGTGAAGGTCGGGTAGCGCAGCATCGCGAGCGCGCCGAACTCGGACAGCAGGTGCAGCGCGACGAGCAGGACGCCGCCGAGGAGGGCGGGGCGGACCTGCGGCAGGCTGACGCGGAAGAAGGCGCGCCACGGTCCGAGGCCGAGCGAGCGCGCGGCCTCCTCGAGCCCCTGGTCCATCGAGCGCAGCACCGCTGCGACCGGGAGGAACACAAACGGGAAGTACGACAGGGAGGTCACGAGGACGGCGCCGGTCCGGCCCTCCAGGGACGGCAGGAACGAGGCCCAGGCGAAGCTGTTGACGAACGCCGGCACGGCGAGCGGCGCGACGAGGGCGACCCGCCAGAAGCCCGCACCCGGCAGGGTGGTCCGCTCGACGAGCCACGCGCTCGCCACGCCGAGGACGGCCGTGATCGTGCAGGTGAGCACGACGAGCCACACGGTGTTGCCGAGCAGCTCGCCGACCCGCGGGCGCCAGACGAGGTCGAACGCCTGCCCCGGACCGCTCTCGAAGGCCTTGAGGACCACGACGACGACGGGCAGCGAGCAGACCGCCGCGACCACGAGCGAGGCGATGCGCAGCGGCAGCGACGTCGGCGTGAGCCGCCCGTGCGGTGCCGGCCCAGTGGGTCCGTCGGGTGCCCCCTGCGCCGGGCCGCCGCGCCCATCCGGCGACCCTCCGGACGTCCCACCGGGCGTCCCAGCCAAGGGGGCTCCGGGCGCTCCCGGGTAGGCCGGGACCCCGGGGGCCGTGGTGGCCTCCTGCGGTGCCGGGGTCCGGGTGCCGTTCATCGGCTAGAGGATCCCCGCCTGGGTCATCAGCTCGATGACCTTGGGGCCGTTGAGCGTGAACGGGTCGATCTTCGGGGCCTCGAGCGTGTCGAGCGGCGGCAGCGCCGGGTCGGAGGCGACGCCCCTGCCGACGGCGTACTCCTTGGCGTCGCTCGAGGCGAGCAGCTGCTGCCCGTCCTTGCTCGTGACAAAGGCGAGGAACTTCTGCGCGTCGTTCGCGTGCTTGCTCGACTTCAGCACCGCGCCGCCGGAGAGGCTGACGAACGCGCCCGGGTCCTCGTGCTTGAAGTAGTGCAGCTTGGTGTTGCCGCTGCTCGACTTGTCGAGCGCCTGGTCGCGGTACCAGTAGTAGTGGTAGATGATCCCCATCGGGACCTGGCCGGCGTTGACGGCCTTCATCGTCGCGATGTTGTTCTGGTAGATCTTGGCGCCGGACTTGAGGGCGGCGAGCCACGCCGCGGTGGCGTCCTGGCCCTTCAGCTCGAGGATGGCCGAGACGATGGCCTGGAAGTCGGCGCCGCCGGCGGCCGCACCCCACTTGCCGGCGTACTCCGGCTTGGCGAGGTCCATGATCGAGGTCGGCAGCTGGGCCTCGGAGATCTTGCTCGGGTTGTAGACGAGCACCGTCGAGCGGGCCGCGATGCCGACCCAGTCGTGCGAGGACGGCACGTAGGCGTCGCCCACCTGGCCGATCGTCGCGTCGTCGACCTTCGCGAGCAGGCCCGCGTTCTGGACGGTGGTCATGGCGGGGGAGTTCTCGGTGAGGAAGACGTCGGCCGGTGACTTGGTGCCTTCCTGCACGATCTGGGCACCCATCGACGAGTCGTTGCCGTAGCGGATCTGGACCTGGACGCCGGTCTTGTCCTGGAACGTCTTGGCCCACTCCTCGGTGAGGTTCTTGTGCTGGGCGCTGTAGATCGTCAGCTTGTTCGCGTCGAGCTGACCCGACGCCTCGAGGCTGCCGCCGCATGCCGTGAGCAGGAGCGCCGACGCCGCGACAGTGGCGACGAGGGCGGCGGCTCGGCTTCGGGTCACAGGGCGCTCCAGGTGCGAATCGGGGGTGGTGCGGAGGTGGCGTGACGCGCCTCACGATATACGCAAGGGTTGCCTTACCTAATTGAGAGTAGCGGACCGGTTCTCGTCGTCGAAATCAATCTCGCGGTTTGACTTAGGTGTGCCTAACCTTATTGACTGCGCGCCGTGCCGTCCACTTCGCCCGCCACGTCCCGGCGCCAGGCCGCCCCTGCGGCCAGCAGGCTGCCATGGGTCGGCGGGCTGGGGGAGCACGGCGAGCGGGTGGCCGTCGTGACCGCCGACGAGCAGGTGACGTATGCCGCTCTCGCCGCTCGCGTGGAGGCGCTCGCCGGGTGCCTGGCCGGGTCGCGCCGCCTCGTCCTCCTCGAGGGGCGCAACACCCTCGACACGGTCGTCGGCTACCTGGCCGCCCTCGCCGCCGGCCACGTCGTCCTGCTCACCGCAGCGGGACCGGGCGGCTCCGTGGAACGGCTGACAGCGGCATACGACCCCGACATCGTTCTCGGCCCGAGCGGCACGGTCGACATCCGCCGCACCGAGCCGCGGCACGAGCTGCACCCGGACCTCGTGCTCCTGCTCAGCACGAGCGGGTCGACCGGATCGCCGCGGCTCGTGCGCCTCTCCGCCGATAACCTCGCTGCCAACGCCGACCAGATCGCCGAGTACCTCGGGGTGCGCCCGGACGACTGCGCCGCGACGACGCTGCCGATCACCTACACCTATGGCCTGTCCGTGCTCCACACCCATCTGGCGCGAGGTGCTCGCGTCCTGCTCACCGAGCTCACGGTCGTCGACGAGTGCTTCTGGCGGCTGTTCGTCGAGGCCGGCGCGACGACCTTCCCGGGGGTGCCGCACACCTTCGAGCTGCTCGAGCGGAGCGGCTTCGCCGAGCGAAACCTGCCGCTGCTGCGCTATGTGACGCAGGCGGGGGGCCGCATGGATCCCGAGCGGGTGCGCTCGTGGGCGCAGCTCGGGCAGCGGCGGGGCTGGGACCTCTACGTGATGTACGGCCAGACCGAGGCCACCGCGCGAATGGCCTACCTGCCGCCGGAGCTCGCGAGCGAGCGCCCCACTGCCGTCGGGGTGCCCGTGCCGGGTGGGTCGATCGCCATCGAGGACGGCGAGATCGTCTATCGCGGGCCCAATGTCATGCTCGGCTACGCGACGGCACCGGCGGACCTGGCCGCCGGACGGACCGTGGACGCGCTGCGGACCGGCGACCTCGGCCGGATCACCGACGACGGGCTCGTCGAGGTGGTCGGCCGCAAGGCGCGGTTCGTCAAGGTGCTCGGCCACCGGGTGGACCTGGACGGGCTCGAGTGCGCGCTGCGGGACGACGGGTGCGACGTCCGGTGCGCTGGCCGCGACGGCTGCGTCATCGTGGCAGCCTGCGGCCTCGGAGCAGCTCCGTCTCGAGAGGCGTTGCGCCGCAAGGTGCTTCGTGCCGCCGGAGTGCCCCGGGGAGCGGTGTCCGTGGTCCCCGTCGACGAGCACCCGACGCTGCCGACCGGCAAGCCGGACTATGCCGGCCTCCTCCGCCTCGCCGACAACGCCCCCTCCGTCGAGGGGCCACCAACCG
>NZ_AWQS01000245.1 GCF_000576575.1 Intrasporangium chromatireducens Q5-1
CTGCGCGCTGCCACCGCGGGCCATGCGGGCGCCGCCGCCGGCGGCGGGCTCTCCCGGCAGGACCGCCCGGTGCCCGGCGCTCGGATGGGTCACCAGCGTCGTCGGTAGCCCGTATGCCGCTCTCCGCGCCTCGACCTCGCGCGCTGAGTCCGCGGCGGGCCAGACCCGGTCGTCCTCGCCGGCGGCGAGGACGACCTCGGCGAAGATCTGCTCGACCGGGATCCGGGCCGCGTCGACGGCGGCCGGGTAGGCGCGGAGGCTGTGCTCGTACACCGGCCGGAACTCGGGCGGGTCGCCCGCCACCGGGAGGTCGTCGTCGTAGGAGACGAACGGGACCGGCACGCCCCGCCAGGACCACGACGACCGTTGCGGTCGGCTCTGTCCGTCGGCGCCGGCACCGACGTTCGCCCACGCCACGTGGCTCGGCGCGAGCGCGACGACACCGTCGACGCGAGGGTCGTGAGCGGCATACAGCAGGAAGGCTTCTGCGGACTTGCTGACGCCGACGAGGACGATGCGCTCGCATTCGGTGGCGAGCAGGTCGAGCGCCGGCTCGAATAGCTCCAGGGGCTGCTCGCAGATCCCCGGGGGCTGCCCGGGGCCGCCGAACCAGCGGTACGTCAGGGCCTGCACGCCCTGCCGGGCGAGCAGGTCCGCGCGGGCGACCTCGACCCGCCCGCTCGAGCCGGACAGGACGAGCACGCCCGTGCCGTTCGGGGAGGACGGCCGCGCGAGGTGGAGGTCGGGCAGGTCAGTCGATGCCATGACCGCTGTCGCTCGCCGGCTGCAGCGAGCCGGTCTGCTGCCAGACCGCCCGGGCGCCGGAGTCGCCGATGCGCACGATCTGCACCGCGGTGCCGACGGCGGCGACCACGCCGACGACCGCGACGATGGCGAACCAGCGCCGCCCGCCGGGCAGGCTCGAGGGGCGCTTGTCCGGCGTGTCGGTGGTGTTGGCGGCGCCGTCGGCGTTGCGGCGGGGCCGGGCGAACCACCACAGCGCACAGGCGGCGAGGGCCACCCCGGCCATCCACGGCGCCAGCGTGTCGCCGAGCTCTGCGTGGGTGCGGATGAGGTCGGTCCGGGGCAGCCGGCGCTCGAGGCCCTCGCCGCTGTCCGTCGCGATCGGCACGAGTGCCAAGGCGACGGTGGCCAGGACGGGGGTGACGATGCCGGCGCGGCGGCGCACGGTCGCCGACGCGAGGGCGGCGACGAGCAGCAGCACCGCGAGCGGGACGAGGACGACGACCGCGTGGACGACGAGGGGGTGGACGGGCAGGCCGCCGATGGTGTCCGGCACGAGAGGACCTCCGGGCTCAGTGGGGGTGGGTGGGCACGAACTCGGCGGCGCCCGAGCAGGCCCCAGCCTAGGGGCGATCCCAGTCGCCGAGGCGCGCCATGCCGGTCACGGTCAGCACGGCGGCGCCGGCCTCGTCGCTCGCCGGCAGGTCGACCTCGGCCGTGATCCCCCAGTCGAGGTCGCCCCGCGGGTCGACGATGACCTGGCGCAGCAGCCAGCGGGCCGGCTCCCGCGCCACCTGGAGCAGGGCGGGGGAGCGCGCCGCCTGGTCGGTCGCGATCGAGTCGTGCTCGTCGTAGTAGGCGCCGAGGGCCGCGTTCCAACCGGCCGCGTCGAGCTGCACCCGCTGGGGCGGGTCGGTCAGCTCGGCGACCCGGGCCTCCAGCTCGCCGAGTGCCTCCCACTGGTCCCGGGCGGCGAGCTCGACCCGGTGGAACATCGCGTTGCGGAGCAGCACCATGAAGGCGCGCTCGTTCGCGGTGATGGGCCGAACCGGCGGCGCCACCTCGCCCCGCTCGGCGACCGGCTCGGACGGGTTGACGAGGTCCTCCCACTCGTCGAGCAGGCTCGAGTCGGTCTGCCGGACCATCTCGCCGAGCCACTCGACGAGGTCCTCGAACTCGTCGTTGCGCGCACTTTCCGGCACCGTGTGCCGCAGCGCCCGGTACGCGTCGCTGAGGTAGCGCAGCAGCAGGCCCTCGGAGCGGGACAGGCCGTACTGCGAGACGAACTCGGTGAACGTCATCCCCCGCTCGTACATCTCCCGGACGACCGACTTCGGCGAGAGCGCCTCCGGCGGGATCCACGGATGCGACTGCCGGTAGGCGGCGAGGGCGACCTCGAGCAGGTCGGCCAGCGGCTTGGGCCAGGTGACGTCCTCGAGCCGCTCCATGCGCTCGTCGTACTCGATGCCGTCGAGCTTCATCGCCGCGACGGCCTCGCCGCGGGCCTTCGACTCCTGGGCCCAGAGCACCTGTCGGGGGTCCTCGAGGATCGCCTCGATGACCGAGACGAGGTCGCGCGCGTAGGTCTCGGACTCGGGGTCGAGTGTCTCGACGACCGCGAGCGCGAACGGCGCGAGGGGCTGGTTGAGGGCGAAGTCCCGCTGCAGGTCGATCGTCAACGTGTAGCGGCGCCCGTCCGACTCGGCGCTCGGGAGCCGCTCGACGACCCCTGACGTGAGCAGCTCCTTGGCGAGCACGAGGGCGTGCCGCCGCAGCCGCCGCTGGCGCGTCTCGTCCTCGTGGTTGTCGGTCAGCAGCCGCGCGGCATGGGCGACCGGGTTGCCCTCTCGGGCAAGGAGGTTGACGAGCATCGCGTGGGAGACGCGCAGCCGCGGCTGCAGCGCCTCCGGCTCCGCGGCGATGAGCTTGTCGAAGGTCTCCTCGCTCCACCCGACGAAGCCCTCGGGTGCCTTCTTCCGCTGGATCTTGCGGCGCTTCTTCGGGTCGTCGCCGGCCTTGGTCTCGGCGCGGAGGTTCTCGACGACGTGCTCCGGCGCCTGGGCCACGACCCAGCCGCGGGCGTCGAAGCCCGCCCGGCCGGCCCGGCCGACGATCTGGTGGAACTCGCGGGCCTTGAGCAGCCGCTGCTTCGTCCCGTCGAACTTCGTCAGCCCGGTCAGCAGGACCGTCCGGATCGGGACGTTGATGCCGACCCCGAGCGTGTCGGTGCCGCAGATGACCTTGAGCAGGCCGTCCTGGGCGAGCTGCTCGACGAGGCGGCGGTACTTGGGCAGCATGCCGGCGTGGTGGACGCCGATCCCGTGCCGCACGAGCCGGGACAGGGTCCGGCCGAAGCCGGCGCCGAAGCGGAAGCCGCCGATCCGCTCGGCGATGGCCTCCCGCTCCTCGCGCGTCGTGACCTTGAGCCCGACGAGGGCCTGCGCGCGCTCGAGGGCCGCCGCCTGGGTGAAGTGGACAACGTAGACGGGCGCCCGGTCGTGGTCCAGCAGCTCCTCGATCGTCTCGTGGATCGGCGTGACGGCATAGGTGAACTCGAGTGGCACCGGCCGCTCGGTCCCCGTGATGACGGCCGTCTGACGGCCGGTGCGCCGGGTCAGGTCGTCGCGGAACAGCGTCACGTCGCCGAGGGTCGCCGACATGAGGATGAACTGCGCCTGGGGCAGCTCGAGGATCGGCACCTGCCAGGCCCAGCCCCGGTCCGGCTCGCTGTAGAAGTGGAACTCGTCCATGATGACGAGGCCGACGTCGGCCGAGCTGCCCTCTCGCAGAGCGAGGTTCGCGAGGATCTCGGCGGTGCAGCAGATGATCGGGGCGTCGGCGTTGACGGACGCGTCACCGGTGATCATGCCGACGTTCTCCGCGCCGAACTGGTCGACGAGCGCGAAGAACTTCTCCGAGACGAGGGCCTTGATCGGCGCGGTGTAGAACGAGACGCGGTCCTCGGCGAGGGCCGTGAAGTGCGCCGCCGTCGCGACGAGCGACTTCCCCGAGCCGGTCGGCGTCGAAAGGATGACGTTGCTGCCGGAGAGCACCTCGAGGAACGCCTCGTCCTGGTGCGGATAGAGCGTGAGCCCACGCTCGGTCGTCCAGCTCGTGAAGGCCTCGTAGAGCGAGTCCGCGTCTGGGTCGCGCGGGATGCGCTTGGTGAGGTTCACCGCCATACCGTATGCCGCCGCCCGGGCGGTTGCTGTCACGCGTGGTTCTGTGTGTGGAGGATCGGCACACCAGGACGTGGCCGATCCTCCACGCTCGCCCGCGGGGGCTTTACCCAGCCTTCGGCGTTATCGTGAAAGCGAAAGCCGCGTGAGATCTTGAGCGAGTTGGGGCCGACGTTCGCGCCACTCCGCCCGCCAGGGTGAAGAGGGTGATCGACGTGGACGTGGTGGTGCTGGGTGTGGTGCTCGTCGTGGTGGGCGCCGCCGTGGTGGTCGCCGAGGCGCACGCCTCCACCGGGGGCATCCTCGGCCTCGCCGGCGTGCTGGCGATCGTCGCCGGCATCGGCCTGACCATGGCGGGCGCGGGGATCCCGCTGCTCGTCGCCGTCCCCGTCGCTTCGGTCGTCGCCCTCCTCGGCGGTGGGGCGACCCTGCTCGCCGGACGGGAGGTCCTGCTCGCGCGACGCCAGCGGGTCCGCACCGGTCCGGAGTCGCTGGTGGGACAGGTCGCCACGGTGCGCACCTGGCGCTACCGCGAGGGCCAGGTCGCGGTCGGCGGCAGCCTGTGGCGCGCCCGGCTCGCCTATGGCTGGGCCGACCCCCGGCCCGAGCCCGGCCAGACAGTAGTCATCTCGGAGCTGCACGGCCTGACGGTGTCGATCCGTCGGCCCGCTGCAGGGGAGGAGCAGTCGGCATGGACGCCCTCATCGCTGTCATCGTGATCCTCGCCGTCCTCGGCGTGACCCTCGCTGGGGCGTCGGTCCGGATCCTGCGGGAGTACGAGCGCGGAGTCGTCTTCCGGCTCGGCCGGCTGATCGAGCTGAAGCAGCCCGGCCTGACGCTGCTCATCCCGGCGGTCGACCGGATGGTGCGGGTCGACCTGCGCGTCGTCACCCTCAACATCCCGCCGCAGGACGTCATCACCCGCGACAACGTCCCGGTCCGGGTCACCGCGGTCGCCTACTTCCGCGTGATCGACGCGAACCGTGCGATCGTCGACGTGGAGAACTACGCCGCCGCCACGAACCAGATCGCCCAGACCTCGCTGCGGGCCGTGCTCGGCAAGGCCGACCTCGATGCGCTGCTGTCCGAGCGGGAGCGGCTCAACGAGGACCTCCAGCAGGTCATCGACCAGCAGACCGAGCCGTGGGGCGTCAAGGTCCTCATCGTCGAGATCAAGGACGTCGACGTGCCGGCGGGCATGCAGCGGGCCATTGCCCGGCAGGCCGAGGCCGAGCGGGAACGGCGTGCCAAGGTCATCAACGCCGAGGGCGAGTACCAGGCGTCGGCACAGCTGACCAACGCCGCCGACGTGATGAGTCGCAACCCGGCGGCCCTGCAGCTGCGCTACCTGCAGACCTTGGCCGAGCTGGGCAACTCGAGCACGTCGTCGGCGATCATCCCGCTGCCGCTCGACATCCTGCGGACGGTCCTGTCGATGCGTCCCCTCGACGCCCCCACCGACGGAGCCGTGCGCCCCGACCAGCCCGTGCGTCCCGACCAGCCCGTGCCGCCCGCGGACAACCGACCGACCCCGACCCCCCACACCTCACCCGTCGACTGAGCGCAAACTCCGGTT
>NZ_AWQS01000246.1 GCF_000576575.1 Intrasporangium chromatireducens Q5-1
TCGTGCGGGCGGGGCTCATGCAGAGTGCTCCTTGACGGTGGGGGTGGGCTCGGTGTCGGGGACTGTCGGGGGCTCCGGGTTGGCGCCCTTCTTCTCCGCCTGGGGTGGCTTCGGCGCCTCGGAGAGCGGCTCGACCGGCAGGCACAGCTCGATCTCGGTGCCGTCGCTGCGGCGGCGGATCTTCGCCGTGCCGCCGTGCCGTTCCATCCGACCGATGATCGACTCGCGCACGCCGGCCCGGTCCGCGGCCACGTCGTCGAGGTCGAAGCCGGCGCCGTGGTCACGCACGAACGCCTCGACCCGCTTCGGCCCGACCTCCACATAGGCGGTGACGGGTGGGCTCGCATGCCGCACCGCGTTCCAGGCGGCCTCTCGGACCGCCTTGACGAGGGCCTCGAGGTGGGGGTCCATCGGCCGGTCGCCGGTGACGACGAGCTCGACGGGCACGCCGTGCAGGTCCTCGACCTCGTCGAGTGCGGCAGTGAGCGCGGCCCCCAGCGTGCCGGCCCGGGCATCCTCGTCGTAGAGGTAGGACCGCAGCTGCCGCTCCTGGGCGCGGGCGAGGCGCGCGACCATCCCGGCGTCGTGCGACTGTCGTTGGATGAGGGCGAGGGTCTGCAGGACCGAGTCGTGCAGATGGGCGGCGATGTCGGCTCGCTCGGTGGCCCGGATGCGGGCGGCCTGCTCCTCGCGCAGGTTGCTCCACAGGCGCAGGATCCACGGCGCGGACAGCACGGCGAGGCCGACGAGCGCGGCGAGCACAGCGCCGGCGACCTGCCACAGGTCGCCGAGGCTCGTGCCGCGGGCGAGCAGGCCGACGAGGCCGAGCGTGACGAGGCAGAGCCCGATGACGAGCCAGATCCAGCGCACCGGCCGCCGGGACCCGCCGGGCTCGGAGTCGTCGAGCTAGGACCAGAAGAACACGGCACCGATGCCGATGGCGACGACCGGCAGGACGACCTCGGGGTGCACGTTGACCCCGGCGCTGCCGAGCCACATCGCGCCGGCCGCCACGAGCACCGCGATCCCGAGCACCGCGAGTAGGACCGCCTGGTTACCGCTGCGGATCCAGGCCCGGACGGCGCCGGGGGACAGCGGGGCGGAGCCGCCTGCCCTCGCGGTCGCGCCGAGCTCGGGGTCACCCGGCGCCGCGTTGCGCATCGTGGCCCAGAGGAAGACATAGACGGTGAGGCCCGCGGCAAACGGCATGGACGTCAGCACGAAGATGATCCGCACGACCTTGACGGGCACGCCGAGGTGGTTGGCGAGCCCGATCGCGACGCCACCGATGACCCGACCCGACCTGGGACGGACCAGTGGTGGCCGCGGCGCCCCGCGGGGTGCCGGCGGGGGCGCGGCGCCGGGGGGCCGTTGTGCCGTGTCCATGTGCTCATCCTCGCCCACGCCGGCCGCGCTGACGACCACCGCGGCCCGGTTTGGGGGTCCGGTCAGGGTCGGTTCAGGGTCGACCCTCATGGCTGGGCCCGGCCGGAGCCGACACTCTGGTGCCATGACGAAGAAGACCTCATCCCACGGCCTCGACGGCTTCTACGAGGCGCTGCGCCGGCCGGGCATCACCAGGACGAGCGACGGCCGCTGGTTCGCCGGTGTCGCGGCGGGCATCGCCCGTCGGCTCGGCGTCGACCCGCTCGTCGTCCGGGCCGGCTTCATCCTCTTCGGGCTGTTCTTCGGGATGGGGATCGCCCTCTACCTCGTCGCGTGGCTGCTCATGCCGGACGAGCGGGGCAAGCTGCCGATCGAGGCGGCCCTCAAGTACGGCGACGGCGGCTCGATCTTCCTGCTCGTCATCGCCGGGCTCTCGCTCTTCGGCGGCGGCCCGTGGTGGAACAACGACTGGAACGGGTTCCGCTTCATCGGCTTCGCCGGACTCGCCGTGGCCGCCTGGTGGTTCATGACCCAGACCGACACCGGCCGCGACCTGATGCGGTCGCGGCCCCGTCCGGGTGCGCGGTCGTATGACCCGGCTGGTCCGCACGACATGACGGCCCCGGCCCCGCCGACCAGCGCCTCGACGAGTGCCGCCCCCGCAGCGTCGACCGGTGTCTCGACGGGCAACGCGGCGGCCGCTGCGGGCGCCACCTTCTCGGGGCCCAGCCCCGCGCCCGAGCCGGCGCCCGTGTGGACCCCGAGCCCAGCGGCATACGGTGAGCCCCGCGTGCGGGTCCGCGGCATCGGCTTCGCGGCAGGCATGCTGATCCTCGGCCTCGCCACGGTGGCCGGAGCGGTCGTTCTCAGCGTCGCAGACTCCGTCGGCTGGCGCGGCAGCCACGTCGGCGCGGCCTTCGCCGCGGCCCTCGGGGTGCTCGGTCTCGGCCTCGTCGTCGCCGGCCTCATGGGGCGCAAGACCGGCTGGCTCACCACCTTCGCCGTGCTCGGGATCGCCGGGACGCTGATGACGCTGGTGACCCCCAAGGGCATGACGGTGCCCTTCCACGTCGGCGACGCCCGCTACACCGTGACGACGCTGACGCCGAACGCCCACTACCAGAACGGCATCGGCAACCTCCGTGTCGACCTCGCCGGTGCCGACCACGCGGCGACGCCGGGCCCGGACACCGTCAACGTCGTGCTCGGCCTCGGGGAGCTGGACCTCGTGGTCCCGCAGGACGCGAGCGTCGTCGTCCACGCCAAGGCCAAGGCCGGCGAGCTGCGGGCAGCGGGGGCGAATGAGTCGAACACCGGCGGGTCCGGCAGCAAGCAGTTCACCTTCGACGGCACCGGCTGGACCGAGACCGTGACCTACGGCGCGGCCAAGGACCAGCCCGACCTGGTCGTCAACGCCGAGGTCGGCGCCGGCCAGATCAACATCACCACGGGGAGCGCGTCATGAGCGACCACACCACAGACCCCGGGGCCAACCGCCCCGACGAGCGGACGGACACCACGATGGACCAGAGCCAGCAGCATCCTGATGACACCACCGTGATCGGTGACCCGACCCGGGCGATCCCCGAGCCGCCCTTCCGGGTGGAGCCGCAGAACCCCGTCCCGGACGACGTCGTCGCATCGGGCAGCGTCGGCTCCGAGGCGTCGTCCGCGCCAGCCGGGCCCCCCGCGCCCGACCCGGCGAGCCGGCGGCCCGACCCCGAGCCGTACCGTCCGCCGCTCGTGACGATCCAGAAGGGCCCCCGCCCCGGAACGGTGATGCTCGGACTGCTCGCCCTCGTGGTGGCGGCCTACGTCATGGTCACCAACCTGACCGGCGCCGAGGTCGACCTCGGCCGGATGGGCCCTTCGCTCGTCGGTGGACTGGGCGTCCTGCTCCTGCTCGTCGGCCTGACGGGAGTCCTGCTCGGCCGGCGCCGCTGAGCCGACCGAGACGAGAGGGTATGCCGCTCAGCTGGCCCAGCTGGGCGGCATACCTCTGTCTCGTGGTTAGGCTTTGGCGAGCCCACCCCGACAGGAGAACGACGTGACACTGAAGTCCGGCATCGACCTCGCCAACCTCGACCCGTCGACGCGTCCGCAGGACGACCTCTTCCGGTTCGTCAACGGCACCTGGCTCGACACGACGGAGATCCCGGGCGACCGTGCACGGTTCGGCACCTTCGACATCCTCCGCGAGGAGTCGACGCGGCGGGTGCGCGACCTCATCGAGGAGGCGGCGGCTGACACCGACGCCCCGGCCGGCTCACCGAGCCGTCAGGTCGGTGACCTCTATGCCAGCTTCATGGACACGGACCGGGTCGAGGAGCTCGGCCTCGCCCCGCTGCAGCCGCTCCTGGCGGAGGTCGCGGCGATCGACTCGGTCGAGGCGCTGGCAGCTGCTCTGGGCCGGCTGCGCCGGGCCGGGGTGGCCGGGCTCGTGCAGGAGTACGTCGCCCCCGACGAGCGCTCGCCGGAGGACTACGTCGTCTACCTCGAGCAGGGCGGTCTGGGCCTGCCCGACGAGTCGTACTACCGCGAGGAGAAGTACGCCGGGATCCGGGAGAAGTACGTCGCCCACATCGGGCGGATGCTCGAGCTCGCAGGGGTCCCGGAGGGTCAGGACAAGGCCGTGCGCATCATGGCCCTCGAGACGCGGCTCGCCGCGTCGCACTGGGACAACGTCACGAACCGCGACGCGATCAAGACCTACAACGCGCGCACTCGGGCGGAGCTGGACACGATGGCGCCGGACTACCCCTGGGGCCGTTGGCTTGCCGCGCTCGAGGCGCCCGACGACGCGCTCGCCAAGGTCGTCGTCCGGCAGCCGAGCTTCGTCGAGTCGCTTGGGGACGCCCTGGGGGCGGGTGACCTCGACGACTGGCGTGCCTGGCTGACGTGGCACGTCATCTCCGAGCTCGCGCCGCTGCTGCCGCAGGCACTCGTCGACGAGGACTTCGACTTCTACGGGCGCACCCTCTCCGGCCAGCCGGAGAACAAGGAACGGTGGAAGCGCGGCGTCGCCGTCGTCGAGGAGGCGATCGGCGAGGCGGTCGGGCGGCTCTACGTCGCCAAGTGGTTCCCGCCCGAGGCCAAGGACCGGATGCAGCAGCTCGTCGCCAACCTCGTCGAGGCGTTCCGTCGCTCGTTCGGCTCGCTCGAGTGGATGAGCCCCGAGAGCCGCGCCGAGGCCGTCGCCAAGCTCGACCAGTTCACCCCGAAGATCGGCTACCCGGACGAGTGGCGCGACTACTCATCGATCGAGATCGTGCCGGACGACCTGGTCGGGAACGTCTGCCGGGCAACGGCCTTCGAGGTCGACCGCAACTTCGCCAAGCTCGGCAAACCGATCGACCGGGGCGAGTGGTTCATGCTGCCCCAGACGGTCAACGCCTACTACATGCCGTCGATGAACGAGATCGTCTTTCCGGCGGCGATCCTCCAGCCACCCTTCTTCGACCTCGAGGCCGACGACGCGGTCAACTACGGCGGGATCGGCGCCGTCATCGGTCACGAGCTCGGGCACGGGTTCGACGACCAGGGCTCCCGCTACGACGGCACCGGGGCGCTGCGTGACTGGTGGACCGAGGACGACCGCAAGCGGTTCGACGCGCTCGCCCAGCGGCTCATCGGGCAGTTCGACACCTACGTGCCGCACGGCCTGGACGACTCGCACCATGTCAACGGTGCGCTCACCGTGGGTGAGAACATCGGCGACCTCGGCGGTCTGCAGATCGGGTATGCGGCCTACCGGATCGCGACCGAGGAGACCGGGATGCCGGAGATCGACGGCTACACCGGGCCGCAGCGGTTCTTCATGGGCTGGGCCCAGGTGTGGAAGGGCAAGGCCCGCCCCGAGGAGGCGGTCCGGCTGCTCGCCATCGACCCGCACTCGCCCCAGGAGTTCCGGGGCAATGCCGTGCGCAACGTCACCGAGTTCCACGAGGCGTTCCGCGTGACGGCGGACGACGACCTGTGGCTGCCGGACGAGGAGCGGGTCCGGATCTTCTAGGGATACCCCACCGATCGAGAGCACGATCCCGACGATCGAGAG
>NZ_AWQS01000247.1 GCF_000576575.1 Intrasporangium chromatireducens Q5-1
CCCTTCGTCGGTTGGTGGCCTCTCGACGCGGAAGGGGACGGGGGCGAAGGTCGCGGTGCCGGCGGGAGGGGGTGAGCGGCATACCTCGAAAGCGTGGGAGACTGACCCCTCGGGGGCGAAGGCCCCCGCGAGAGCCCACCAACCCCTGTCTGCGAGGTCTGTCCCACCGTGTCGCCCCTGGCCCGCTCCGCGCTTGCGCCGAACGCAACGCCGCCGGACCTGATCCGCAACTTCTGCATCATCGCGCACATCGACCACGGCAAGTCGACGCTCGCCGACCGGATGCTCCAGCTGACCGGTGTGGTCGACGCCCGCGCGATGCGGGCGCAGTACCTCGACCGGATGGACATCGAGCGCGAGCGCGGCATCACGATCAAGAGCCAGGCCGTTCGGATGCCGTGGGCCGGGCGCGACGCGGCCGGCACCGAGACCACCTACGCGCTCAACATGATCGACACGCCGGGGCACGTCGACTTCACGTATGAGGTCTCCCGCTCGCTCGCGGCGTGCGAGGGTGCGGTCCTGCTCGTCGACGCGGCCCAGGGCATCGAGGCGCAGACCCTCGCGAACCTCTACCTCGCGATGGAGAACGACCTCACGATCATCCCGGTGCTCAACAAGATCGACCTGCCGGCGGCCCAGCCGGAGAAGTACGCCGACGAGCTCGCGCGGCTGATCGGCGGCGACCCGGAGGACTGCCTGCGCGTGTCGGGCAAGACCGGCGAGGGCGTCGAGGCCCTGCTCGACACGATCGTCGAGAAGCTGCCCGCGCCGACCGGGGACCCGGCCGCCCCGGCCCGGGCGATGATCTTCGACTCCGTCTACGACACCTACCGCGGCGTCGTGACCTACGTCCGGGTCATCGACGGCAACCTCAACCCCCGCGAGCGCATCCTCATGATGTCGACGAAGGCGACCCACGAGCTGCTCGAGATCGGCGTCATCAGCCCGGAGCCGGTCCCGTCGAAGGGCCTGGGGGTCGGGGAGGTCGGCTACCTCATCACCGGGGTCAAGGACGTGCGTCAGTCCCGCGTCGGTGACACCGTGACGAACGCGAGCCGGCCGGCGTCCGCGGCGCTCGGCGGCTACCGCGACCCCAAGCCGATGGTCTTCTCCGGTCTCTACCCGATCGATGGCTCGGACTACCCGGTGCTTCGCGACGCGCTCGACAAGCTCAAGCTCAACGACGCCGCCCTCGTCTACGAGCCCGAGACGTCGGCTGCGCTCGGGTTCGGCTTCCGGTGCGGCTTCCTCGGGCTGCTGCACCTCGAGATCGTGCGCGAGCGGCTCGAGCGCGAGTTCAACCTCGACCTCATCTCGACCCAGCCCAACGTCGTCTACGACGTGACGCTCGACGACGGCAGCCAGGTCCACGTCACCAACCCGAGCGAGTTCCCCGACGGCAAGATCGCCGAGGTGCGTGAGCCGGTCGTCCGGGCGACGATCCTCGCGCCGAGCGAGTTCATCGGCGCGATCATGGAGCTCTGCCAGTCGCGGCGCGGCACCCTCCGCGGGATGGACTACCTCTCCGAGGACCGCGTGGAGATGCGCTACACGCTGCCCCTCGCCGAGATCGTCTTCGACTTCTTCGACCAGCTGAAGTCGCGCACCCGCGGTTACGCGTCGCTCGACTACGAGCCCGACGGCGACCAGGCGGCGGACCTCGTCAAGGTCGACATCCTGCTGCAGGGTGAGCAGGTCGACGCGTTCTCGGCGATCGTCCACAAGGACAAGGCCTACTCATACGGCGTGATGATGGCCGGCAAGCTGAAGGACCTCATCCCGCGGCAGCAGTTCGAGGTCCCCATCCAGGCCGCGATCGGGGCGCGCATCATCGCCCGCGAGAACATCCGCGCGATCCGCAAGGACGTCCTCGCCAAGTGCTACGGCGGTGACATCAGCCGCAAGCGCAAGCTCCTCGAGAAGCAGAAGGAGGGCAAGAAGCGCATGAAGATGGTCGGCCGGGTCGAGGTCCCGCAGGAGGCCTTCATCGCAGCCCTCTCGAGCGAGGACGCCCCGAAGGCCAAGAAGTAGCCGTATGCCGCTCAGCCGGCACCTCCTGCGGGTGCCGTCCGGCCCCGGCTGGGACCGTGAGCCGGATCACCGGACCTAGGGCCCTTCCGGTCCCCGCGTCTGCCGCCATCCACTGGTGATGGAGGACCCACCGGAGGAGGAGCCATGAGCACCAAGCAGATCCGAGCAGCAGGCGTGGGCGCAGGAGCGGTCGCTCTGGCAGTCGCGGCGCTCGGTGGGTGCGGTGGTGCGCCAAGCCCGAGTGCCCCCACGACGGTCCCGCCGACGACGACCACGACGACCGCGGCGCCGTCCACGACGACCAAGGCGACACCGTCCACGACCTCGACGACGCCGACGACGAGCCCGACCACAGGTGCGACAAGCCCGACCGGCTCGACGACGACGCCGACCTACCTCGCGTCGATGCCGATCTACTTCGTCGGGCAGACCCAGCAGGCCTTCCGGCTGTTCCGGGAGTTCCGGACCATCCGCAAGATCGACGGGCCGGTCTCGTCCGCCGTCTCGGCGATGACCCGGCTGCGGCCGCTGGATCCTGACTACGCCAACCCATGGCGCCCCGCGTCGCGGGTGCAGGTCGGCCAGCAGGGGAAGACCCTCACCGTGGACCTGTCCGCCGACGCCTTCGCCAACCGGAACGTCGGCAGCGAGCTGGCCGCGCTGGCCGTCCAGCAACTGGTCTACACGGCGACCGCCGCCGCCCACGTCGCCGGCCACGACGCGACGAGCGTTGTCATCACGGTCGACGGCAAGCCGGCCGACGTGTGGGGCGTCGTGCATCTCGGGAGTCCCATGACCCGTGCCCCGATGCTGGAGGTGCAGGCGCAGGCTTGGGGTGACCTCGCCCCAGCAAGGAGACGTCGTGCCGTCGGGCACGGTCCGGTTCACCGGTTACGGCACCTCTTTCGAGGCGGTCTTCCACTGGGAGATCAGCAACGCGTCGGGCACGAAGGTCGCTCATGGTGAGGCCATGGGCGGGTCGATGGGGCAGTACGGCAGCCTGACGTGGAGCGCCAGGCTGGCGCCGGGCACCTACACGGTCCGCCTCGCGACCGACGACCCGAGCGGCGACGGCGAGCACGAGGGACACGGTGCCGCTGTGGACACCAAGACCTTCACTGTGCGGTAGGTCGGCGGTCAGCCGAGCAGCTTCCGGCGCATCCGCTCCGTGTCGGTGGCCGTCCAGCCGTGTTGGTCGAGGAAGCCGGACACGCCGCCGTAGGTCGTCTCCAGGGTCTCGAGCATGCGGCGCATCGTGTCCGCCTGTGGCGACTGCTGGGCGACCGTCTTGTCGCGAAGGTTCTCGGCGTACGCCGGCTTGTTGCGGAGCCGTTCGAGGATCCGCGGCACGCGCTCTGCCGAGGCGGCGTAGTCGGCGATGATCTGCTCGTCGACCACTCCGACGACCTTGAGGGCGAGCCCGACGATGGTGCCGGTGCGGTCCTTGCCCGCCGCGCAGTGGACGATCGCTGCGCCCTCGCTCGTGGTGATCGCTCGCAGCGCGGCCAGCACCGAGTCCGGCCGCGTGGCGAGATACTTCAGGTAGTGCTGCGACCAGAACTCGTCGTGGCTGGGGTGGTGCTCGCGACCGTTCCGGTCGTTGCGGGCGCGTCGCTCGTCGGTCTCCCACGGCAACGCCTTCTCGGCAGCGGGGATGCCGGACTCGTCCGCGTCCTCGCGGTAGAGGGTGAAGTGGTGGTGCCGGACCGTGCCCACTGAGCGCAACGGGCCTTCGCCCTCCTTGGCGACCTCGACGAAGGTGCGCAGGTCGACGACGTCGGTGAGGTGGTACTCCTCGAGGAGGAACCGGACCGACTCGGGCGGCAGGTCCTGCAGGTTGTCGGAACGCAGTAGCCGGTGGTCCTGCACGACGTCACCGCTCTGCGTCACCATCCCACCGACGTCTCGCATGTTGACGACGCCGGGGAGCTCGATCCAGTTGGGCTGCAGCACTCCTCGACCATATGCGACGCGAGGAAAAGGAGGTGCACCCCCTCGTCGCCGGCAGGTATCTTGACGTCGAGATAACGGAAGGTGGCGGTCGTGCACGCGGGGACGACAGACGGCAGTCAGGCGCTGACGCGGCGCGGCATCCCGGTCGACGAGGACCTTCGCGTCCTGGCCCTCGGCTCGTTCGCGAACCGGTTCGGTGCCGGGGCGGTCATGACGACGAGTGCCCTGTTCTTCACCCGCAAGGTCGGGTTCTCCGCCACGGAGGTGGCGCTCGCCATGTCGATGGCGGCGATCGTCGGCATCGTGGTCCAGGTCCCGGCGGGGCACCTGGGCGACACGAGGGGACCCCGTGAGGTGCTGACGCGCTGCATGGTCGGCGCGGCCCTCTTCAGCGCGCCGCCCGCCTTCGCCCGTAGCCCCTGGGTGCTGGCGCTCCTGCTCGGCGTGCTCGCGCTGTTCGAGCGCTCCGCCGGAGCGGTGAACCAGGGGGTCATCGCACAGCTCGCGACCGGTGGCCGGGCGGTGCTCTTCAAGGCCTACCTGCGGGCGGTGACCAACACGGCTCTCGGCCTCGGCGCAGTGTTCGGCGGCCTCGCGCTCGTCGTCGACGAGACGTGGGCCTATGTCGCCGTCTTCGTGCTCAACGCCCTCTTCACCGGCTTCGCGGCCTGGAACACGACACGGCTGCCGCATCTGCCGCCGTACCGGCGGGGAGCCGGCGAACCCCGGCTCGCGGTGCTGCGGGACTGGCCCTACGTCGTCATCGTCGTCATCACGGGGCTCTTCTCCCTCCACTTCTTCGTCATGGAGCTCGGGCTGGCGCTCTATATCTCCGAGCGCACCGAGGCGCCGACCGTCATGGTGTCGGTGCTGCTCGTCCTCAACACCGCGATGGTGGCGCTGTTCCAGGTGCGGATGTCGCGGCGGGCCGACTCGGTCGAGGCGGGGGCGAAGGCGCTCGTGCGCGGGTCGCTCTGGATCGCCGCTGGTTTCGCGATCATTGCGCTGGCGGACCGGGGCTCGTGGTGGCTCGCGGTCGGCTTCCTCATCGCCGGGTCGCTGGTGCACGTCGTCGGGGAGATGATCGGGTCCGGTGGCCAGTGGGGCCTGCAGATGGGGTTGGCGCCCCACGAGCGGCAGGGCCAGTACCAGGGCTTCGCGGGGCTCGGGTTCTCCGTCATGGCGGTCATCGGGCCGCCGATCGTGACGTTCTTCTGCGTCGACCAGGGCGAGCGCGGCTGGCTCATGCTGGCCGGGATCATGGTCGCCGTCTCGCTGGTGTCCGTGCCTGCTGCCAAGTGGGCGTTGGCGTCGCGGGAGCGGTACGGCGTCACGACGCACTCCGGCTGAGCCAAGCGGCGAGGACACGAGCGAGGAACGAGGGAGGCCCGGAGCCGCGGTTCGGCT
>NZ_AWQS01000248.1 GCF_000576575.1 Intrasporangium chromatireducens Q5-1
GCGCCAGCGGCGCGGTCCTGATGGTGCGCCTGTTCACCCAGCTGGTCCGGCAGCGCCGGGGCCGGGTGGGGCTGGCCGCCATCGCCGCCGGCGGAGGACAGGGAACCGCGCTGGTGGTAGCCGCATGCCCGTGATCCAGTTCGACGGGGTGGGCCACGCCTACCCCACCTCCGCTGGTGGCGCGACGACGGTGCTGCGCGAGGTCACGGTGCGGCTGACCGAGCACCGGGTCGGGATCATCGGCGGCAACGGCTCGGGCAAGTCGACCTTCGCCCGGATGCTCAACGCGCTCGTCGTCCCGTCCACGGGACGGGTCACCGTGGACGGGCTCGACACCGCCCGCGACGCGCGGGCGATTCGCCGCCGGGTCGGGTTCTGCTTCACCGACCCGGACGCGCAGATCGTCATGCCGACCGTGCAGGAGGACCTCGCCTTCAGCCTGCGCCGGCACGGCCTGCCCAAACCCGAGGTGGCCCGGCGGGTCGAGGCCGCCCTCGAGCTGTACGGCCTCGCGCCGTACCGGTCCCAGCCGGCGCACCTGCTCTCGGGCGGGCAGAAGCAGCTGCTCGCGTTGGCGGCGGTGCTGATCACCGAGCCGTCCCTCGTGGTGATGGACGAGCCGACGACGCTGCTGGATCTGGCCAACGCCCGGACGGTTCGCGATCTCGTGGCCGGGATGGAGCCGCAGGTGGTCCTGGTCACCCACCACCTGGACCTGCTCGACGGGTTCGACCGGGTCCTCGTCTTCGACGCCGGCCGGGTCGTGTGCGACGGGGCACCGGTCGACGCGACCGCGCACTACCGGGCACTGGTGCTGCCGTGACCGTGCTGGCGACCTACGTCCCGCGGGACTCGCCGGTCCACCGGCTACCGGCCGGGGTCAAGCTGACCGGCCTGGTGCTGGCCGGGCTGGGCACGGTCCTGCTCGGGCGTTGGTGGCAGAGCCTGCTGCTGCTCGCCTGTGTGGCCGGGCTGTACGGCGTGGCGCGTCTCACGTGGCGCTGCTTGGCCGTGCAGTTGCGGGCTGTCGCGTTGCTCGTCGCCGCGATCGGCGTTCTCCAGATCGTGGTCGCCGGGTGGGAACGGGCTGTGGTGACCTGCGGGAACCTCCTCGCGCTGGTCGCATTGGCGGCCCTGGTGAGCCTGACCACCCGCACCGATGACCTGATCGAGGTCGTGGTGCGCGGGAGTGGTCCGCTGCGCCGGTTCGGGGTCGAGCCCGAGCGGGTCGGGCTGCTCGTCTCCCTCGGGATCCGGTCCGTGCCCGTCGTGGCGCGTCTGGCCGGAGAGGTCCGCGACGCGCAGCTGGCCCGCGGCGCGGCGACCCGCCCGGTCGCGTTCCTCGTCCCGCTTGTGGTCCGGAGCCTGCGGCACGCCGACCGGGTCGGCGAGGCGCTGATCGCCCGCGGCGTGGACGACTAACGACCAACTACCCGCGAGACGCGAGTTCCCCGGCCAAGCCCACCCACCGGCGCGCGACTGCCGGGCCGAGCGCAACCGCGCTCAGCGGCATTCCCACTGTTGTTGTCTCACACGGGGACGGCGGAGGTGTCTACCGGCGCACGGGACGGGAGCAGGCGTGGGTCGGCGCGGTGCACGGCACCGGCGACCACCGCGGCCAGGACCGCCTTGGCGAGGTCACCGACGAGGAACAGCGCGCTGCCGGACATTGCTGCGGGCAGGCTGATCCCGGCGCGCCACGCGGTGACCGGGACCCCGATCGCGTAGAGCGCGATGATGCCGCCGATCACGGTGGCTACCAGCCCGTGGCCGAGCTGGTAGGGGGCGCCGCGGCGATACACCAGGGCCCCGATGACGGCAGCCGCCACCGGGAAGCCGAGCAGGTAGCCGGCGCTCGGTCCGGCGAAGACGCCCAGCCCGCCGCGGCCGCCGGCGAGCAGCGGCAGCCCCAACGCGACCAGCAGCAGGAAAAACAGCACCGCGGCCGCCGCACGGCGCGGGCCGAGCACCGCGCCGACCACCATGACCCCGAGCGACTGCAGCGTGATCGGCACCGGGAACCCGAATGGGGAGAAGGCCGGCACGAGGCCGAGCACCGCGATGAACGCGGCAAACGTCGCCGTCAACGCCAGATCACGGGTTCGGTTCGAGGAAGTGTGCATGGGCTACTCCAAGTGGACTCGAGCGGTTCATCCAACACCGCGAACGGCCGGCCGACGAACTCGCCAGCCCTGCCGTCCGCGTCGCAAAGCGGGAAGCCGGCCCGCACGGGTCCAAGCGCGACGTAGTGGCTCGGAGCTCTTGGCTGTGCCGGCAATCATCCTCTCGGGCAAGGGAACCCGACCGTCGCTGTGATGGATGGCACAGCTGCAGGCGTCGCCGGCTCGCGCGGCCGCGCCACTTGGCATGGGAGCGCGCTCAACCCCCCGGCCATGTCGGCGCAGCTGGTCGGCACCTGTGGCAGCGCCCAACCGTGCCAGTCCGGTACGGCGTGGCTCCCGGCGCCGAAACGCTGCGCAGGGGCGGCCCAGTGGACGAGATCACATTTCCGCCTATTGACACGGCCGCGTCCGGGGCGGTTCCATCGGGTTATCCATCCAGAGCGGCCTAGAGACCTGGCTCGTCAACGCCGCAGCAACCACCCCAACGGGGCCGGTGCTAATGCCAGGATCGATGAGGTCCCCATGAACTCGGCTCAGTGCCAAGGCGTTCCAGCTCGCTCGCTGGCTCTCGTGCGTCGGCTGCACGTCGACCTCGAGCGCACTCGCAGCGTCATGTGTCGCCGCGGCTGACGCCCTCCTGCCCAGTTCCGCACTGAACGGCCCCGATCGGGGCCGGGCACCGTGCGATGCCGCCGACGCACGTCGGGGATCGCTCTCTGCGCCCCTTATCCAACCGATCCTTGGAGATGCCGAGATGACCGACCGCACCTGGGGTTTCGCCACCCGCGCCATTCACGCCGGGGGCGGCCCTGACCCCACCACCGGGGCCCGTGCGGTGCCGATCTATGCGAGCACGAGCTTCGTCTTCGAGGACTCTGCGGATGCCGCGAACCTCTTTGCGCTGCAGAAGTACGGCACCGTCTACAGCCGCATCTCCAACCCGACCGTCGCGGCGTTCGAGGAGCGGATGGCCAGCCTGGAGGGCGGCCTCGGGGCCGTCGCGACGAGCAGCGGGCTCGCGGCGCAATACCTCGTCTTCGCCGCGCTGGCCGGTGCTGGCGAGCACATCGTCGCGTCCGCGCAGCTCTACGGCGGCACGATCAACCAGCTCAAGGTCTCCCTGGCCCGGTTCGGCGTCGAGACGACCTTCGTCGACGGCACGGACCCGGCCGACTACGCCGCCGCGATCACCGAGCGGACCAAGCTCGTCTTCGTCGAGCTGCTCGCCAACCCCTCCGGCGAGGTCGCCGACCTCGCCGGTTTGGCCGAGGCAGCCCACGCCGCGGGGGTCCCCCTCGTCGTCGACTCCACGACCGCGACACCCTGGCTGTGTCGACCGATCGAGCACGGGGCCGACATCGTCGTGCACTCGGCGACCAAGTTCATCGGCGGGCACGGCACCACCCTCGGTGGTGTCGTCGTCGACTCCGGCCGGTTCGACTGGGGCAACGGCCGGTTCCCGACAATGACCGAGCCCGTTGCCTCCTACAACGGGCTGCGCTGGTGGGACAACTTCGGCGAGTACGGCTTCCTGACCAAGCTGCGCAGCGAACAGCTGCGAGACATCGGCTCGAGCCTGCCCGCCACGAGCGCCTTCCAGCTCCTCGTCGGGCTCGAGACCCTACCGCAGCGGATGCGCGCGCACGTCGCCAACGCCCAGCGCGTCGCCGAGTGGCTCGCTGCCGACGACCGGGTCGCGTGGGTTCGCTACGCCGGGCTGCCCGGCTATTCGCACCCTGACCGGGTGCGTCGCTACCTGCCGCACGGCGCGGGATCGGTCCTGTCCTTCGGCGTCGTCGGCGGACGCATCGCGGGCCAGCGGTTCATCGAATCGGTCGAGCTGTGCAGCCACCTGGCCAACATTGGCGACACCAAGACCCTCGTCATCCACCCGGCGAGCACGACCCACCAGCAGCTCAGCGACGCACAGCTCGTCGCGTGCGGCGTCCCCGCCGACCTCGTCCGGATCAGCGTCGGCATCGAGGACATCGACGACATCCTCTGGGACCTCGGCCAGGCCCTGACGCTCGCCACCAAGGAGCCACAGTGAGCACCTGCGCCACCAACAACCCCGGATCGGGTATGCCGCCCACGACCACGGCGTGGTCCCCGCCTTCGGCGCGTGACCGGCTCGGCATCCTGCGCCGGACCAGGACCGTCGCCATGGTCGGTGCCTCGGCCAACCCGGCCCGGGCGAGCAACTTCGTCGCGACCTACCTGCTCTCCACGGCGGCGTACGAGGTGTGGTTCGTCAACCCCGGAGCCACCGAGATCCTCGGCCGGCCCGTCTACCCCTCCCTCGATGCGCTCCCCGGCGTCCCCGACCTCGTCGACGTCTTCCGCAAGCCGGCCGACCTGCCCCAGGTCCTCGAGGAGACCATCGCGGTCGGCGCCTCGACCCTCTGGCTCCAGCTCGGCCTCTGGGACGAGGACATCGCGGCCCGGGCCGAGCAGGCCGGCCTGACGGTCGTCATGGACCGATGTCTGAAGATCGAGCACGCCCGCTTCCACGGCGGGCTGCACCTCGCCGGCTTCGACACCGGCGTCATCAGCTCCCGACGGCGCCGAACCTGACACCCACCATCGCCCCCCGAGCCGAGGCCCTCAGTCCGCGGCCCACGACTTCTCGAAACGAGACCCCGTGACCTCCTTCCTCCTGCTCAGCGGCAGCCCGTCGCGCCCATCTCGCACCGCCGCCCTGCTCGACGACGCCGCCCAGCACCTCGACCTGGGCGGCCACACGGCGACCCGGATCGACGTGCTCGACTTGCCCGCGGCCGCCCTGCTGCGCGCCGACACCACTCACCCGGCGATTCAGAACGCCCTGGCCGCAGTCGATCTCGCCGACGCCCTCGTCATCGGCACCCCGGTCTACAAGGCGTCCTTCTCCGGCGTCCTGAAGACCTTCCTCGACCTGCTGCCGCAGAAGGCGCTGGCCGGCAAGGCGGTCCTGCCGCTCGCCACCGGTGGGACGATCGCGCACCTGCTGTCGATCGACTACGCGCTCCGCCCGGTCCTGCAGTCCCTCTCGCCGCGGCACGTCGCGCCCGGCCGGTTCGTCCTCGACACCCACCTCGTCAAGGAGGGACCCGGCCGCGGGATCAGCGACCCCACGGCCCGACGAGCGGTCCACCAGGCCGTCGAGCAGTTCGTCGCAGAGTCGTCCACCACCCAGTCGAGCCTGACCGAACCGGCCCTGTCCGCCTGAGGCCGAGCCACCCACCGACCGCGGCAGCATCGCGAGCCCGGTCAGCGGCATACCGAAAACGTC
>NZ_AWQS01000249.1 GCF_000576575.1 Intrasporangium chromatireducens Q5-1
CCCTTCGACCGGATCGAGAGGATGGAGCGCTCGGACGCGAGGGACCACTTCGACGTTCTCACGGCCGCATCCTAGGGGCGCCGCCGTCGCGGTTCCGTCAGGAGCAGGCCCCGGCGAGGAGGCGCGCCAGCTCGGCCGGTTGGGTGAACATCGGCCAGTGACCCGAGTCGAGGTCGACATACTCGAGCCGCTCGACCCGGGCCAGCTCAGGGACGTCGCCGCTGCCGATCCACTCCTTGGCCTGGGCGGGCGAGAACTCGGGGCACACGAGGACGACGGGGACGGTGAACCTGCGGTCGTCGGTGTAGTGGACCCGGCCCTTGGTGACGCCCTCGGGGACGGCGATGGCGCGCTCCGCCATCGTCGCCTTCGTCTCGGCGTCGAGGTCCGCCGAGTCGGCGCCCTCGAACGGCTCCCACCCCGGGAACGGCATGACGCCCTCCGTCGTGGGGAAGAAGTCGGCGTAGGCCTCGCCCTCCGACGACGGGAACCCGCCGATGAGCGACACGGTGCGCACCCGGTCCGGTCGACGGTCGGCGGCGAGCCAGGCGAGGGTGCAGGCAGCCGAGTGGCCGACGACGAGCGGGGGCTCGGCGGCGGCGTCCACCGCAGCGAGGACGGCCTGCACCTGGTCCTCGAGGGTCGCCTCCCGGTTGCCGTCGCCCTGACCGGGGAGGGTCACCGGGATCGCGTTGTGGCCGAGCGTCTTGAGCTCCGGCACCACTGCATCCCAAGCGGATCCGTCGAGCCAGAGGCCGGCGACGAGCACGATGTCCATGGGTCAGTTCTCCTTCTGTCGGGGTGTGCTGGGTTCGAGCGCGGTGAGGTCGCGCTCGGCGTAGAGGCGGTGGTGCCACTCCTCGTTGAGGACGATGAGGAGACACTGCTTCAGCGGGAACTCCTCCAGCCGGGGCCAGCCCGGCTCCGTCCGGGTGACCGTGGACTCGAGCTGCTCGGGGGTGAGCCGGTCCATGACCTCCCCCACCAAGTCCTGGCGCTGACGACGCAGCTCGAGGACCTCGTCGAGATCCGGGCGGGCGTTGCGGTCCCACGGGATGCCGTCCCACCCCGGGGCCTCGTCCCAGGGCAGGTCGAGGGGGTGCCACGGCGACGGGTCTCCGAGCACCATCCGGCCGACCCACGCGGCGCTCGCGAAGCCGAGGTGGCGCAGGGTCTGGATGAAGCTCCACTCGTCGTCGACGCCCTCGTGCAGCGCCGCGGGAGGGAGGGTGCGCGCGCGCTCGACGGTCTCGCCCCACCGGCGCTCGAGGACCGACCACGCCTGCCGGAACCCGGCCGGGTCGTCCGGGCGCATCAGGGCGCGCTCCGGGTCGCGCCGGTCCAGCTCGGCCTCGATGAGCGGGCCCACGTCGACGCCGTTGATGACGACGTTGTCCAGCTCGGCGTCGATCCGCACGTTGAGCAGCTCGGACCCCCGGAGGCGGACGTCGTGCAGGTCGACCGCGCAGAAGTCGGCACCGCTGAGGTCCACGGACCGGAGCCGCGCCCCGGTGAGGTCGACCCGCTGCAGCGTGGCGCCGTGCAGGTCGACGGACTCGAAGCGGGCGCATCGGAGGCTCTGCTCGACGAACTCGGGCTCCGGTGATTCGGTCATGCGCCGACGATAGGGAGCATTCAGGACGTTCGCCTTCCGGATGCGGCTCAGGGGGCTCCCGGTTCGAGGTATTCGCCGGAAGGATGCGACCGGCGAATACCTCGAACCAGCGGGGGGCGGACTCAGCCGGCGGCGAGGCGGCGGTCGGACAGGGCCCGGAGCAGCGGCACGGCCGCGGCCAGGACGGCCCGCTCGGCCGGGTCGAGCGAGGCGAGGTCTGCGGCCAGGCTGGCGACGTTGTCGCGGCGCAGCTCCTCGATCTCCCGCCGACCCGGGTCGGTGAGGGTCAGCAGCACCGCCCGCGCGTCCTCGGGATCGCGCGACCGGTCGGCCCAGCCGGCCTCGACGAGGATGTCGATCAGCCGACTCATGCTCGCCGGGGTGATCCCCATCCGGGCGGCGAGGTCGCCCGCGCGCAGTCCCGTCTCGGCGTGGGCGAGCGCCGCGAGGGCGGCGAGCCGGGTCGGCGTGATGCCGGACCGGGTCGCGGGTGCGCGCAGGTGGTACGCGAGCCGGTTGACCTCGGCGCGCAGGTCGCCGGCCAGGGCGCGGAGCACCTCGTCCGGCGGTTCCGGCGCGCCGTCGGCGACGGTCGGTCCACCGGGCTGGCCGGTGTCGCCGCGAGGAGTGGTGTCGCCGCGAGGAGCGGTGTCGCCACGACGACCGGCGGCGTCCTGGCCAGCGGCGGGCCCCCGGCGAGCGGGTCGCTCGTTCGCCACGGTTGGCGGTGTCCCGGTCGAGGACGTCATGGGACGCTCCTACCCACCGCGGGGGCCGACGGTTGCGCCACGGCCACCGGCTCGTCCTCGTGGACGTACTTCCCACCGCGCAGCCACGACGCCCCCGCCGCGACGAGGCACGCGGCGATCGCGAACCCGAAGGCGACGACCAGGCCGTCGTGGAACGGCGCCGAGATGAGGGAGGGGAAGAACCCGCGACCCGTCAGGTAGCTCGCGTCGGCCGGTGCCAGCCGGTGCAACTCGGCAGGGCCGAGGAGGGTCCCGATCGGGTTGTAGCCGAGCAGCGACGCGAAGAGGACCGCGACGGGCGGCAGCGCGGCGAGCTGCTGTGCTTGTGCCGTCGAGACGCCGTGCGCGGTGAGGCCGGTCACCATCGCGTGCGGCAGCGCACCGGCGAGGCCCGTGATCATGAGCGAGAAGAAGATGCCGATCGACAGGACCATCGCCGAGTTCTGGAAGGTGGTGCTCATCCCGGCGCCGACGCCGCGGCGGTTGGCCGGCAGCGCGTTCATAATGCCGGCCCGGTTCGGGGAGGCGAACAGGCCCATCCCGAGACCGCTGACGAGCAGCGCCCCGGCGAAGGACAGGTAGCCGAACTGGACCGGGAGCAGGAGCAGCCAGACGAAGCTCGCTGCCGCGATGACCATCCCGCCGGTTGCGAACGGCCGGGCTCCGAAGCGGTCGGAGAGCCAGCCCGAGAGGGGTCCGGCCACGAGGAAGCCGACGGTCATCGGGAGCATGAAGATGCCGGCCCAGAGCGGCGTCTCCTCGAACGAGTACCCGTGCTCCGGCAGCCAGATGCCCTGGAGCCAGATGATGAGGATGAACATCAGGCCGCCGCGGCCCAGCCCGGACAGCAGGCTCGCGAGGTTGCCCGCACTGAAGGCCCGGATCCGGAACAGCTCGAGGTTGAACATCGGGTGCGCGACCCGGGTCTCGATGAAGCAGAACAGCCCGAGCACCACCGCTCCGCCGATGAGGGCGGCGAGGACGGCGGGATTGGTCCAGCCCATGACGTGCTCGCCGTAGGGCTGGATGCCGTAGGTGATCCCGGCGAGGATCGCGATGAGGCCGATCGCGAACGTGGCATTGCCCCACCAGTCCATCCCGGCGTCGTGGCGCACCCCGGTGTCGCGCAGCTTGAGGTAGGCCCAGACGGTGCCGAACAGGCTGACCGGCACGGAGACGAGGAAGACGAGGTGCCACTCCACCGGTGCGAGCACGCCGCCGATGACGAGGCCGATGAACGAGCCCGCGATGCCGGCGACCATGTTGAGCCCGAGCGCGAGGCCGCGCTGGTCCGGCGAGAAGGCATCGGTGATGATGGCGCTCGAGTTCGCCATCAGGAGAGCGCCGCCCACGCCCTGGACGATCCGCATGACGATCAGCCAGAGCGCGCCCGCGTCACCCGTCAGCCAGGTGACGCTGAGCAGCACCGACGACACCGTGAAGATGGCGAAGCCGGCGTTGTACATGCGGACCCGGCCGAACATGTCCCCGAGCCGGCCGAAGCTGACGACGAGGACGGCCGTCACGACGAGATAGCCCATGATCAGCCACAGCAGATAGCTCGAGTTGCCCGCCGCGAGGGGGTTGACGTGCAGACCCCGGAAGATGTCCGGGAGGGCGATGAGCAGGATCGACGAGTTGATCGTCGCGATGAGGACGCCGAGCGTCGTGTTCGACAGGGCGACCCACTTGTAGTGCGTTGCGCGTGGTCCAGACATGTGCTTCGACCGTACGAAGCATTCCTGCGAGCCGCCTGAACGTGGGTTGCGGACGGGTTACGGCCGAGACCCGTCGGGTAGTCCCCATGACCTGCGCACCAGAAGCGCCGGGCCCACCAAGGGCCCGCCCCGACATGAGGAGCACAGATGTCCGACCAGATCAACGACCCGCGGGCCGACACCCCCGCAGCCGGGGCGGAGTACAGCACGGACCCCCTCGGCACCCCGACGACCCCTCCCGGCGGCCCGGCACGCGCTGCTGGGGTGAGCGACACCTCCGGTACGGAGTCCGCAACCGCTGCGGGCCTCGGCGGCCCAGCGGCAGCCAGCGGCACGACATACGTCTCGAGCTCGACGGGTGCGGACGGTTCGCCGGGCGCCGACACGACGGACACGCGTGGCACGTCCGACAAGGTGAAGGCCGGCGCCCAGCAGGTCGGCGACCAGGCGACCCAGAGCGCCCAGGACACCGCCCAGACCGCGAAGCAGGAGGCCAGCCGGGTCGCCTCGACGGCGACCGACGAGATCCGCAAGCTCGCGGACCAGTCGCGCTCCGAGCTGACCGACCAGGCCCGCGCCCAGCAGAGCCGGCTCGCGGGCTCGCTGCGCGACCTCGGCCAGCAGTTCGGACAGATGGCGGACCGGAGCGACTCGTCGAGCATGGCGACCCAGCTGGCCCGCGAGGCCTCCGACCGGGCCCACTCCATCGGGTCGTGGCTCGAGAACCGTGAGCCCGGTGAGGTGATCGACGAGGTGAAGCGCTTCGCCCGCCGCAAGCCCGGCACGTTCCTGGCCGTCGCGGCCGGCGTCGGGTTCCTCTCCGGCCGCCTGACGCGTGGCCTCACCGGCGGGTCGGACTCCGACACGGGGAACGGCTACCGCACGAGCGGCTACTCCGGCGCCTACACCGACCAGTCCGGTGCGCCGAGGCGGTATGAGTCGACGACGTCCTACGACGCGACGTCCGGCACCACGACGACGACCTACGGCACCACCGGCGCCCGCGACACCGAGAGCCGCACCCCGGGCACTGGAGCCGGCACCGCCGGGATGGGCACCGGCACGATGGGCACGGACATGGAGACCGGCCGCAGCGTGACCGGCGGCACCGGCGAGATCTCCGAGGCCTCCAAGCCGAGCGCCGCGAGCGCCCCCGGAGCTCCGCCGGCCGACGCGATGGGCAGCGCCTGGGAGGAGGGCGAACGATGAGCGCCAGCCCCGGTAGTCCCTACTCGGGCGGCGAGCCCTACGAGCCGTCCGACCTGCCGCCCGTGGCCGGCATGCCGGCGACCGGGCCGGC
>NZ_AWQS01000250.1 GCF_000576575.1 Intrasporangium chromatireducens Q5-1
GGCCACCAACCGACGAGAGGCCACTTCCCGACGAGGGGCCACGTCGGCGTTTTCCATGGCGAGATAGGCGTCGCTGAGGCCGGCCCGGAGCAGCTGCTGGTCCCAGCGGGAGCGGTCCACCTCGTCGAGGGCGAGCGCTGTCCCCCTCTCGTCGACCCGGCCCGGTCTGCGGGCCAGGCCGAGCCGGATGACCGCGCGCAGGCCGCGGACCTCCGGGTCGTCCGGGCGGGTGGCCACCAGGGCGTGCGCGATGGACAACGCCTGCCGTCCGGTGCCGGCGAAGGCGTCGGCCGGGTCGAGCCAGGTCCGGTGGGCGACGGTGAACAGGCCTGCCACGCAAGCGAGGACGACCGGTAGTCGCCGCTCCCGCTCGGCGGAGTCCGGCACGCGGAAGCTGCCACGCGCCTCACGCAACGTCTTCTTCGCCCGGGTCAGCCGCGCCGCCGCGGCGGTGTCCTGGATGCCCAGGTGCGTCGCGATCTCGGGGATCGTCAGGCCACAGACCACCCGGAGTGCGAGGACCAGCTGGCTGGTCTGGCTCAGCTCGCCGTCACACGCGACGTAGAGCAGGGCGAGCCGGTCGTCGAGCTCGTCACCGCCGGGCAGCCGGTCGTCCGGGTCATGCGTCATGGGGGTCTCGTCCACGTCGGGCCGGGCGAGCTGCGGGACCAGCCGGGCCAGCGTCGCGCGGCGTCGCTGCTCGTCGAGCCAGGCCCGCTTGCCGACCGTCGTGCACCAGGCGGCGAGCGAGTCGATGGGGTGCGGGTGGGCAGCGGCGCGCGCCAGGGACTCAGCGGCATACTCCTCCGCCTCGTCGAGGCTGCCCGTCAGGGCAGCAAGGGCGCGCACGATGCGCGGCCACGCGTCCGCGAACTCGTCCGGGGTCGGCCGCATGCCGCCATTGTGGCCGCGGCCGACCCGGGGTGTCAGCGGAGCGATGTCACGTGCCGGTCGGGAAGACCTTGCGCCACTCGATGCGCCCGCCGGTCGGGACCAACGCGGCGATGCGCTTGGCGAGGTCGGGGTCCTCCGTCTCGACGAGGTAGAAGCCGGTGATGACCTCGGTGGTGTCGGTGAACGGGCCGTCGGTCCAGACCGCGTCCTCGACCTGACGCTCGCCGCGGCCCGGGGTGACCATGCCGCCGTGGCGCGAGTTGTCGAGGGCGGCGCCGCCGACGATGCGGGCACCGAGCTCGGCCACCGCCTTGGCGAAGGCTGCGTGCTCGGCGAACGCGGGCTCCGGGCCACCGGCCTCGGCGATGTGGCTCTCGGGCTCCCAGTCGGGCTCGTGGATCAGGTAGGCGTAGGTGTCGGCCATGGTGACTCCTTGGTGTCGGTCGTGACGGCTCTCGTCACATCCTGCTGACGAACGAGGCGCGATGGAATCGACATCCCCCGCCCGGCGGCCCACGGTCGCTTGTCCTTCACGGCGACGAGGCGCCTCGTTAACCGCGGTGCGAGACAACGGGGTCATGAGAACGCGCATCCTCACCGTCGCGGCCCTCGGGGCCGCCCTCCTCGCGGCTCCGGTCGCCGCAGTCGCCTCCGACGCCCCGGGTCAGCAGAAGGACGGGCACTACTCCTTCGCAGTCATCGGGGACCTGCCCTATGGCAGCGACCAGGTCGCGAAGCTGCCGGCCTGGGTCGACCAGATCAACGCGACGCCTGGGCTCGCCTTCACCGTCCATGTCGGCGACATCAAGAGTGGCTCCTCGACGTGCACGAACGAGTACTTCGACATGGTCAAGACCCAGTTCGACCGCTTCACGATGCCCCTCATCTACACCCCCGGCGACAACGAGTGGACCGACTGCCACCGCACCAACAACGGGACCTACAACCCCCTCGAGCGGCTCGCGACGCTCCGTTCGACCTTCTTCGCCCAGCCCGGGCGAACGCTCGGCGCCGAGCCGATCAAGGTCGACTCCCAGGCCGCCGCCGGGTTCCCGGAGAACGTGTCGCTGCGCCGGCAGGGAGTCGACATCGCCACCCTGCACGTGGTCGGCAGCAACAACGGCCTCCTGCCCTGGCCCGAGCTCGGCTTCACCGCACCCACCGCCGAGCAGGTCAGGGAGGAGCAGGCGCGGGCCGACAACGCTCTCGCCCAGGTGCGGGCGGCCTTTGACTCTGCGCGGCGTCGGCACGACCGCGCGGTTGCGCTCTTCCTGCAGGCGGACATGTTCGACCCGACGTATGACGTCACCTGGGCGGACAACTCCGCGTTCCAGCCACTGGTCGCCGAGCTGGTCAAGCAGGCGAGCAGCTTCGACGGCGAGGTCTACCTGTTCAACGGCGACAGCCACGTCTACAACGCGGACCGCCCGCTCGCGGCGGGCTCGCGCTGGCTGAGCTTCTACGGTGTGGAGGGGTCGGCCGACAACCTGACGCGGGTCACCGTGGACGGCTCGTCCAACAACAAGGACTTCCTCAAGGTCACGGTCACGCGCCCGGGTGCCGATCACGTCCTGTCGTGGGAGCGGGTCCCGTACACCTCGTGACCTTCCGCGCGGAGGACGCGCGCACGAGCGGGAGGTATGCCGCTCACCTCAGCTGGGTGAGCGGCATACCTTCTCGACGGGGTGGGCTGCCACGACGGCGGTCTCGTCCGCGAGGGACATGCCCTCGCACGGCTACTCGGCGCTGAGGACGTCGGCGAGGTCGTACTTCACCGGCTCGTCGAGCTGGGCGAACGTGCACGAGGTCGGGTCGCGGTCGGGGCGCCACCGGACGAACTGGGCCGTGTGCCGGAAGCGCGTGCCCTCCATGTGGTCGTAGCGGACCTCGACGACGAGCTCCGGCCGCAGCGGGATGAAGGACAGGTCCTTCTGGTTGTTCCAGCGGCTGTACTCGGACGAGCGAGGCGTGCGCACGCCCTCCTCGGGCTTGGCCCAGTTCCACGGGTGGTCATCCCACTCCGCGACGAGCGGCTGGAGCTCCTGGAAGAGCTCGCGGCGCCGGGCCATCGGCAGCGCGCCGATGACCCCGACACTGGCGAGGCTGCCGTCGGCGTCATACAGGCCGAGCAGCAGCGAGCCGATCGCCTCGGGGTCGGTCTTGTGGGTCCGGTAGCCGGCGACGACGCAGTCGGCCGTGCGTTCGTGCTTGATCTTGAACATCGTCCGCTTGTCCGGCTCGTAGTGGCCGTCGACGGGTTTGGCGATCACCCCGTCGAGGCCGGCGCCCTCGAACTGCTCGAACCACTCCTCGGCCGTGGCCCGGTCGGTCGTCGCCGGCGTGAGGTGGATCGGGGGCTCGGCCTCGGCCAGGGCCTGCTCCAGCGCGGCACGACGTTCGCGGAACGGCCGGTCGAGGTAGGACTCGCCGCCGAGGGAGAGCAGGTCGAACGCGACGAAGCTCGCCGGGGTCTCGGTCGAGAGCTTGCGGACGCGTGATGCGGCGGGGTGGATCCGCTGCTGGAGCATGTCGAAGTCGAGCCGGTCCCGGTCCTCGGGGCGGACGAGGACGATCTCGCCGTCGATGACGGCCTGGTCCGGGAAGCTCGCCTTGACCGCCTCGACGATCTCCGGGAAGTAGCGGGTCATCGGCTTCTCGTTGCGGCTGCCGATCTCGACCTCGTCGCCGGAGCGGAAGATGATCGAGCGGAAGCCGTCCCACTTCGGCTCGTAGATGACCTCGCCCTTGACGGCGCCGAAGCCCTTGACCGCCTTGGCGAGCATCGGCGGGACCGGCGGCGGCACGGGTCCCCAGACCTTGCGCAGGTCGGCGTCACGCTCGGCCTTCGGCGCCATGTACTCGTGGTCCGCCTTGTCGGTGCGACGCTTGCTCGGCTGGACCCGCGGCGGCTCCCCGGGCATCTTCGGGTAGTCCGGAGGGAAGTTCAGCTCGCCGAGGCCCCGCTCCTCGACGTCCTTGTCCCACAGCGCGATCGCCGCGGCCACGTCACCGACCGCGTCATCGATCCCTGCCCAGGGGTTGCCCCGCTCCGCGACCAGTGCGGGCACGGTCCTGACCGTCAGCGTCGTGGGGTCGAGGTCGCGCAGGTCCTCCCACCGGACGGGCGTCGAGACCGGCGCGCCCGGTAGCGGTCGCGGCGACCAGGCGGAGGCGATCGTCCGGTCGCGACTGGCCTGGTTGAAGTCGACGAAGATGCGCTCGCCGCGCTCCTCCTTCCACCACGAGGTTGTGACGAGGTCGGGCAGGCGGCGCTCGAGCTCACGGGCGATGCCGATGACGCCATGCCGGACGTCGAGGAACTCGTGGGTCGGCGCGATCCGGGCGTAGACGTGGACGCCCCGGTTCCCGCTCGTCTTGGCCCAGGCCGTGAGCCCGATCTCCGCCATCACGTCGCGCAGGGCGAAGGCGGCCTCGACCGCATCGGCGAAGACGCGGCCGGGCTGCGGGTCGAGGTCGATGCGCAGCTCGTCCGGCTTGTCGACGTCGGCGGTGCGAACCGGCCACGGGTGGAAGGTGATCGTGTTCATCTGCACGGCCCAGACGGCCGTCGCGATCTCGTCGATGACGAGCTGCGGATGGCGCCGTCCGGAGGGGTAGGTGACGTTGACGGTGCGCGCGTGGTCCGGCACCCCCTTCGGGGGGTTCTTCGAGAAGAACTCCTCACCCTCGATGCCCTCGGGGAAGCGCTGCAGCGTGACCGGCCGGTCGCCCAGAGCGCCGAGGAGCGGGTCGGCAACGGCGACAATGTAGTTGGCGAGGTCGAGCTTCGTGACCGGCTGCTGGTCGGCCATGCCCGCGCCGGGCCACAGCACCCGCTCCGGACTGGAGACACGCACCTCGCGTGTCCCGTCGGGACCCGGGACCTCGAGCACGGCGGCTTTGTCGCTCACCTCGCCGATCGTAGGCGCAACCGCCGACGGCGGCCCATCGACGAGTGCACTGTCGAGGGGGATTCGTGCACGGTCGATCGGGATTCGTGCACGGTCGATCGGGATTCGCGCACTGTCGACGGGGATTCGTGCACTGTCGATCAGTCGGGGGTGCGGGTGCGGCGCATCGTCTCGATGCTGAACATCGCGAGCCGCTCGGGGTCACCGACGAGGTCGATGGCCGTGATCTGTCCGGTCGCGTCGTCGAGGGTGAACAGGAAGGCGACCTTCGGCACGCCGTGCAGCGACCACAGGGCGGCCGGCGCGCCGTCGACGAACACCCGGCGGGCCGCCTTGGCCGAGCCGCAGAAGAAGTTGGCGAGCTCGGAGCCGCCTGCCAGGGCTGGGGAGCCCATCCCCGCGGCGACCGCGTCGGGGCGCAGCACGGCGTCCGGGTGGAGCAGCTCGACGAGGCGCCCGAGGTCGCCGCCCTGGGCCGCGTCGAGGAACGCCGTGACGACCTCCCGATGGGCCGGGTCGGACGGGGACGGCCCGGCCGGGTCGCCGCCGTGCACCC
>NZ_AWQS01000251.1 GCF_000576575.1 Intrasporangium chromatireducens Q5-1
ACGTGCTCAGAAGGGCCCCTGACCTGCGGAAACGTCGGTCCGGGGCCCTTCTGCTGTCGTCTGGTCTTGTCCGGCTGGCAACGGCTCGAGACGGCGCATTACGGCTGTCAGTGGGGAACTGGTGGGGAAGTTTGGGTGCCATCACGTGGAGGCTGCGGCGCTTGGATCCCATGGGCGGCTGACAGGGCCAGCTCGACCCGTCGGCGAGACGCCTCGTCCTGGCCAACGATGCAGGAGGCGTAGACGCGCAGGAGGACGTTGACGCTGTGGCCGGCCCACTCGGCAACCTGTGTGGCAGGGACGCCAGCGTTCAGCCACAGCGAGACGGCGGCGTGCCGGAGGTCATACGGCCGCTTGGCCAGCGGGGAGTGATACTCCTCGTCGGTCAGGGCCGCCCGGCGCGCTTGGTCCCAGATCCGGTAGACGATGCCCATCGACTGCGGGCTCGCGAACGGCGGGGCAACCGGCACGCCGGCTCTTCCCGCGCGGGTCACGAAGAGACGGCCGCCGACGCCGGGTGGGAAGCGCTCGATGTGGCGCCGGAGGCTGGCCACCAGTTCTGGGGGTGCCGGCGCCTGACGCGTGGCTCGCCGCGCCCGATGCTTCAGGCTCCGGTCCTCGGTGGCCTCGCCGGTATCGGTCCATGCAGCTCCCGCGGTCTGGGTCGAGCCGAGAAGGTGCAGGGTGCCCCATGCCTGTGCGTCGGTTGGGAGATGCAGGTCGCTGACCTTGAGGTGGCGGACCTCGGCCGGGCGCAGGCCGGCGTAGTAGATGCAGGCGAAGAACGCTTCGAGGGACGGGTAGAGCGCTGCCACCTCGGCGAGCAGGGCTTTGGCCTGCTGCGGGTTCACGACGACTCGTCGGTCGACCTCATCCGTGTGTGCTGGGGGCCTCCACGCGATGCGGTCCATGGGGTTCGACGGCAAGGCACCGATCTCGACGGCGTACTGGAAGGCGCTGTAGAGGGCGGAGCGCTTGCGGGCGACGGTGCTCGAGGAGGCGGGCCGTCCGTCGAGCTTGAGCGCCAGCGCGTCGAGGATGCGCCGCAGGCGCGCCGGGTCCGCCATCTCGACGAGTGACGGTGACTGGCGCTGCGCCCATCGAACTGCATCCTCGTGATCCTCTGGCACCTCATCGTCGGGGGACGCGGTGCGAGCGGAGGTGTTGAAGACCCAGCCGTCGAGCGCCCGGCGGAGAGCGGCAGGATCAATGGTGCCGCTGGGCAGGGCCGCGACGGTCGCCGTGGTCAGGCCTTCGGCGATTCCTTTGCGATGCCGGGGGGAGGCGTGTGGCCACTTCATGTCCACGAACGCCATCGCGTGATCCAGCCAGGACAGCTCCGACGGTTTGTCCAGTGCACCGAGCGGGAGTCCCGTTCGCACATCGAAGGGCTCGGCCTGGCGCATGCCCACGAGCAGGCGCGCCCGGAAAGACTCCGCAAGCTTGATGGTGTCGAAGGTCTCCTGGAAGATCCGGTCCTCGACCTTCCATCGGATGGTGTAGGTCGTCTTGCGCTTGCCCTTGTAACGCCGGACGCCCCAGACCTGCACCTCGAGAGTGGTCCGGGGGCTCATGGTCAGATGCGCTGCTCGAGCGACTCGAGCCAGCGCTCGAACTCGGCGCGACGGATCCGGAGGTCGCCGTTGGGCAGCTTGATACACGGTGGCGCCTTGCGGGCGGCCCGCCAGTCGTAGAACGTCGAGCGGGCGATCCCGAGCTCTTCACAGAGGTCACGAACGGTCATGTGTTGGCGCGTCGAGGTGGACCGGGCGATCGTCGTCATTGCTGCTCCTCGAAATCGACTATGTCTGGTCTACGGCTGGCTCGGGCCACTATCAGTTGTGCTCCGCCGGCAGTGCCGGTGTCCCTGTTGTCCACAGGTGGGTCGGCTGAGGGCAGGTCACAGCTGCGGGCCGAGTGACGGTTCGGTTTGAGGGGCGGGCTGTCGTCGCGCCGCGAGGTGGCGGCACAGTTCGCGCTCGGTCAGTTCCGTTGCCCGCTGGGCCGCGGTGTTGGCCGCTTCTAGATCTGGGAGGTCGCTGTAGTGCAACGTGACGAGCCGGCCCCTGAGGCGGGCACGCAGGCGGTCGGTGTCGGCTTCGACAGCGCGGGCGTGTGCGAAGAGGATCCCCGCGTCGATGAGGCGGCCCGGTATCGGCCCAATCTCTCGCGTGAGGGCTGCCATGTCGTGGCTCGCCGCCGTGAGACTGTCGAAGGCGCGCTCTCGCTGACGACTGCCGAGGTCTGGAGCGCACCGGATGGCCTCCTCGAGCGCGTCATGCAGGTGCTGCGCGGCCTCCACGTAGTTGGGGCTTGGGCGCACGGTCGTGGTGGCGGGTCCCCACGCTGCGCCGGCTCGCTGGAGTTCCTGGGCCGTGGCGCGCAGCTGCGCGCGGACGCTTGGGACGGTCTCGGAGTCCTCCGCACCCAGCAGCGCGTCGAGGGTTGCGTAGATGTGTACGCCGTGGCTGGTGATGTTGCGGATCACCTCCACGCTTGGCACGGACTGCGCGAGCTCGCTTCTTGCGGCGCGTGTCCAGTCGGCGAGGGCGCGATCCAGCAGACCGAGCTCGTATGTCGTCGAGGCACCCGGTGAGGGACTCAGCGCTGCGCGGACTGAGCGGTCCCGTGTGGGGGGCGGGACAGCGGCATACGGGAGGGGCTCGCTAGCGGTATGCGCGAGCCGGGCGGTGGATGCGGCGGCGTGCCGGGTGATGGCGAGCACGCGGCCGACGCCCTCGGGTTCGATGAGCGCCAGGGTGTGCCGGCTGATGGCGTCGGTGTCGCGAAGGACGTCGTGTGCGAGCCGCAGCAGCGGTCCGGTGCCGAGGTCCGGCTTCTCCGGCAGGCGTTGGTGTTCGTGCAGGACGTCGGTGAGGACGCCAAGGGTGACGGCGATCCGGGCGAGCGGTTGGGGATCGGTCGGGTCGGCTGGGCGGACATCGCTGCGCAGGTCGAGGCTGTGGTGCGGGATCTGCCAGCCGGTCGAGGTTCGGGTGGCGGTGATCTCGCCGCGGAGGATGCGTGCACGGATCGTGCTGGTGCTGCAGCCGATCAGGCGACCGGCGTCGGCGGGGGTGAGCTCCGGGGCGCCGGGGAACGGCGCCAGCGGGGTGGGATAGGCCTTGACGATGTCGTAGAGCGGCAGGGCAGCGCGGTCGACGGGCCCGGGGCCAACGGTGCGCTGGCTGAGGAGCTCGACGAGCAGCCGGTAGAGGGCCTGGTCGAAGGACTCCCACTGGGCCACCGAGACGGGGCCACGGGTGCGGAGGTACTGCCCTTTCAGGGTGTGTGCGCGCTCGAGCAGGTCACGCGTGGTCGTCGCGGTGGGCGCGAGGTCCGTGGGCCAGGCGGCGTGGGTGGCGCTCATGGCGTCCCCTGCCGGTGGCTAAGGGTCGCCTCGAGCCGTGCAGTCTCTGTGTGGAGGTGCTCGACATGGCGATGCCAGAACGCCAGATCCATGAAGCCTGCGCTGGGAAGGACGCTGTCGAGTAGGTCGAGTGCGGCAGTGACATGACGGGTGGCGAGGTCGCGGTGCTGCGGACGCGTGACGGGAGTGGGATCCAGTCCGGCGGCGACGAGGCGTAGCTGTGCGGCCAGCGCGGTCCAGGGGCTGAAGGGATCGCCAACTGAGTGGCCGTCGGCGATGACCGCCGCGGCGTGCAGCTCGGCGGCCGCTTCGTCGAGGGGGATGAGACTCATATGGCGTTCTCCTTGTCTGGCAGGGCGGTTCAGAGCAGTTCGGGGCCGAGCGGGTGCGGTGCCCCGCGGGTCGGAGGGGGTATGCCGCTGGGCTCGGCGTCGAGGGCGCGCTGCAGGGCCGCGGTGAACGCGCCTTTCGGGTTCCAGCCGCTGCGGGTCATCTCTGCGGTGGCTTGCTCGAGCAGCGCGTGTCGGAGGCCGGGTCCCAGCCACCGGATCAGGGGAGTGACGGCGGCGACGGTGTCGCCGATGGGGTCTTGGGCGGTCTGGAGGCTCAGGCGGACGAGGTCGCGTCCTGGCAGGACGGTCCTCGCGGAGGCGCCTCGCCCTCTCTCTGGCGGGCTTCTGAGCGCATTGGCGTCCTCGAGCGGGTCGTGGGGGCTGGGCGGTTGGAGGACGAGCTCGAGCCGCTCCGTCGCCTCGGCGCTGGCCAGCCAGTCGGCAGGGTCGGTGCCCTCGGGTAGGTGGGTGACGAAGGCGGGGCGGTGCCGCTCGAGGCTCAGCGCTCGGAGCCAACGGTCGGTGCCCCCTCGGCCAGCTGGGTCGCTGTCGAGGATGATTCGCGGCGGGTTCATGCTCAAGGAGAGAACGTGGTGGGCTTGGGCGGCCGAGACGGTGACGCCACCGGTGGCGACCGGGGCGACATGGCGCGTCCGGCCCGACTCGGCTGCCGCGGCGGCGATGGCGAGGGCGTCCAGGACTCCCTCGACGATGGCGACGCTGCCATCGCCCGCCAGATCCTGGTGGCTGGGTCGGTAGAGGACCTGTGACTTGTCGTAGATCGGGGTTCGGGTGGGGTTGCGGTACTTCGGTGCGGCGGGGTGACCGGTGATGTCGCGACCTATGAACCCGCGGATTCGGCCGTCCGGTTCGGTGATCGGGAAGACGATCCGGCCACGGAGGGTGTCGAGGAGGTGCCCGCTGCGCCCCGGCTGGGACAGGTCAAGTGCCTGAAGTTCTTCGACGCAGACGCCGTCCGCGCGGAGGCGATCGGTCAGGCTAGTCCAGCTCGTGGAGGCATAGCCAGCCAGACCCGATCTCGGATCCTCGGTCCGCAACGGGCCCAAGTCGATCCCGCGCCTCGTCTTGAGCCATGACTCGGCGAAGGCCGTCGCGGTGGGGCGGCCGAGGTAGGTCCACGCGAGGGCGTTGATCTCGAAGGCGCGCTCGGGACTCACGGCCGGGGTGGTCCGGGTGTCGTGGTCGCCGATGAGGCGCAGCCACCGCCTGCTAGGGCGCGGACCCACCGCCGTAGATGGCCAGGCAGCCAAGGAGGCTCCGGTATCGAGTAGGGCGACGGCGGAGCGGAAGTCGAGCCCGTGCAGACGGCCGACGAAGTCGATGACGTCCCCAGACGCTCCGCAGCCGAAGCAGTGGTAGCGGTCAGGGATGGCGTCGACCGACAGGGATGGGGTGTGGTCCTCGTGGAACGGGCAGCACCCGACCCATCCCCGCCCTCGGGGGTGCAGTTCCACGCCCTCTGCCGCGACGACCTCGACGATGGGATGCTCGGCCCGGACCCGCGGGACGTCGATGAGGCCGGTGGCGGCCGTCATAGCTGCACCCCAAGGTCGTCGCCGGGGATGGCCGCAGGGGAATCGGTGGGCTGCATTTTGGGCCCTTCTGACTCATCCGTGGGTCATTT
>NZ_AWQS01000252.1 GCF_000576575.1 Intrasporangium chromatireducens Q5-1
ATGCCGCTGAGCCGGCTGAGCGGCATACGGCACCTCTCGCTCGTCAGCGCTTCGACAGGCTCTCGTGGACGAAGGCGATGACGTCCCCGAGCACCTCGTCCTGGTTGGTCTCGTTGAAGATCTCGTGCCGGGCGCCCGGGTAGGTCTTCGACGACGCGTGACGACCGCCCAGCGCGGCAAATGCCTTGCGGGACGGGCCGATCGGCACGAGCTGGTCCTCCTCGCCGTGCAGCCAGAGGATCGGCCCGTCGATCTGGCCCCCCTCGGTCACCGTGTGCATGGTATGGACGATCGCCTCGACCGTCGGCCGCTTGAACGGGCCGTGCCAGACGAGCGGGTCGGCGACATAGGCCTCGCCCACGGCGGGGTCCCGGCTCAGCGTCGACGGGTCGATCGGGGTGTCCGGGATCTGCTCGACTCCGAGCAGCGCCTCCGCTGCCGCCCACGACCCGAGGACCGGGCCCGACAGCACGACCGCTGACAGGCCGTCACCGAAGCGCTGCGCGTACCGGGCCGCGATGAGCCCTCCCATCGAGTGCCCGATGAGGACGATGGGCTGCCTCGGATGCTCCGCCCGCGCCCGACCCTCGAGGAGGTGGACGTCCTCACAGACCCGCTCGAAGTCCTCGATGAGGACCCGCTCGCCCTCGCTGCGCCCGTGGCCGACGTGGTCGAGGGCGTACACGACGGCACCGTCGTCGACGAGCCGCTGTGCGACGTGCTCGTAGCGGCCCGCGTGCTCGCCGTAGCCGTGCACGAGCAGCACGACGTAGTCCGCGCGGTCGCCCCGCCACCGCCGACCGACGATCGTGCCGCCGTGGCCTTCGTACTCCAGATCCGTCTGCTCCATGCCGCCACCATCCCGACAAACGCCGGCGCGGGCAAGACCGGCCGAGGGGTCGGACGCCGGCCGGGGGCCGAACAGACCATTGACCCGTCCCGGATCGACGGCTACGGTTCGACAACTGAACTCATGTTCGCCCTGCGAACTTCCAGATCAATGGAGACCTGATGCGTGCTTCTCTGAAGGCGGCCGCCGGCGCGGCCGCGGTGGCAGTCCTGTTGGCAGCGTGCGGCTCGAGCGGGTCGCCGACCCCGAGTGGCGGCGCATCGGGCGGCGGCTCCGTCGACCAGGTGAAGGTCGGCGTCATCCCGATCGTCGACGTCGCCCCGATCTACCTCGGCGCCAAGAAGGGCTTCTTCGACAAGCGCAACATCAAGGTCTCGATGGAGAGCGGCCAGGGCGGCGCCGCCATCGTCCCCGGCGTCGCGAGCGGCCAGTTCCAGTTCGGCTTCAGCAACGTGACCTCGCTCATCATCGCCAAGTCCAAGAACCTGCCGATCAAGGTCGTCGCGGCCGGCAACTCGTCGACGGGCGTCGACGGCAAGGACTTCAGCGCGATCGTCGTCAAGGCGGACAGCCCGATCCAGAGCGCGAAGGACCTCGCCGGCAAGACCGTCTCGATCAACACGCTCAAGAACATCGGTGACACGACCGTGCGCCAGTCGGTGCAGAAGGCGGGCGGCGACCCGTCGTCCGTCAAGTTCGTCGAGCTCGCCTTCCCCGACATGCCGGCCGCCGTCAAGGAAGGTCGGGTCGACGCCGCCTGGGTCGTCGAGCCTTTCGTGACGATCGCCAAGCAGCAGGGTGACCGCGTCATCGCCTCGAACCTCGTCGACACGTTCCCGAAGCTGCAGATCTCGACGTACTTCACGAGCGAGCAGACGGCCAAGTCCAACCCTGACCTCGTCAAGCGCTTCACCGAGGCGATGAACGAGTCGCTCACCTACGCCCAGGAGCACCCGGACGAGGCGCGGGACATCCTGTCGAGCTACACGAAGATCGACCCGTCGGTCGCCAAGGAGATGACCCTGCCGCTCTGGGAGCCCGGAGTGAACAAGGAGAGCCTGCAGAAGCTGGCCGACCTCGCGGCGCAGGAGAAGCTCATCGACAACAAGCTCGACGTCAACCAGCTGCTGAACTGATGACGAGCGCCACCGTCGAGTCCCGGCGGCCGGCGCCCGGCGGCACGGCGGGCCCCCGGCGAGGACGGCCCGTCCCCGCCGGGGTCCTCGGCGCGCTCGGTCTGCTGACCCTCGTCGCGGTCCTCGAGCTCGTGCCCCGGCTCGGCCTCGTCGACGACCGGTTCCTGCCGCCCTTCAGCTCGATGGTCTCGGCCCTCGTCGACGAGGCGGGCACGCCGACCTTCTGGACCGCCCTCGGCCAGACGCTGCGCGGCTGGGCGATCGGCCTGGCCGTCGCCCTCGTCGCCGGAGTCGTCCTCGGCATCGTCATCGGCAGCCTTCCCGTCGTCCGGGCCGCGACGAGCTCGACGATCGAGTTCCTCCGGCCGATCCCGTCGGTCGCGCTCATCCCGCTCGCCGTGCTGCTCTGGGGCAACGACATGAAGTCGACGCTCATCCTCGTCGTCTACGCCACCTTCTGGCAGGTGCTGCTCCAGGTGCTCTACGGCGTGCGCGACGTCGACCCGGTCGCCAGGGAGACGGCCCGGTCCTACCGGTTCTCGCCGCTCACCACGGTGCGCACCGTGACCTGGCCGACCGCCCTGCCCTACGTGATGACCGGCTTCCGGCTCGGGGCGGCCGTCGCGCTGATCCTCGAGATCACCGGTGAGCTCGTCATCGGCACGCCCGGCCTCGGCAAGGAGATCGGCGTTGCCCAGTCCTCCGGAGCCGTCCCCCAGATGTACGCCCTCGTCATCGTCACCGGCCTCATCGGCGTCGTCGTCAACCTCGTCGCCCGCTGGGGCGAGCGCCGGGTCCTGCGCTGGCACCCCTCGATCCGGGCGGAGGTCGGCTGATGAGCATCGTGCGCCGCGCCGTGCTCGCCCTCGGGCTGCCGGTCGTCCTCGTCGCCGCCTGGTGGTTCGCCACCGAGGGCAGCCAGAGCTTCTTCTGGCCCCCGCTGCGCGACATCCTCGGCACCTTCGCCGAGACGTGGTGGCCCGACCGGATCATGGGCGACGTCGTGCCGAGCCTGCTGCGGCTACTCGTCGGCTTCGCCATCGCCTTCGTCCTCGGGGTGGGGCTCGGGGTCGCGATCGGCAAGTCGCGGGCCCTGCGCGCCTACCTCGAGCCGGTCCTCGAGTTCTTCCGGGCCATCCCGCCTCCGGTGCTCGTGCCGATCCTCATCCTCTTCTTCGGCATCTTCAACACGATGAAGGTCGTCGTCATCGTCACCGGCTGCATCTGGCCGATCCTGCTCAACACCGTCGAGGGGGTCCGCAGCCTCGACGAGGTGCTCATCGACACGTCCAAGATCTACCGCCTCTCGAGGCGAGCCCGGCTCTGGTACAACATCCTGCCCGGAGCGAGCCCGCAGATCTTCGCCGGCGCCCGCCAGGCCCTCTCGGTCGGCATCATCCTCATGGTGATCAGCGAGATGTTCGCGGCGAGCAACGGCATCGGCTTCACCATCATCCAGTTCCAGCGAACCTTCGCCATCCCGCAGATGTTCAGCGGCATCATCGTGCTCGGCCTACTCGGCGTGGCACTGGCCCTCGTCTTCCGACTCGTCGAGACGCGGATCCTGCGGTGGTACCTCGGCCTCCGAGCCGCCCAACGAGGAGAGTGACATGACGAGCACCCCGACCAGCTCGGCCCCGAACGCGGCCGATCCCCAGCGCGACGGCACCGCGGAGCCGATCCTCGACGTCCGCGGCCTGCGCAAGATCTACGGCTCCGGCGACGGCGCCGTCGAGGCGATCCGCGACCTCACCTTCACGATCGCCCCCGGTGAGCTGACCTGCATCGTCGGCCCGTCCGGCGCCGGCAAGACGACGCTGCTCAAGTGCATCGCCGGCCTCCTCGACGTCACCGACGGCGAGATCCGGCTCGAGGGTGACCTCGTCACCGGCCCGCCGAAGGGGATGGCCATCGTCTTCCAGGAGTACGGGCGCAGCCTCTTCCCCTGGATGACCGTGTGGCAGAACGTCGAGCTCCCGCTCAAGGAGAAGAAGGTCCCCGCGGCCGAGCGCAAGCGGCTCGTCACCGAAGCGCTCGAGGCGGTCGGTCTCGCCGACGTGCACGGCGCCCACCCGTGGCAGCTCTCCGGCGGCATGCAGCAGCGCGTCGCCATCGCGCGGGCCGTCGCCTACGAGCCGCACATCCTCATCATGGACGAACCGTTCGCGGCGGTCGACGCGCAGACCCGCGCCGAGCTCGAGGACCTCGTCCGGGAGCTGTGGCACCGCCTCGGCGTCACCGTCCTGTTCGTCACCCACGACATCGAGGAGTCGGTCTACCTGGGCCAGCGGGTCCTCGTCCTGTCGAACCGGCCGACGGTGATCATGGAAGACGTGCGAATCGACCTGCCCGACGAGCGCGACCAGCTCTCGACCCGCTCGACGAAACGGTTCGCCGAGCTGCGGGCCCATGTCTACGAGCTGATCCAGCAGGCGAAGGGCGGCCGCCGCCCGGAGACCACCGCCCGCACCGATGAAGCCGGTCGCCGCGACGAGGCGGTGTGAGCACCACCACCGTCGGACCCGAGACCTCGAGCCGAGGGGCTGACTTCGTCCAGTCCCTCGAGCGGGGCCTCGCGGTCATCCGCGCCTTCGACAGCGAGAACCCGTCGTTGACGCTCTCGGAGGTGGCCCGCCGGACCGGGCTGACCCGTGCCGCCGCCCGACGGTTCCTGCACACCCTCGTCGAGCTCGGCTACGTCCGTAGCGACGGGCGGCTCTTCTCGCTCCGCCCGCTCGTGCTCCAGCTCGGCTACGCCTACCTGTCGGGCCAGACCCTGCCCGACGTCGCCCTGCCGCACCTGCGGGACTTCGTCGCGCAGGTCCACCAGTCGACGTCGGTGTCGGTGCTCGACGGCGACGACGTCGTCTACATCGCCCGCGCCGCGGCGAAGCGGATCATGGCGGTCCAGATCACGATCGGCACCCGGTTCCCCGCCCACCAGACTTCGATGGGCCGCGTGCTGCTCGCGTATGCCGACCCGGCCTGGCTCGCCGACTACCTGGCTCGCATCGAGCTCACCCCCACGACGCCGCTCACGATCACGTCCGTCGACCGCCTCGCCCAGGTCCTCGCGCAGGTGCGCCGCGACGGGTATGCGCTCGTCGACCAGGAGCTCGAGCTCGGGCTGCGGTCACTGGCCGTCCCGATCCACGATCCCTCCGGCGCCGTCGTCGCGGCCGTCAACACGTCGATGCAGGCGACGCACGGCGACGCGGACGAGCGCGCGGCGGAGCTGCTGCCGATCCTGCGCGCGACGGCAGACGCCATCGAGGCCGACCTTCGGCTCAACGGCTGAGGGCACGAAGGCGCGGTATGCCGCTGAGCCGGCTCAGCGGCATACCGCCG
>NZ_AWQS01000253.1 GCF_000576575.1 Intrasporangium chromatireducens Q5-1
TCGCGACCGGAGTTTGCGCTCGGTCGACGGTCGTCAGCCGACCCAGCGCCCGTGCAGCGCCAGCGCCCTGAGGTCGGTCAGGGCGGCGAGCTGGTCGACGAGGACGCGCGTGCGCTCCGCCTCGGTGCTCGCGCTGAGGTAGTCGGCGAGCAGGTCCCCGTCCAGGCGCTGCTCCGGCTCCGCGGCATACGCCGCGAACAGGCCGCGGACGACCTCGCGCTGCTCCGCCATGACGGCGAGCCGCTCATCGGTCGTCATGACGAAGTGGTTGGCGACCGCCTTGAGGACCGCGCACTCGGCCCGGGTCCCGTCCGGGATGACGAGGTCGGCACCGTAGCGGGTCAGGGCGCCGGGGCCGTGGCGCCGGCGGGTCTGGTCCTCGACGACCCCGACGAAGTGACCGATGAGCCGGCTCGTCATGTCCTTGAGCGCGGCCAGCGCGCGGCGCGACCCGTCGTAGCTGTCCGGGATGGCCCCGGAGGTGAGGAGCCGCTCGAGCGCGGCGTCCAGAGTGTCCGGCGTCAGGTCGGGCGCGTAGGTGCGCGCCGCCACCTCCAGGACCGCCGCCATGTCCGGCGCGGACCACAGGATGCGGGGGTCGAACCAGCCGGACGCGATGGCGTCCTCGACGTCGTGGACGGAGTAGGCGACATCGTCCGACCAGTCCATGACCTGGGCCTCGAGGCACCGGACCCCTGCCGGCGCTCCGGCCCGGAACCACTCGAAGACGGTCAGGTCCTGCTCGTAGACGCCGAACTTGCCTGTCGCACGTGGGCCGTCGCCGCGTCGCCAGGGATACTTCGTCGCGGCGTCGAGGCTGGCCCGGGTCAGGTTGAGCCCGGCCGGACGACCGTCCGGGTGGCTGCGCTTGGCCTCGAGCCGGGTCAGGATGCGCAGGGTCTGGGCGTTGCCCTCGAAGCCGCCGATGTCCCGGGCGAGCTCGTCGAGGGCAGCCTCCCCGTTGTGGCCGAACGGGGGGTGGCCGAGGTCGTGGGCGAGGCACGCGGTGTCGACGACGTCGGCGCTGCAGCCCAGCGCCGCGCCGAACTCCCGGCCGATCTGGGCCACCTCGAGCGAGTGGGTGAGCCGGTTCCGGACGAAGTCGTCGTGCCCCGGCGCGAGGACCTGCGTCTTGGCGGCGAGCCGGCGCAGCGCGGCCGAGTGGACGACCCGGGCCCGGTCACGAGCGAAGTCGTCACGGTCCGCCCGCTTCTGCGCGGGGTCCTCCGCGACCCATCGCTCGCGGTCGGTCTGCGTGTACGCCACGCCCCGACTCTAGGGTGCGGCACGCGGCCGGAGCGGGAGGACGGGGGCGTGCGGGCGGAAACTCAGCGGCATACCCGCTGCTCGGTGGCGCATACTGGCGAGGAGGGCGTCAGGGGCCTCCGACCTGAGGAGCAGCCATGGCCGACAAGTCACCTCGATCGCACATGTCGCAGAAGGGCAAGTCGATCAAGCAGAAGCGCGCCGAGAAGCACGCCAAGGCGGACCAGCGCGCGCATCACGACATCATCCCGCCGCGGGACAAACGCTAGGCGGTATGCCGCTCAGCCGAGCTGGTCGCGCAGGCGCGCGACCCAGCTCGGCTCCTTCCCGTAGCGCTGCGAGGGGATGAGCCGCAGGTGCGCGCAGTCCTCGATCAGCTGCGCCATCCGCTTGTCACGGGTCGCCTCCTGCTTCGCGGAGACGACCCAGGCAACGGCGCCCTTGCGGTAGGACGGCGTGGCACCGTCCCAGAAGGCCGATGCGGTCGGGTTGGCGCGCAGCATCGCCTCGTAGTGCTCGGGCCAGGCGCGGTGCTCGTTCTCGTAGGAGTAGATGCCGGAGCGGTCGTCGCGCCGCCTGGCAAAGGCCGCCAGCCCCGCAGGGTGCATCCGTCCTTCGGCGGTGAGCTGTTCCACCGCCGCGATGTTGATGTTGCTCCACGTGCTGCCCGGCTTGCGGGGAGTCCAGCGCTGGCGCACGGCGTCGGCGTCGATGCGCTGGACCTGGGAGTCGATCCATCCATAGCAGAGCGCCTCGCGCACGGAGTCGGCATAGGTCAGGCCCGGGTCGGGCACGTGCTTCTTGAACCGGCCGATCCACAGCTCGCTCGCGCTGTCGTGGTTCGCCTCCAGCCAGGCGCGGAACTCCGCTGCGTCGTCGAAGAAGACCGCGGGCCGCTCCGGGGTGCCACCGTGCCTCATGGAGGCATCGTGCCAGCCTGCGCCGACACGCGAGCCGTGGGTACTCAGCGGTCGCGGTGCGTCAGCGGTTGCGGCGCGAGGCGATCGCGTAGGTCGCCCAGGCCGCGAGGACGAGCAGGGCGATCCAGAGGACGACATAACCGATCATGCGACCACCGTAGCGACGCGCAGGATCAGCCGCCCGAGACGGACAGCTCCGCCTCGGAGATCGTTCGCTGGTGTTCCTCCGACAGGTCCCTCGAGTCGAGCCAGCCCTCGGGCAGGGCGACCCGGCGCGGCGAGCCGGCCCGCCCCCGCTGCCCCTCTGCCGGCTCCCCGGGCCACGGCTGGTCACGGTCGAGCCCCGCGAGGAGCCGGTCGAGCGATGCGACCGAGTCGACGAGGGCCAGCGAGCTGCGGATCGTCGAGCCGGCCGGGAACCCCTTGAGGTACCAGGCGATGTGCTTACGGATGTCGCGGCAGGCACGGTCCTCCTCCCCGTAGAAGTCGACGAGGTAGAGGGTGTGCTGGCGCAGGGTGTCGGCCACCTCCCCGAGCGTCGGCGTCACCCGCGTCGTGATGCCGGCGAACGCCGCCGCGAGATCCGTGAAGAGCCAGGGCCGCCCGAGGCAGCCGCGGCCGACGACGACCCCGTCGACGCCGGTCTCGGCGACCATGCGGAGGGCGTCCTCGGCCGACCAGATGTCGCCGTTGCCGAGGACCGGGACCGAGGTGACGGTCTCCTTCAGCAGTCTGATCGCCGACCAGTCGGCCTGTCCGGAGTAGGCCTGCGCAGCCGTGCGGCCGTGCAGCGCGACGGCCGCCGCGCCCTCCTCCTCCGCGGCCAGACCCGCGTCGAGGAAGGTGAGGTGGTCGTCGTCGATCCCCTTGCGCATCTTGACCGTCACCGGGATGTCGCGCCTGGCGCCCTCCTCGACGACGGCGCCCACGATGGCGCGGAAGAGGTCCCGCTTCCACGGCAGCGCTGACCCGCCGCCCTTGCGGGTGACCTTCGGCACAGGGCAGCCGAAGTTGAGGTCGATGTGGTCGGCCCGGTCCTCCTGGACGATGATTCGGGCCGCAGCCCGGGCCGTGGCCGGGTCGACGCTGTAGAGCTGGATCGAACGGGGGTACTCGTCTGGGTCGTGCTCGATGAGCCGCATCGTCTCCGGGCTGCGCTCGACGAGCGCGCGCGTCGTGATCATCTCGCTGACGTAGAGGCTCGTCGCCCCGGACGCCCCGCCGAGCGCGGTGCCCTCGCGGCCGTACTCGCGGCACAGTCGCCGGAAGGCCCGGTTGGTGATGCCGGCCATCGGCGCGAGGACGACCGGGGACTCGATCACGTGCCGGCCGATCCGCAAGGGGGGCAGGACCGACGCGCCCGGTCCGGAGGGGCCGGAGGCGTCGCCCACAGCACCGGCGACGCGGGTCGTCGGGCGGGCGGGCGGGGTCAGGACGTCGGTCACAGCGGTCGATTGTCCCAAATCAGGGGCCGCACACCGAATCGGCGAAGCGCAGCAGGGCAGCGGCGAACGCCTCCGGCTGGTCGAGGTTGGCCAGGTGGCTCGCGCGCGGGATGACCTCGGCCCGGGCGCTGGGGCAGGCGCGCAGGAACTCCGCGGTGCCGACCCGGAACTGGTCGTACTGCCCGCTCAGCAGCAGGACGGGGCAGGTGACGCCCCACAGCATCGAGGGCCGGCAGGTGTCCATCACCTGTTGCCACGCCGCGGCCGTCGGAGTGAAGAAGTAGCCCCCGGCGATGACCGGCTCGATGAGATCGCGGGTGTAGAGCCGGCGCAGCACCGCGTCGTTCAGCCGTGTCATCCGCGCCTCGCCGACTCGGTCGGTGATGCGCGCGACCCACCGGTAGATCGTCGCTCCGGCACCGACGGGCGTCGCGCTGCACCCCGCGAGGACGAGGCCGGTCAGGCGCGAGCTGTGCTGAGCGGCATACGTCATGGCGGCGTAGCCGCCGAGGGAGTGGCCGACCAGGATGACCGGTGCCTTCGCCGGGGCGGCGTCGACCGCCGCGTCGATGACCTCCACACACCGGTCGAGGGTGAACGTCTCGGCAGCGCGGGCACCGTGGCCGGGCAGGTCGACGAGCCCGAGGGTGACGCGCCCCTCGAGGAGTCGCTGCTGCGGCGCCCACTGGGCGGCGGACAGGCGCGAGCCGTGGACGAGGACGAGGTGCGGGACCACGCACCGAGGATGCCACGATGGGCGCGTGACCCACCTGATCAGTGCTGCCGCGCTCGCCACCGAGATCGAGGACGTCGTCGTCATCGACGTCCGCTGGACCCTGACGACCCAAGGGGCTGCGAACCCGGGGCGCGCCGAGTATGCCGCGGGGCATGTCCCGGGCGCCTTCTTCGTCGACCTCGACACCGAGCTCGCCGCTCCGGCCGGGGAGGGTGGCCGGCACCCGCTGCCGTCTCCCGAGGTCGTCGAGCGCACCCTGCAGCGCTGTGGCGTGGGCGAGGGCACCCGGGTCGTCGTCCATGACGGTCGGGAGTCGTTCGCGGCTGCTCGGGCCTGGTGGGTGTTCCGCTGGGTCGGGCTGCGCGACGTCCGGGTCCTCGACGGTGGCTACGCCGCCTGGCTGGCCGCCGGGCTGCCGGTCAGCACGGAGGAGCCCGAGCCGCGCGGCAGCGACTTCAGGGCACGACCGGGCGGGATGCCCACCGTCGACGCGGCCGGCGCTGCGGACTGGCCGCGGTCCGGCCTGCTCCTCGACGCACGCGCCCCCGAGCGCTACGCCGGGGAGGTCGAGCCGATCGACCCGGTCGCCGGACACATCCCGGGAGCGGTCAACAGCCCCACCTCCGCGTGGCTCGAGCCGGAAGGCGGTTTCCGCAAAGACCTCGCGCAGCACTGGCGGTCGGTCCTCGGGGACCGCGGCGACGAGCCGGTGGCGGTCTACTGCGGGTCCGGCGTCACGGCGGCGCACCACGTGCTCGCGCTGGCCGAGCTCGGCCTCGACAGCGTGCTCTACCCCGGCTCGTGGAGCGAGTGGGTGCGCGACCCGGGCCGCCCGGTCGCCACCGGCCGCTGAGGGGGCCCACTCGCGGCCCGGTCAGTCGGCCAGGGGCCTGTCGAGTCGG
>NZ_AWQS01000254.1 GCF_000576575.1 Intrasporangium chromatireducens Q5-1
TGCCCCAAGGGATCTGCGAGCGAGCAGCTCGTCAACTCCCCGACCCGCGCGACGCGGGTCCTCTACCGCGCGCCGTACGCGACGGACTGGACGAGCCTCGGGCTCGACGAGGCCGTCGACATGATCGCCGACCGGGTCATCGAGTCCCGGCGGCGCACCTGGCAGGACAGCGACGACCAGGGCCGGCCACTGCGCCGCACCATGGGGATCGCCTCGCTCGGGGGTGCCACCCTCGACAACGAGGAGAACTACCTCATGAAGAAGCTCTACACGGCGCTCGGGGCGATCCAGATCGAGAACCAGGCCCGGATTTGACACTCCTCCACGGTCCCCAGTTTGGGGTCCTCGTTCGGGCGCGGTGGGGCCACGACCTACCAGCAGAGCCTCGCGGATTCTGACTGCATCGTCATCCAGGGCTCCAACATGGCCGAGTGCCACCCGGTGGGCTACCAGTGGGTGATGGAGGCCAAGGCACGCGGCGCGACGATCATCCACGTCGACCCCCGGTTCACGCGGACGTCGGCGACGGCGACGAAGCACGTGCCGATCCGCGCGGGCAGCGACATCGTCTTCCTCGGGGCGCTCATCAACCACGTCCTGACGAACGACCTGTGGTTCGAGGACTACGTCCGCGCCTACACGAACGCCGCGACGATCGTCAACGACGACTTCCGCGACACCGAGGACCTCGGCGGGGTCTTCTCGGGCTACGACCCCGAGAGCGGCTCCTACGACCTGCGCAGCTGGGGCTACGCCACGGCCGACGAGGCGAAGGACGGCGATCCTGACTCGATCGGCGAGCCGGGCGAGCACGACTCGGGCGAGCTCAAGGCCGAGCACTCGGCCGGCCAGCGGCACGGCGCGGGCGGGCCACCGCTCGAGCACGCCCGGGTCAAGCGTGACGAGACGCTGCAGCACCCGCGCACCGTCTTCCAGATCCTCAAGCGGCACTTCGCCCGCTACACGCCCGAGATGGTCCGCGACGTGTGTGGCATCAGCACCGACGACTTCGCCTATGTCGCCCGGGCGATCACCTCCAACAGCGGCCGTGACCGCACGACGGCGTTCGTCTACGCCGTGGGGTGGACGCAGCACAGCGTCGGCGTGCAGTACATCCGCACGGCGGCGATCCTGCAGCTGCTCCTCGGCAACATCGGCCGGCCGGGCGGCGGGATCATGGCGCTGCGCGGGCATGCCAGCATCCAGGGCTCGACCGACATCCCGACGCTGTTCGACCTGCTGCCCGGCTACCTGCCGATGCCGGTGTCCGGCAAGCACGAGTCGTTCGACGAGTGGGTCGGCGCCGTCGCCTCCAAGCAGCAGAAGGGGTTCTGGGCTGCCACGGACACCTACGCGGTCAGCCTCCTCAAGGCGTGGTGGGGTGACACGGCCACGGCGCAGAACGGCTGGTGTTTCGACTACCTGCCGAAGCTGACCGGGTCGCACAACACCTACGCGACGACGATGGCCATGCTCGAGGGCACGGTCGAGGGGTACTTCCTGCTCGGACAGAACCCGGCCGTCGGCTCGGCCAACGGCCGGATGCAGCGCAAGGCGATGGCCAACCTCAAGTGGCTCGTGGTCCGCGACCTGAACCTCATCGAGTCGGCCACGTTCTGGAAGGACGGCCCCGAGATCGCGAGCGGGGAGCTCGAGACCGACCAGATCGGCACGGAGGTCTTCTTCCTTCCGGCCGCGGCACACGCGGAGAAGGACGGCACCTTCACCAACACGCAACGGCTGCTCCAGTGGCACCGCACCGCGGTGCAACCGCCGGGCGATGCCCGCTCTGAGCTGTGGTTCTACCACGAGCTCGGCAAGCGGATCCGGGCCCGACTGGCCGGCTCGGACGACCCACGCGACCGCCCGATCCTCGACCTGACCTGGGACTACCCCGAGGACGAGCACGGCGAGCCGTCCGCCGAGACGGTGCTCCAGGAGATCAACGGGCGCCACCTGAGGGGCGACAAGGCCGGCGAGCCGCTGTCGTCGTTCACCGAGATGCGCGCGGACGGCTCGACGGCGGGTGGCTGCTGGATCTACACCGGCGTCTACGCCGACGGGGTCAACCAGGCGGACCGACGACCCCGGCGCAGCGAGCAGGGCAGGACCGCCCTCGAGTGGGCATGGGCCTGGCCGATGAACCGGCGCATCCTCTACAACCGCGCCTCCGCCGACCCCGACGGCAAGCCGTGGAGCGAGCGCAAGGCCTACGTCTGGTGGGACGGGGAGCAGGGCAAGTGGACGGGCGACGACGTCCCGGACTTCCCCGCCACGAAGGAGCCGTCCTACCGGCCCGGCCAAGGCGTGGGCGGCGCAGAGGGCCTGGCCGGCGACGACCCGTTCATCATGCAGTCCGACGGCAAGGGCTGGCTCTTCACGCCCAAGGGCGTCGTCGACGGGCCCCTGCCGACGCACTACGAGCCTCAGGAGTCCCCGGTCAAGAATGCTCTCTACGCGCAGCAGCGCAACCCGGCGCGGCGCGTCTTCCCCCGCAAGGACAACCTCTCGGCACCGTCGGCGGGCGACCCGGGCGTCGAGGTCTACCCCTACGTCTTCACGACCTACCGGCTGACCGAGCACCACACAGCAGGGGGGATGAGCCGGTGGCTGCCCTACCTGTCCGAGCTGCAGCCCGAGTTCTTCTGCGAGGTCTCCCCGGCGCTGGCCGCCGAGCGGGGCCTCACCAACGGCGGCTGGGCCACGATCGTCTCGCCCCGCGCGGCCATCGAGGCCCGTGTCCTCGTGACCGACCGGGTCAAGCCGCTCACGATCGGCGGCCACACCGTGCACCAGATCGGGCTGCCGTACCACTGGGGCCGCGGCGGCATCGACCCCGTCGTGACGGGTGACAGCGCCAACGACCTGCTCGGCGTCACGCTCGACCCGAACGTCGCCATCCAGGAGTCGAAGGCCGCGTCGTGCGACATCCAGCCGGGACGTCGCCCGACGGGCAGCGCCCTGCTGCGGCTGATCGAGGAGTACCGGTCCCGCTCCGGTGTCACGACCGAGACGGACAACACGCTGCTGTCGCCCGGCGCGAACGAGGAGGTGTCGCGATGAGCACGAGCCTGATGCACAACCAGCTCTCCGGTCCACACGACCCCGCCCCCGCTGCGGGCTGGGTCGACGCCCCGGCGCGCAAGGGGTTCTTCACCGACACGTCGATCTGCATCGGCTGCAAGGCCTGCGAGGTCGCGTGCAAGGAATGGAACATGCTCCCCATGGACAACCTCGGGATGACCGGGGAGTCCTACGACAACACGGGGGCCCTCGGCGCGAACACCTGGCGTCACGTCGCGTTCGTCGAGCAGGGGCCGGCGCAGATCGAGCGGGCCCGGGAGTCGGGTCGCAAGGCGGTGTCCCTCGGGATGCCGACCGTCCGCTCCGCTTCCGAGAACGGGTATGCCGCTGGGTCACCTCCCGTCGAAGGTGACCTTCCCGACTTCCGCTGGCTCATGTCGTCCGACGTGTGCAAGCACTGCACCCACGCCGCCTGTCTGGATGTGTGCCCCACCGGGTCGCTGTTCCGCACCGAGTTCGGCACCGTCGTCGTGCAGGACGACATCTGCAACGGCTGCGGCTACTGCGTGCCGGCGTGCCCGTTCGGCGTCATCGAGCGGCGCGCCTCGCCGGACATGACCGGTGCCCGGATCGCCAAGGACGACGGCATCGCCCAGAAGTGCACCCTCTGCTACGACCGGCTCAGCGTCAACGAGGAGCCAGCGTGCGCGAAGGCCTGCCCGACCACCTCGATCCAGTTCGGCGACCTCGACGAGATGCGCCGGCGAGCCGACGAGCGGGTCACGGCGCTGCATGAGATGGGCTACACCGAGGCACGCACCTACGGCACCGACCCCCGCGACGGCGTCGGCGGCACCGGGTCGGTCTTCCTCCTGCTCGACGAGCCGGAGGTCTACGGCCTGCCCCCCGACCCCGTCGTGAGCACCCACACGCTGCCCGACAACTTCCGCAAGGCGGGCCTGGCCGGCCTGGCGATGCTCGGCGCCGCCGCCCTGTCGTTCCTGGGGAGGCGGTCGTGAGCACGCCACTCCCACCGAACCAGCCCGCCCCGCCGCCGACCTCGCCGTTGACCGGCGAGCAGCCGACCCGGGACCAGTCCTCCCCCGACACCCCGGTCCCACCCACGTCGGTGGCGCGCTCGACGTCAGGCGTCGCGTCAGAGGGTGACGGGCGCCGCCGCCGACGTGGCGGCGCCGAGCGGATGATGGTGCCCGACGTCGAGTTCGCCTCCTACTACGGTCGCCAGGTCGTCAAGCCGGCACCGTGGAAGGCCGAGATCCCGACCTACCTCTACACGGGCGGACTCGCCGCCGGTTCGGGCCTCATCGCCGCCGGGGCGCAGCTGGTCGGCCTGCGCTCGCTGCAGCGCAACGCCCGCCTCACGGCACTCGCGGCCCTCGGCGTCAGCACCGGGGCGCTCATCGCCGACCTCGGCAAGCCGAGCCGGTTCGTCAACATGCTGCGCACCGTCAAGCTCACCTCCCCGATGTCGGTCGGGTCGTGGATCCTGGCCGGCTTCGGCGGGTTCACCGGCGCCGCGGCGGTCGCCGAGATCGCCGGACCGCTGCTGCCCAAGGGCAGCTCGCTCGCCAAGGTCGCCGCCTTCACGGAGGTCGGTGCCAACCTCGGGTCGGCCGCGTTCTCCGCGCCGCTCGCCGCCTACACCGCCGTGCTGCTGAGCGACACGGCCACGCCGACGTGGCACGCGGTCTACAAGGAGCTGCCCTTCGTCTTCACCGGCTCGGCCCTGATGGCGGCCGGCGGTGCGGCCATGGTGACGACGTCGGCCCGGCAGGCGAAGCCCGCCCGTCGGGCCGCGGTCGTCGGCGCTGCGCTCGAGCTCGCCGCCACCGAGGTGATGCACCGCTCCGTCGGGATCGAGGGCGAGCCGCTGCGTCAGGGCCGGCAGGGCCGGATGCTCGAGGCGAGCCGGTGGCTCGCGCTCGGGGGTGCGGCGGTGACGCTCGTCGGGGGCCGGTGGCGCCCCGCCGCGGTCCTCGCCGGGCTGGCGCTGAACGTCGGCTCGGCGCTGACCCGGTTCGGCGTCTTCGAGGCCGGTGTCGCGTCCGCCAAGGACCCGAAGTACACCATCGTCCCGCAGCGCCAGCGCCTCGACGAGCGAGGTCCCACCCGCCTCACCTGACCCCTCTCAATCGACAGTGCGCTTCTCGACATCGACAGTG
>NZ_AWQS01000255.1 GCF_000576575.1 Intrasporangium chromatireducens Q5-1
GCAGTCCCGGCTCGACGAGCTCGGCCCGGATCAGCAGCGCGAGCACGCCGCCGACCATGAAGAAGAAGAAGGACGTGGCGAAGTAGAGGTTGCCGATCACCTTGTGGTCGGTCGTCGTGAGGACCTTGACGACCCGCTGGCCCGGGGTGCGCGGCGGCGGCGCCGGCCGGGTGTGCGCCGTCGTGGTCCGCGCTGTTCGGTCTGCGGTCGTCGTCATCTCACCCTCGCCACCTCACGCTGCGCCTGCCGGCATCCCGTCGGCGGGCCTCGGTCTTCCACACTGTACGGCTGATGCCGGGTCTTCAAAAGGGTGCACATTTCGCAATTGCGTCCCTAGCGCGGGTGCATACCCAATTACGAGGCGAATTCGCGGGTCGCTTCTGCCCACCGCTGATTCGGTGTCATTCGGTGCGGTGAACCGTCCTCGTGACCCCGGCGATGAGGCGGGTGTAGTCCCGGGTGGGGTCGCTGCCGAGGACGGCACCCCACGCTGGGACGAGCTCAGCGCCATACCGGTGGCCGTAGCCGTCCGGTGGGTCGTGACCCACCGCCATGTCGGTGGTGAGCTGCCAGAACGTCACGAACGGGATCCACGTGACGTCGGGGTTGACGTCGCGGCCGCGCGGCTCGCGCAGCCAGTCCGGCTGGGCGCCGAGCACCGCCGGGTTCCACCACACGATCGGGTCGGACGGGTGCTGCGCATAGACGAACCGCGGGAAGGCCCAGGCGCCATAAGGACGGCCGTAGTAGTCATGCGTGAGGTTCTCCGCACTCGCAGCGAACCGGATGTGCCGACCGTCGTCGATGACCGGCACGATCTCCGGCGAGCCCTGGTTGCGCGAGGCCGTCAGCTCGGCGGCGATCTCGGTGAAGCTCGGCGTGCCGATCCAGACCCCGCCGTCGCTGCGCCGCATCATGTCGTCGACTCCGGTGAAGGCCGCCTGCCCGCCGTAGGAGCCGAGCGACTCGCCCCCGACGACGAGCTTGGGCCGCTGGCTCGGCGGGATGTCCTGCAGGGCCGCGTAGACCTTGTTGAACAGGATCCGGCCCGCGTCACCCGGCGTCTCGCGGTCGGTCATGATCGACATGGCGCTCGGCAGGTAGGAGTACTGCATCGAGGCCACCGCGGAGTCACCCCCGGTGAGGTACTCGATCGCCTGCACCGACCAGTCGTCGACCCAGCCGGTGCCGGTCGAGGTCAGCACCGCAATGACGGACCGCTCGAACGCCCCGGTGCGGTGCAGCTCGGCGACGACCTGGTCGGCCACCTGCTCGAGCGGTTCGTCCGCGTGCCGGCCGGCGTAGACGCGGATCGGCTCGATGGCCGGCTCGCCCGTCGCGGCCTGGATCTGGGCCGGCGTGGGCGCGCTCGTGACGAACATCTGCCCCTCGTAGCCGAGCCGGGCGTAGGACTCGAGCGACTCGGGGCTGCCGGACTTCAGCGGGGAGGTGGGCGGCGAGACGCCCTCCGGGGGCTGCTCGTTCACCTGGGCGGCGATCGTGCCGAAGCGCTGCATGACCCGGTGGAAGACGACGCTGTCGCCGACCCACGCCGCGACCATCGTCACGACGATGACGGCGCAGACCGACGCGATGGTCGCGGGCAGCACCTGGCCCGCCGCCTCCGCGAGCCGTTGCGTCAGGCGGCGCAGGCCCCGGACGATGACGATGAACAGGACGAGGATGAGCAGGGCCAACAGGATCGACTTGAGCCAGTCGACCGGCCCGGGCGGGCTGAGGTGGACGTAGGCGGCCGTGCGCCCCTGGGAGCGGACGTTGGCGACGGTCAGCCCGACGACCACGGCCGCCGCGAGCACGTGCCAGCCCATTTGCAGCCACCGGCCCGCCTCGCGGGAGACCCGGATCTCGAGCTGGACGAGGCGCGCGAGCCGCGCCAGGAGCCACCCGGCCACGACACCGGTCCCGTAGCCGGCGCCGGCGCAGATGCCGCTGATGATGCCCTGGTAGTACCAGGTCCGCGGCAGCAGGCTCGGCGACCACGAGATGAGGAAGAAGCCGGCGCCGACATAGAGACCCGGGACCGAGAGACCGAGCACGGTGCGCCGCACGTGGTCGGGGACGATCCGGGCGGGCATGGGGAAACCCTATGGGCCCGTCCGCGGCCATGATGGTGCAGTGGCGACTTCGCGGATCACGACCTTCGAGCACGACACCCTGACGTTCGACGTCACCGACGAGGGTCCCCTCGACGGGGTGCCGGTGCTGCTCCTGCACGGCTTCCCGACCGACCGGTCGAGCTGGCACCGCGTCACGCCGCTGCTGCACGACGCCGGGCTGCGCACCTACGCACCCGACCAGCGCGGCTACTCAGCGGGCGCGCGGCCCCCGGGCAGAGCGGCATACCGGCTCGAACACCTCGTCGCGGACGTCATCGCGCTGGCCGACGCGACGGGCCACGAGCGGGTCCACCTCGTCGGTCACGACTGGGGAGGGGCGGTCGCGTGGCTCACGGCGGGCAACCATCCCGACCGCATCGCGTCGGTGACGTCGCTCTCGACGCCACACCCCGCGGCGCTGCGCCGCGCGTCGCACAGCCTCGAGCAGGCGGCGCGGTCGTGGTACATCGGCGCGTTCCAGGTGCCGTACGTGCCCCAGCGGGTCCTGGCGGCCGGCTTCCGGCCGATCTGGTCGGCCACGGGGCTGCCCCGCGAGGACCTCGAGCGGTATGCCGCTCACCTGGCTCACGCTGACGCGCTGACCGGGCCGGTCAACTGGTATCGCGCCATGCGCGAGTCGCACGTGCGGGCGTGGCCGGTCAGCGTGCCGGCGACGCTGCTCTGGGGGTCGCGGGACGTGGCGCTCGGGCGCACCGCGGCGGAGCTGACGCGGGGCTTCGTGACGGGTCCCTACGCCTTCATCGAGATCGACGCAGGCCACTGGCTCCCGGAGACGGAGCCGGAGGCCTGCGCGGCCGCGGCGATCGACCGAGTCAAGGCGTGAGGACCCGAGCGACGAAGGAGCGAGGCCCGGAGCGCCGGTTCGACTCGGTCGATCAGGGGACACGACCGAGTCAAGGCGTGAGGACACGAGCGACGAAGGAGCGAGGCCCGGATCGCCGGTTCGACTCGGTCGATCAGCGGACACGACCGAGTCAAGGCGTGAGGACCCGAGCGACGAAGGAGCGGCGGGCAGTGGCGACCATGACCGGATTCCGTCGGTGGCGTGACGCCGACTTACAGTGGGCGACGTGAAGATCGACATCTGGGCCGACATCGTGTGTCCGTACTGCCACCTCGGCAAGGCTCGCTTCGAGGCGGCCCTCGCGCAGTTCCCGCACCGGGACGAGGTCGAGGTGACGTGGCACAGCTACGAGCTGGACCGCTCGGCCGAGCCGGTCGCCGAGGGCACGCTGCCCGAGATGCTCGCCGCGAAGTACGGCATGGCCCAGGACGAGGCCGTCGCCCAGCACGAGGCGATCGCCGAGCAGGCACGCGAGCTGGGACTCGACTTCCAGTGGCGGCAGGCCCGCCGGGGCAACACCTTCGACGCGCACCGGCTCGTCCACCTCGCCGGCGACCACGGGCTGACCCAGCCGATGCTCGAGCGGCTCATGCGGGCCTACTTCACCGAGGGCGAGCCGATCGGCGACCGGGCGACGCTGGTGCGCCTGGCCGGCGAGGCCGGACTCGACACGGCCGAGGTCGCGCAGATGCTCGAGTCGGACGACTACGGCAACCACGTCCGCAGCGACGAGGCCACGGCCGCGATGATCGGCGTGACCGGCGTGCCGTTCTTCGTCCTCGACCGCAAGTACGGCGTCTCCGGGGCGCAGCCGGTCCCCGTCTTCAGCCAGGCGCTCCAGCAGGCGTGGGACACCCGGCACGAGCAGCCCGAGCCGGTCGCCGTGGGCGGCGGCTGCGGCGGCTCGTGCGGCTGCGGGGCCGGCGGGTGCGGATCCAGCGGCGACGGGATCTGCTGACAGGCCCTACCGTTGGGCCATGGCGCACCCGGTCATGTTCGACGCCGCCGATCCGCATCTCGAGCGGGTGCGGACGCTGTGCCTCGCGCTCCCCGGCGCTGCCGAGAAGGTGGCCCATGGCCGGCCCAACTTCTTCACCCAGAAGGTGTTCGCCATCTTCGGCGGCTCGCTCAAGGGTGAGCACTTCTCCCCCGTCGCCCGACGGGCCCTCCTGTTCCTGCCCGACGCGTCCGAGCGCGACGCGCTCATGCAGGACGAGCGGTGCTTCGTGCCCGCCTATGTCGGCCCGGCCGGCTGGCTCGGGCTGACGTTCCACGACGTCGAGGTCGGCGACGTCGACTGGGACGAGGTCGCCGAGCTCGTCGACATGTCCTATCGCAACACCGCACCGGCTCGACTCGTCCGGGAGCTGGACGCCCGATGACGGAACGGCTGGCGTCGCACGGGCCCTGGCACAGCCAGGACCACCACCTCGTGCGCCTCGAGTGGGGGCTCGCTGGGGCGAGCTTCCTCGTCCGGTATGCCGCTGAGCGCGGTTTCGCTGTCATCGCCGTCGTCGTCGACGTGCTGAGCTTCACGACCTGCGTGTCGGTGGCCGCCGACAACGGGATGAGCGTGGTGCCGTACCGGTGGCGCGACGAGAGCGCCGAGTCCTTCGCCGCCGCCCAGGGCGCCGCCCTTGCCGTGCCGCGCAGTGCTGCCCGAGCGGAGGGCGGGATCTCGCTGTCGCCCGCGTCGATCCGCGCGGCTGGCCCGTTGGAGTCCCTCGTGCTCCCCTCCCCGAACGGGTCCACGATCACCACCGTGCTGGCCGAGTCCGGGGCCACTGTGGTCGCGGCGTCGCTGCGCAACGGCGCCGCCGTTGGCCGGTGGCTCGCCGACCGGTTCCGCTCGAGTGCCGCCTCGCCACCCGTCGTGGTGCTCGTGCCATCCGGCGAGCGCTGGCCCGACGGCTCGCTGCGCCCGGCCGTCGAGGACGCTTGGGGCGCCGGTTTGGTCGCGGGTGCGCTCATGGACTCGCTTGAGCACCAAGCCGGTCCGCTCCTGCTGAGCCCAGAGGCGGAAGCCGCCATGGCGGCCTTCGCGTCCGTGCGCGACCGCGTGGGCGAGGCCCTCGCCGGCTGCTCGAGCGGGCGCGAGCTGGTCGAGCAGGGCTATCCCGACGACGTGGCGATCGCGGCCGAGCTCGACGCCAGCAGCACCGTCCCTGTCCTCACCGACGGCGCCTTCCGCCCCTCCCCCGTCGAGTGAGCGCAAACTCCGG
>NZ_AWQS01000256.1 GCF_000576575.1 Intrasporangium chromatireducens Q5-1
CGGATTCCCCTCGCGCTTCCCCCGAAGCGCCTTCCCCCAGGCACTTCCCCCGAAGTACCTGTATGGAGTCAACGTACCGCAGATCTACTCGGAGTAAGGGTGGGATGCGCGGGAATGTCCGACGAATGACGCAAAAGGCCCCCGACCTTGCGGTCGGGGGCCCGGGAACCAGCGGGTTCCGGTCGTCTCCAAGAGGGCGGTTCGCGCCCCTCACCGGTCAGGGCTCGCGGGCCTCCCCGGCCCGCTCGAGGGGCGACGTGTCAGCCGACTGGGTCAGGGCGACGACTTCCTCCCAGTCGGGACCTTCGAGCTCGATGGCCGCCGCAGGGAACAGGCCGTTGTCCTCCTTGTCCATGTGCTCGCGCAGGGCGTCGATGAACTCGTCGACGACGTCGAAGTCGCCATTGCGGATCTCCTGAGCCATGGCCTCGAGCCCGGTGTGCTCGGCGCAGAGCCCGTCGACGTGGTCGGTGAACTCGGGATTGCGCCGCAGCACCGTGAACAGGCCCCGCTCCTCGGCATGCGTGTGAGGGTGCAGCAGTCCGTCGAGCTGCTCGAGGGCCCGGGCGACCGCAGCAGGGTCACCGGACTCCCGGGCCCGGTAGAGGTCCCCGGTGAAGTTCACGAGGTCCTCGTGCTCGGACATGAACCGGCCGACCGTCCGGATCTCACGACATCCGCAGTAGTTGCACACGGAGACTACGTTGCCCGATCAGGCCGACCGAGTCAGCCGGAGCGTCCACTTCTCGGGACCCTCCTCGAGGTAGGCGATGTCGATCGCGCCGAACTGGTCCTGCAACTGGGCCAGGAGCGGGAGCGGGTTGTGCGGTGCGATGAGGTCCATCGAGCCGCCGGCCGGGATCGCGGCGAAGGCACCGAAGACCGTCGCGTGGCGGATCGCGTGCGGGATGACCCGCGCGTCGAGGGTGGGCACGCCCTCGTCGCTGCAGCCGCAGCCGCAGGCGTGCTGCTTGGTCTCGGTCAGCGGGATCTGCTCGTGAGTGGACACTGGGACTCCTAGGGTCAGTGGTGGGAGACGAACTTTGTCATCCCGGCAATCATTTTATACGGTGGTTCATGTGAAAAATACCGAGGGCTGGGGCCCGATGCCAACTCGGGACGGCGCTGCCGATCTCGTCGCCGGGCTGTCCCCGCAGCGCCGTCGCGTGTTCGACGCGCTGGAGGCGGAGCCGCGCTCGATCGCGTCCCTCGCGGACACCCTCGGCCTGCACGTCAACACCGTCCGGGAGCACCTCGACGGCCTCGTCGGCAGCGGTCTCGCGCTCCGTTCCCAGCTCGCGCCGAAGGGCCGCGGGCGACCCGGTTGGGGGTATGCCGCCCGGCCGGGCGCCGCATCTCCCTCCGTCGGCGAATACGCCACTCTGGCAAAGGTCCTCGCTGACCACGTCGCTGCGCAAGGCGGTGACGTCCAGGGGGACATGCGTCGCCTCGGGCACGGCTGGGGCGCGGCACTCCTCACCGGCCGCGGCGACACCGATGGGGGCGCGGACGCGGACCGCGAGGTCATCTCGCTCCTCGGCGACCTCGGCTTCGACCCGGAGAGCACGCCGAGCTGCGTCCGGCTGCGCCAGTGCCCCATGCTCGAGGTGGCTCGCGAGCGTCCCGACGTCGTCTGCAGCGTCCACCACGGCATGGTCGAGGGTGCGCTCGAGGCTGCCGGGGGCGACGCCGCCAAGGTGACCCTCGAGGCCTTCGCCGAGATCGGCGCCTGCCGGCTCCACCTTCACTGAGTCCACGGGGCAGACTGGCACCCGTGGCCCACCGATCCGTCGCCGAGCACCGGGCTGCCCTGCGCAGTGTCGTCGGACCAGGGGGCACGGAACAGGTGCCGCTCGACCGCCATGCGGTCGGCCGCCGCCTCGCGCGAGACCTCCTCGCCGCGGACGACCTGCCGCGCTTCGACAGCAGCGCCATGGACGGGTATGCCGCCCACCCGGCTCGTGCGGACCAGCGGGTGCTCGACGTGGTGGGCGACGTGCCCGCCGGCGCTGCGGCCGAGTTCGTCGTGCGGCCGGGCCAAGCTGCACGGATCATGACCGGCGCGCGCCTGCCCGAGGGGGCCGTCACCGTCGTGCCCGTCGAGCGGACCGACGCGGCGCCCACCGGGCCGGCGCCGCCGAAGGTGACGATCGAGGGTGACCTCGCCCCGGGCCAGCACATCCGTCGACGGGCGGAGGACATCGCCCGAGGAGAGGTCGTGGCCCCGGCCGGGACGCTGGTGGACGCGGCCCTGCTCGCCCTCGGGCGCTCCGCAGGCTGCGAGCACCTCACCGTCCACACGCCGACCAGGGTCGCGGTGGTCGCCACCGGGGCAGAGCTCGCCCGGCACGGGCAGGACCCGGCCGCCGGCGAGATCCACGAGTCCAACTCGGAGATGATCGCGGCCCTCGCCCTCGAGGGGGGCTGCAGGGTGACCCACGTCGAGACCTGCTCGGACGACACGGGTGAGCTGGGTGCGCTCTTCGAGTCCCTCGCCGCCGCCTCCGACGTCGACCTCGTCATCACCACGGGGGGCGTCAGCCAGGGCGCCTTCGAGGTGGTCCGCCAGGTCGGGGAAGCGCTGGGCGGCTTCGAGTTCGTCCATCTGGCAATGCAGCCGGGCGGTCCGCAGGGCACCGGACGCCTCGGTCAGACCCCAGTGGTGTGCCTCCCGGGAACTCCGGTGGGGGCCTACGTCTCATTCACCATGCTGTTGCGTCCGGCCCTCGACGAGCGGCACGGAAACCCGCCTCGCGAAGCGAGCTCAGCGACATACATCGGCCCCAGCCGGCGCACCCGGCTCGGGCGCGTGCAGTTCGTCTCCGCGGTGGTCCGACCCGACGGGACCGTCTCCCCGGCGCCCGGCGTGCACCTGCGGGCACTCGCCGGCGCGAACGCCTTCATCGAGGTCCCCGAGGGCGTGGACCAGTTCCGTGCGGGCGACGAGGTCTCCGTCCGCCTCCTCTGAGTGATCCGCAGACCCTCATGAATCTTGTTGGCAATTGAACGATTTGCCGGATCAGTGAGGTTGATGTGACTTGTGCCACATTGTCCGGGATCGTCCTTGCGCTCCAGCGCGGAATCCTAGTCTGAGGGCAACGCCGACACCTCCCCCCGGTCGGCGGCCCGATAGCACTGCGCGACAAGGAAGCCGAACCCCACTCGGCGTCGTCAGGGCTTGTCGACAAGGAGCCCCTCCCCTTCCTCCCCGGAGCGTTGGGGCTCCTTGCGGGAGGTTCCGGACCAGCACGCGTTCCCGCCCGTAGGCTGACGGCCACAGGGCCCCTGCGGGGCGAGCCGAGTCGAGGGAGTAGCGATGTCGCACGAGTATCCGCCGGAGCAGGGCGCCTTCGGCACATCGGGAACGCCGCCGCGTGAGGGTGAGGCGACGACGCCGATCCCGCCGGTGAACGACGCGACCACACCCGTCCCGCCGCCCCCGCCGGCGCCACACGGAGGCATCGGGCAGCCCTCGGGCGGCTACTCGCAGCCCTATGCCGGCTATGGGTCGCCGGCCAGCGGCTATGCGCAGCAGGCAACCCCGTTCAGCTATGGAGCTGCCGGCTCAGGGGGCCATCCAGCGCCCACCGGTCCGGCCGATGGACGGACAGGGTTCCTGTCCGCCCTGTTCGACTTCAGCTTCACCCACTTCGTGACGCCGCAGCTCGTTCGTATCGTCTACATCCTCGTGACGATCTTCCTCGGGCTGGCCTGGTTGTTCTACACCGTCGTCGCGCTGGCGGCGTCGACCGGCTTCGGACTGCTCGTCCTGGTCGGTGGCGGCTTCGTCTTCCTCATCTACCTGGCCCTCGCCCGGATGTCGCTCGAGTTCTTCCTCTCGGTGGTGCGAATGAGCGAGGACATCCACAAGCGGCTGCCCCAGGGCTGACCCAGGGCCGACCCAGGGCTGACCCAGGAGCAGCGGCTCAGCCCAGCGACTGGGTGGCGTCGGCGACCCAGGGGCCGAGCGGCGGGTTCCACTCTCGGACGACCCTGCGCAGGATGAAGCCGTTCTGCCAGTAGGGGTCGCCGTCAAAGGTCGAGATGACGTCGTCGATCGACTCGCCCTCGAAGACGATGAGGGCGCCGTTGGCGGGCTCCTCCTCGGTGGGCTCACCCTCGGAAACCTCGTCATGGCTGCCCTGGTACATGCCGGCGACGAGCAGCCCGTGCTGCGCCGAGAGCCACTCCCGGTGCTCCGGCCGGACCTTCATCATCTCGGTGGTGTCATCGGGGTAGGTGTAGTGGATCGCGTAGATGGCCATGCAGTCCTCCTCGGGTCGTGCGATCAGGGGCGGTCAGCCGGTGGTCACGCGATCGTGGCCGGCGTAGACGTTGAGGCGCCCACCGCGCACGAAGCCGATGAGCGTCATCCCCGCGTCGTCAGCGGCCTCGACGGCGAGGGACGACGGTGCGGAAACCGCTGCAAGGCAAGGGATCCCGGCCATGAGTGACTTCTGGGTCAGCTCGAAGGAGGCGCGTCCCGACACCATCAGGACCGTCCCGGTCACGGGCAGCTTCGCCTCGAGCAGCGCCCAGCCGACCACCTTGTCGACGGCGTTGTGCCGCCCGACGTCCTCGCGCACGACGAGCGCCTCGCCCTCCGCGGTGAAGAGTCCCGCGGCGTGCAGCCCGCCGGTCTTGGCGAAGGACCGCTGCTCGTCACGCAGCAGGTCCGGCAGTCCGGCCACCACGGCCGCGTTCACCCGCAGCGGGTCGTCCCGCACCTGCCACGTCGTCTCGGCGCGCAGCTGCTCGATGCTCGCCTTGCCGCACACTCCGCACGCCGACGATGTGAAGAAGTTGCGAGTCAGCTCCTCGGCCGGGCCCGCCACGCCAGGGGCGAGCGTGACATCGATGACGTTGTAGGTGTTCTGCTCGTGGCCCGTCTCGTCCGAGACGACCGCGCCCTCGCAGTAGCGCGCGACCATGATGTCGTCGAGCGACCGGATGATGCCCTCCGACACGAGGAAGCCGTGCACCAGCTCGATGTCGTGCCCCGGAGTGCGCATCGTCACCGTGAGCGGCCGTCCCCCGACCCGGATCTCGAGTGGCTCCTCGACCGTGAGCGTGTCCGGCCGCACGTGCTCGGTCCCGGCCTCCACGTCGATGGACCGCACCTTGCGTCGCACCGTGACCCGTCCCATGGGTCCAGCGTGCCAGACTCGGCCGGGTGGAGTCGCTCGGGGTC
>NZ_AWQS01000257.1 GCF_000576575.1 Intrasporangium chromatireducens Q5-1
AGACGGCCTGCACGACGAGCGACGGGCCCACGGTGCGGCGCAACCCGATCCGGTCGAGCAGACGCCCTCGCCACGGTCCGGAGATCGCCACGGCGACGGTGGCCGCGGCCGTGACGAGGCCGGCCTGGCCGTAGGTGCGGTCGAGGTGCGCGACGACGTGCAGCGTCAGGAGGACCCCGCCGGCCCACATGGGGACCCGGATGAAGAAGCCGAGCACGAGGATGCGCCGCAGCTCGCGGACGCCCAGCACGTGTCGGTAGGGGCGCAGGTCCATCCGCACAGGGTCCCACCCCCCACCGACACCGGTCATCCGCGTTTCTCGTGCTGAACAGCACACGTGCACGCAAAACCTTGTCCGGGCGGGAGAAGAGGGGAAGGGTGGGGTCATGGCGCGACCCACCGGCAGACAAGACCTTCCTGCGGCTCCGGACCCCACCACGCCGCAGGACATCCGCAACGTCGTCCTCGTCGGACCGGGCGGCGCCGGCAAGACCACGCTGTTCGACCATCTCGTGGCCGCGCGGATCCCCGGGCACCGTCCGCGGGAGGGCGAGCACGAGCGCTCCACGTCGCTGACGACCGCGGCGCTCGAGAGCAACGGCGTGACGGTCAACCTCATCGACACCCCCGGGTTCCCGGACTTCATCGGCGAGCTCCGGGCCGGGCTGCGGGCCGCCGACGCGGCAGTCTTCGTCATCTCGGCCGCGGACGAGATCGACCGGCCGGTCTCGCTCCTCTGGCGCGAGTGCGCCTCGGTGGGGATGCCCCGCGCCGTCGTCGTGACCCATCTCGACCAGCCGCGGGCCGACTTCGCGCAGACGGTCGGGACCTGCCGCCGGATCTTCGGCGACGCGCAGGCCACCCACTGGCCCGTCCTGCAGGACGGCGACGTCAGCTCGATCACCGGGCTGCTCACCGGCGCCGCCGAGGAGCACGCGGACGCCCGTGGCGCGCTCATCGAGTCGATCATCGAGGAGTCCGAGGACGCGTCACTGCTCGACCGCTACCTCGAGGGCGAGCAGCTCGACACGGACACGCTCATCGCCGACCTGCGCACCGCGATCAACCGCGGCACCTTCTTTCCCATCGTGCCGGTCGCGCCGCGCCGTGACGTGGGCATCGCCGAGCTGCTCAGCATCATCGAGAACGCCTTCCCCGACCCGACCGTCTCCTGGCTGCCGCCGGTGCACACGCCGGCAGGCGCCCCCGTCAAGGACGTCGCCTGTGACGTCGACGCGCCCCTGGTCGCCCAGGTGATCAAGACCTCGACCGATCCCTACGTCGGGCGGCTGTCCCTGGTCAGGGTCTTCTCCGGCCGCCTCGAGGTGGACCAGAGCGTCCACGTCTCGGGGCACATGGGTGACTTCGTCGGCCACGACGTCGAGGGCCACGACGCCCACGACGAGGACGAGCGGGTCGGCCCCCTGGCGAGCCCGCTCGTCGACGGCCACCGGCCGATCTCCCACGGCATCGCGGGCGACATCGTCCTCGTCTCGAAGCTGACCCGGGCCGAGACGTCCGACACCCTGTCGTCCACGGACCGGCCGGCCGTCGTGGCACCGTGGCTGCTGCCGGAGCCGCAGCTGCCGGTCGCCATCCGGCCTGCGACGAAGTCCGACGAGGACAAGCTCGCCGCCGCGCTGCAGCGGATCGCGGCCGAGGACGTCACCGTCCGGATGGAGCACGCGGCCGACACCGACCAGATGGTGCTGTGGACGATGGGGCAGGCGCACCTCGACGACCTCATCGGCCAGCTCGCCGACCGCTACGGCGTCACCGTGACGGCGGAGCCGCACCGGACCGCCCTGCGCGAGACGTTCGTGCGCAAGGTGTCGGTGCAGGGGCGACACGTCAAGCAGTCGGGTGGCCACGGCCAGTACGCCGTGTGCCAGATCGAGGTCGAGCCCCTCCCCCGCGGCGCCGGGTTCGAGTTCGTCGACAAGGTCGTCGGCGGTGCCGTCCCGCGGCAGTTCATCCCCTCCGTCGAGAAGGGCGCCCGCGCGCAGCTCGAGAAGGGCCTGCTCACCGGCCACCCCGTCGTCGACGTGCGGGTCACCCTCGTCGACGGCAAGGCCCACTCGGTCGACTCCTCCGACGTCGCCTTCCAGACCGCCGCGGCACTCGCCCTCAAGGAGGCCGCGAACGAGTCGACGATGGCGCTGCTCGAGCCGATCGACAGTGTCGCGATCACGACGGCCGACGAGTACCTCGGGTCGGTCATGTCCGACCTGCGCGGCCGGCGCGGCCAGGTGGTCGGCACGGAACCGGCCGAGGAGCAGGGCTGGACCATCGTGCGGGCCGAGGTGCCCTCCTCGGAGCTGTCGCGCTATCCGATCGACCTGCGGTCCGTCTCGCACGGCACGGGGTCGTTCACCCGGGAGCCGCTGCGCCACGACCTGCTGCCGCCCGACAAGGTCAAGGCACTGCTCTCCTCCACCACCTGACACTCGCGAACGGACCGCTCGGGGCCGAACTGGTCGGTATGCCACCGTGTTGGACATCGAACGGTCCGTTCGAGGAGGGCGGTGGTGCCAGTGGGCGGTCAGAGCCGGACGAGCATCTTGCCGATGTTCTCGCCGTGCAGCAGCCCGAGGAACGCGTCGACAGCGTGGTCGAGGCCGTCGACGAACGTCTCCCGAGACCTCAGTGAGCCGTCGGCGAGCCACCCGGTGGCCCGGCCCCAGTACTCCGCCGCGAGGTCCTGGTGGTCCCCCACGAGGAAGCCCTCGATCCGCCCGCGGGTCTGGATGAGGCGCGCGAGGTTCTTCGGGCCGGGCTGCGGCTCGGTCGCGTTGTAGGCGGAGATCGCGCCACAGATCACGACCCGTCCGTGCAGCCGCAGCGCCCCGATGGCCGCCTCGAGGTGCTCGCCGCCGACGTTGTCGAAGTAGACGTCGATGCCGTCGGGCGCCGCGTCACGCAGCAGCCGGCTCACCTTGCCATCGTGGTAGTTGAACGCCGCGTCGAAGCCGAGCTCATCCCGCACGTAGGCGACCTTGTCGTCCGAGCCGGCGCTGCCGACGACTCGTGCGGCGCCGAGGGCCTTCGCGAGCTGGCCCGCCACGCCGCCCACCGCACCGGCAGCGCCCGAGACGAAGACGATGTCACCGGGGGCAAGGGCGCCGATGCGGGTCAGCCCCACATAGGCCGTGAGGCCGGTCATGCCGAGCACGCCGAGGTAGGCGGAGGCCGGGGCGCCGGTCCTGTCGACGACCTTCGCCGACCGGGCCTCGACGACGGCGAGGTCGCGCCAGCCGAGCCCGTGCAGGACGTGGTCGCCGGGCTCGAAGCCCTCGGCCCGCGACTGCTCGACGACGCCGACGGCACCGCCGAGCATCGCCTTGTCGAGCTCGTAGGGCGCCGCGTAGGACTTGGCGTCGCTCATCCGGCCCCGCATGTAGGGGTCGACCGACATCACCACGTTGCGGACGAGCACCTGGCCGTCCTCGAGCTCGGGCAGCTCCCGCTCGACCAGCTCGAAGTCGGACGGTGTGGGCCAGCCGACCGGCCGTGACCGCAGCACCACCTCGCGTGCTCTCATGTCCTGTCCTCTCACTCGGGTGCTCGGACCGCATCCACAGTACGCGGGAGCCGCGGGTGGCCCGCTCAGGGGATCAGCAGCGAGAAGGCGTGGATGAGCATTCCGATGAGGCCGCCGACCAGCGTGCCGTTGATGCGGATGAACTGCAGGTCGCGGCCGACCTGCAGCTCGACCCGCTCGGCGGTCTCCTTGCCGTCCCACCGCTCGATGGTGTGGCTGATGACCTGGGTCAGCTCTCGCCCGTAGCGGTCGACGGCATACACGACGGTGTCGCAGATCCGGGCGTCGAACCGGTCGCGCAGCTCGCGGTCGGCGAGCAGGCGGGCGGACAGGGCCACGACCTCGCGCGCCCCGCGGGCCCGCACCGGCCCGTCGGCGTCCTCGAGGGCGGCCACCGCGACACCCCGGAAGGACACCCACAGCGACATCGCCGTGGCGGAGACCTGGGGGTGTGACAGGAGCCGCTCCTTGAGCCGCTCGGCCTTCTCCTGGGTGACGGGGTCGTGCTGGAGGTTGTCGGCGAGGTCGGTGAGCAGCTTGTCGAGCGCGATCCGGACCGAGTGGTGCGGGTCGGACCGGATGTCGGCGAGCCACTTGAGCGCCTCGGTGTGGATCCGGCGGGCCACGAGGTCGTTGACGGCCGCCGGCACCCAGATGGGGGCCCGTTGCACGATGAGCGACTCGAACAGGTCCTCGTTGTCGACGAGCCAGGCCCGACCCTCGTCGAGCGTGAGGTCGACGAGGCCGCGGTGCGCGTCGTCGCGCACGACCTGGTCGAGCAGGCCGCCGGCGAGCGCGCTGACCGGCTCGCGCTTGAGCCGCGGCAGGACCGCCTGCTCGATCACGGCCTGGACGTCGGCGTCGGGGATGCGCTGCAGGGCATGGGCCGTGACGCTGGCGACCTCGTCGACAAGACGCTTGGCGTGCCCGGGCTGGCTCGCCCACTCGGCGATCCGGCGGGTCGGCTCCGCGTCGAGCACCCGGTCCCGGATCACGTCCTCACGCATGAAGTTCTCGGACACGAACTCCTCGAGACTGCGGCCGATCATCTCCTTCTTGCGCGGGATGAGCGCGGTGTGCGGGATGGGCAGGCCCAAGGGGCGCCGGAAGAGCGCCGTGACGGCGAACCAGTCCGCGCAGGCGCCGACCATGGAGGCCTCGGCCCCCGCGTTGACGAAGCCGACGAGACCCTGCTCCTGCCCGCGCGTGAGCAGGTAGACGATCGCCGCGAGCACGAGCAGCCCCGTCGCGACCATCCGCATCCGGCGCAGGTCGTGCCGCCGTTGCGCGTCGAGGGCCGGATCCACCATGAGGCCGAGCGGTCCGCTCACGGGCACCTCCTCGTCGTTCGTCTCCGGACCCGGCGCCCGGTGTCTCGTCCTACCCGTGCCCGGTTCGGGACCGTGCCGCGGTCAGGTGCGGCTAGTCGGCGGACTCGAGCGCGAAGGCCAGCGCGTCGATCCTCGCACGGGTTTCTCCGTCGCTCGCAATCCGCTCGCCCACCCGGGTGGCGATGGCGCTGATGTCGTCGGCGCCGAGGCCGGGCCGGACGCCGAGGACGATGCGGAGCACGCCGGCGCCCGCCGGCTCGCCCGCCTCGAG
>NZ_AWQS01000258.1 GCF_000576575.1 Intrasporangium chromatireducens Q5-1
ATGCCGCTGAGCCAGCTCAGCGGCATACGTCCTCAGGCGGGTGGTGACCACCCGCGAAGGAGGGGTCATGCGCAAGAGTCGCGATGGACTCGTCGGCTTCCTGTTCGTCCTCCCGTCGATCATCCTGGTCGGGATCTTCGTCTACTGGTTCATCTTCAAGAACGTCTCGACGTCGTTCGACCGCGTGACGACCCGGGCGACCAAGCGGGTGCTGCACGACGGCGGCGTCTCGAACTACTCGCAGCTGCTCGGGTCGCCGGACTACCAGCACGCGTTGTTCAACCTGCTCGTCCTGACCGTCGTGTTCGTCGCCGGCACGATGCTCTTCGGGCTGCTCTGGGCGATCCTGCTCGAGAAGGGCGTCACCGCCGAGGGGGTCTTCCGCTCGATCTACCTGCTGCCGATGGCGATCTCGTTCATCGCGGCCGGCATCGTCTGGCGCTGGCTGCTCGCCCCCGGCAAGGGCGACCAGGCCTCGGGCCTCAACCAGCTCCTCGCGATGCTGGGCCTCGAGCGGTTCCAGTCCGGCTGGTGGCAGTCGCCGAACAGCTTCTCGATGGCCGCCATGGCGATCCCCGCCATCTGGCAGCTGTCCGGCTATGTCATGGCGCTCTTCCTGGCGGGCTTCCGCGGGATCAGCGAGGACCAGCGTGAGGCGGCCCGCATCGACGGTGCCTCGGAGTGGAAGATCTACCGGCACGTGCTCTTCCCGCAGCTGTCGCCGATCGCGCTGTCGGCGCTCATCATCATCGGCCACATGTCGATGAAGATGTTCGACCTCATCTATGCGATCGCCGGGCAGAACTCCTACAAGGCGTCGGTGCCCTCGACGATGATGTGGACCCAGCTGTTCCAGCAGGGCGACCCGACGGCTGCTGCCGTCAACGCGACGATCCTGCTCGTCCTCGTCGCCCTCATCGTCATCCCGTACCTGATGTACACCAACAAGACCGAGAAGGGGATGCGCGGATGACCGCCACGACCACCGAGCCGGTCCCCGTCGCCGAGGTCATCCCGAAGCGGAAGACGACCGGACGCGCCCCGGGCACCGAGGGGACCGTTGCCGGGCGCACGCTGCGCTACGCGCTGCTCCTCGCCTTCGTCATCCTCATCTTCATCCCGCTCTACGTCCTGCTCGTCACGAGCTTCAAGACCAGCGGGCAGGTCAACGCCCGCGAGGCGTGGACGCTGCCGTCGCTGTGGTCGGTGGCGGGGTGGAAGGCCGCCTGGTCTGCGCTGGCGCCGCCGCTGTGGCGCTCCGTCGTGCTCGCCGTGTCGGTCGCCGTCCTGTCGGCGATGCTCGGCTCGCTCAACGGGTTCGTCTTCGCCAAGTGGCGCTTCCGCGGGGCAACGCTCGTCTTCACGCTGTTCCTGTTCGGGATGTTCATCCCCTACCAGGCGATCCTGATCCCGTTGCAGGGCATGCTGATCCAGATCCAGTCCATGCCGGGCATGTCGTGGTTCGACGGCATCTGGAAGCTCATCATCGTGCACGTCATCTACGGCATCCCGATCTGCGCGCTGATCTTCCGCAACTACTACGCGACGGCCGTACCGACCGAGATCCTCGAGGCGGCCAAGGTCGACGGAGCCGGCACGCTGCGGACCTTCGCGTCGATCGTGCTGCCGATCTCCGCACCCGCGTTCGTTGTCGCGATGATCTGGCAGTTCACGTCGGCGTGGAACGACTTCCTGTTCGCCCTGTTCCTGACCAACCGCAACAACGGCCCGGTCACCTACGTGCTGAACGAGCTCGCCGGCGGGCAGAACCCGGACTACCCCTCGATCATGGCCGGGGTCCTGCTCGCGTCGCTGCCGACCCTGCTCGTCTACGTCATCCTCGGCAAGTACTTCGTCGGCGGCCTGATGAGCGGCTCCGTCAAGTAGCACCCTCGGGAGTCCTCCACGCGGCAACACACCGAGCAGCAGTCAACGCACGACGGGTATTTCCGTCACCAGTTGGCGACTGCCCGGCGTGTTGCGGGGGTCAGTCGAGGTCAACGGCGGGCTGGCCCACCTCCGGGCTCACCCTGCCCTCCTGCTGGGGCGCAGGCATCTTCGTGATGATCGGCAGGATGATCGCGACGAGGGCGATGATCCCCATGACCGTGTATCCCAGCACGTAGTTCTTGTCCGGCCCGATGAGCGCGGCGATGATCGGCGGCCCGATGATCCCGCCGAGGCTCCAGCCGAGGATCATCAGCCCGTAGATCGCCCCGGCGTGCCGGACGCCGAAGAAGTCGCCCGCGGTCGCCGGCATCGTGCCGAACCCGCCGCCGTAGCAGAGGTAGACGATCGCGCCGAGGATGAAGAACAGCGCCGAGTTGCCGGCATGCGGCACGAGCAGCAGGCAGACTCCCTGCAGGCCGAGCATGAGGGCGAAGGCGGTCATCCGGCCCGTGAAGCCCGACACCCACGCCCAGAAGATCCGGCCGCCTCCGTTGAAGAGCGCGAACGCTCCCACGACCGACGCCGCAGCCGTTGCCGAGTATCCCGCGACGTCGATGGCGGTGGAGTTCGCCTGACCGATGAGGGCGATGCCGACCGTGACGTTGAGCGTCAGGACCGCAGTGAGCAGGTACCACTGCGGCGTGCGCAGGGCCTCCTTCTCGGTGTACTGCTTGGCGCTGTCGCGTGTCCGGCCGGTCGTGGCGGGAACCCAGCCGGGGACGGCATACCCCTCAGGCGGGTTGCGGAAGACCGAGGCGCCCGCGACCGCGAGGACGAGATAGCCGATCCCGAGCGGCAGGAACGCCCAGTTCGGTTCCGCCGGGTTCTTGTCGATGAGCCAACGCGCCACCGGAGCGGTGACGACGGCACCGAAGCCGAACCCGGCGACGGCCAGTCCGGTGATGAGGCCGCGCTTGTCGGGGAACCACTTCTGCAGCATGGCGATCGGCACGATGTAGGCGAAGCCGAGGCCGAAACCGCTGATGACGCCGTAGCCGAGGATCAGGATCCACAGCTGGCTCGGCTCACGGGCGAACGACGCGATGATGCAGCCGACGGCGTAGACGAACCCGCCGACGAGCGCGACGGGCCGTGGCCCCCGGCGGTCCTGGATGCGGCCGCCCAGGTAGCTGCCGATGAAGATCATCCCGATCGTCACCGTGAACGGCAGGGAGGCCTGGGCGTTGCTGAGGCCCATGGCGGTGTCCTTCTTCAGCGCCGTGTTGAAGACGCTCCAGGCGTACACGCCGCCGATCGACAGCTGGAGAAGGAGAGCGCCGACGACGATCCACCATCGGCCGCGGGTTGGATTGTCGGCGGGTGCTGCATGGTGCCCCGTTGACGTCGACATGGGTGCCCCTTTCGTCTGGCCCGCGGCCGGGTCTGCCATCGGGCCAACTGGCGCCGGCTGGTCGGGGCCGACGCCTCCTGCTCTCGATCCTGTCCGCGACCGCGCGACTCGGCAACACCTGGTGAGCACGCAGGTCAGATCCCATGTACCCACGTCCGGGCCGCACACCCGCGGATGGATTCGTGCGGCCGGGGCCCGAGCGCATACACTGGCGCCCGGCACCCCACGTGGTGGTACCTCTCCGAACTCCCCCAGGGCAGGAATGCAGCAAGGGTAGGAGAGCTCTTCCAGGTACGTGGGGTGTCCCTGTTTCTCGTCCCGCGTGAGGTAGGTGCCGTGGTCCCGCGACATGCCGCTGCGGCGCACCCTCCGCGGGTGGCCCTCGCGCGGAACGCCGTCCTGACCGCCTTCGCCCTGGCAGGCGCGGCCTTTGCCGGCTTCGCGTCGCGCGTGCCCGACATCAAGCACGCGCTCGACCTCAGCGCCGGGCAGCTCGGCGTCACCCTCCTCGCCCTGTCGGCTGGGTCCGTCGTCGGCCTGCCGCTGTCCGGCTGGCTCGTCCACCGCTTCGGCGCTGCCCGGGCCGTCCTCGGGGCGGGGCTGGTCCAGGCCGCGGGCCTGCTCCTCGTCGGCGCTGGGGTCTCCGTCCTGGGCAGCCGGCCGGTCGTGATGGCCGCGTTGTTCGTGACCGGCCTCGGGGTCGGCGTCTTCGACGTCGGCATCAACCTCGAGGGCGCCTCGGTCGAGCGGCTGCTGGCCCGGTCTGTCATGCCGCACTTCCACGCGATGTTCAGCGGGGGAACCGTGCTCTCGGCCCTGCTCGGGGCATTGCTGTCGGGCCTGCACGTCCCGGTGGGCGTTCACCTCGCTGGTGTCGCCCTCCTCCTCGGGGCGGTCACACCGTGGTTCCTGCGCTCCTTCCTGCCGCGGACCGCCGAGCACCCCGATCGAGAGCACGATCTCCACGATCGAAAGGACACTGACTCGCCTCGAACCGGCTCAGCGGGCATCGGCGCGGCCTGGCGCGAACCACGGACCCTGCTCATCGGCGTCGTCGTCCTCGCAGCCGCGTTCACCGAGGGCACTGCGAACGACTGGGTCGCCGTCGCCTTCTCGGACGGCTACCACCTGCCTCGCTGGGCAGGCGTCCTCGGGTTCGCCGTGTTCCTCACCTTCATGACCTTGGGGCGGGTCCTCGGGACGCGGCTGCTCGACACCCACGGCCGGGTGCCCGTGCTGCGGATCCTCTTCCTTTCCGCGGTTGCGGGCTGCCTGCTCGTGGTCTTCGGCGGGCCGGTCCTCGCCTTCGTCGGCGCCGCGATCTGGGGCGTCGGCGCGAGCCTCGGTTTCCCGGTCGGGATGAGCGCTGCCGCGGACGACCCCGGTCGCGCAGCGGCCCGGATGAGCGTCGTCTCGACCATTGGGTATGGCGCGTTCCTCGGCGGCCCGCCACTGCTCGGTTTCCTCGGTGACCATGTCGGGGTGCTGCACTCCCTGCTCGCCGTCGGTGCCATGGCCGCGGTCGCGCTGCTCGTCATCCCCGCCGTCGGCAGGTCGCGAGCCGACGCCTCGGGCTGAGGTGGTTGCCCGTCGCCCGAGCAGGCTCGGCCGGCGCCGGCGCAGGTGCGCTCAGAAGTAGTCGGTCATGTATGGCGACCCGGTGAAGATCGCGTCGAGCGTGCAGTCGTCCTCGGGGTGACCTCCCGAGAGGAGCCCGGCCTGCCGTAGTCGCGCCACCGGCCAGCCGCACCAGAGTGCCGCCAGCCCACGTGGGCCCATCCGGACGGGTGGCCCCTCGACGGTTGGTGGCCCCTCGT
>NZ_AWQS01000259.1 GCF_000576575.1 Intrasporangium chromatireducens Q5-1
AGGTCGCCGAAGGACTTGCGCACCCCCCGGGCCTCGACCATGGGGACGGTCGTCGAAGCGGCGGGAACAACGTGGAGCGGGCTCTGGCTACCCATCAGCGGCCTCCGATCGCGAAGCGAGATCGCCGGTGGGAGGCGCCGAGCACGCCTCGAGACGTCCGGCGCTCGATACGGTTCTGCACGAAGGTCAGCAGCGTGGTCAGGACGATGTACCAGACGCTCGCGACGATGAGCAGGGGGATCTGTTGGAAGTTCCGTCCATAGATCAGCTGTGCTGTCGTGAGCAGCTCGGGCAGGCCGATCACGAGGCACAACGAGGTGAGCTTGAGCATGGAGATGACCTCGTTGGCCGTGGGTGGCACGATCACGCGGGCCGCCTGTGGCAGAACGATCCGTCGGTAGGTCAGCGCGGGGCTCATGCTCAGGGCTTGCGCCGCTTCGGTCTGTCCGTGATCGACCGAGCCGATCCCGGCCCGGACGATCTCGGCCATGTAGGCGGCCTCGTTGAGACCGAGTCCGAGGATCGCCGCGACGAACTGGGTGATGACGGTGTTGGTCGAGACGCTGAGCAACTCCGGACCGAAGGGGACACCGAGGCTGAGGTTGGGCAGCACCGTGCCGAGGAAGAACCAGACGAGTAACTGAACGAGGATCGGGGTGCCGCGGAACAGCCAGACGTACGTGCCCGCGACGCCGCGGAGCAGCGGGTTGTCCGAGAGCCGCATGATGGCCAGGACTGTGCCGAGCGCTACGCCGACCAACATGGCGAGGACGGTGACCTGGATCGTCACGAGCAGGCCGATCATGATGGACCGTTCGAACAGGTAGCCCACCACGAGGTCGAGGCGCAGCTGCTCGGTCGTCGCGACGAAGTTGACGAACATGGCGAGGAGCACCGTCAGGACCGCCGCGGCCACCCATCGCCCCGGGTGTCGCAGCCTGACGATCGGCTCGTCCGCGTGGACGCCGGCCCGGCCGGCCGCAGCATCTGCTGCCATCTGGGTCACTTACCTTGGTTGAGCGGTGCCCCCGGGAGGGCCTGGTCCTGCAGGCTCCACTTCGCCAGGAGCTGGTCGTAAACCCCCGTCTCCTGCAGCTTCTTCAGCGCGGCCTGGACGGCATCCCGAAGCTCCGTGCTCTTCTTCGGCACGGGAATCCCGACCGGCATGGCGTCAAACGGCTTGAGCGCGAGCTCGAAGGCGTTCGGGTTCTGCTTCACGTCGTAGGCGAGGGAGAGGTCGAGGGTGACCACGGCGTCGGCACGGCCGGACTGCAGGGCCTGCACGGCGCTCGCCTGGTCAGGGAACGGCAGCTTGGTCGCGGCCGGCTTGCCCGCTCCCGGACACTCCTTGTTGACGGCGTCGATGGTGAAGTCGCCGGCGGTGCTCTTCTCGACGGCGACGTTGAGACCGCAGAGGTCGAGCCGCTCCTTGACGCCCTTGGGATTGCCCTTCTTGACCATGGCCGTGGTCCCCGAGTTGAGGTAGTCGATGAAGTCGACGCGGTCGTGACGCGACTTCTTGTCGTTCATGCTGGTCAGGCCGAGATCGTAGCGGCCGGCGTCGAGGCCACCGATGATGCCGTCGAAGTTGGTGTTCTGGAACTCGAACGTCACGCCGAGGACCTGGCCTAGCGCCGCACCGAGGTCGGCGTCGAAGCCGAGGACCGTCTTGTTGTCCGGCCCGAAGAACTCCATCGGGGGGAAGCTGACCCCGGAGGCGACGCGGACCTTCCCCGCGCTCTTGATGTCGGCGGGAAGCATGGCCGCGATGGCGTCATCTTTGGCGACAGCCGTGACCTGCGCGCTTGGAGCGCCGGACCCGCCGGACCCGGCGGGCGCCGTCTCGGCGGGAGCGGCGCATCCGGATGCGAGCGCCAGAGCGGCGAGGGTTCCCACGAAAGCGAGTGAGCGGGACTTCATTGTCATCTCCCAAGAGTTTAGTGTGGGGAAACGGTTGTATTGCGACAGCATCCGGGGAGGGTGGCGCGGTGTCAAGCACTGGCGCCAGATTCAGTCCTCAACGGCCGACAAAGTAGCCGCAGTCCCTCACTCGGATCCGCACAGTTCCAAGCGAGCAAGCCAGAGACCGGCCGCGCTGGTTGGGTCATCCAGGTCGAGCCCACTCTGCTGGTGGATCGTCGCGATGCGGTGTCGGAGGGTGTTGCGGTGGCAGTCCAGCTCCTTCGCCGCGCGTTCCCAGCTGCCGTGGTGGCGTAAGTACGCCGCGGCGGCGGCCTCGAGTTCTGGACGGCCCAGGGCCTGCAGCGCGAGCCAGCCGCGGCGGCCCTGGTCGAGCGGGGACTGGCTGGCCTGCAGGTCAAGGTGAGCGCCGACCTCGAGTCCGGCGAGGATGCGCTCGGCGCCCCGAAGGGTGGTCGCCAAGGCCGGTCCCATCGCGGCGCTTAGCGACACGGTCGGCGAGGCGATCGAGGCTTCGCTGCCGGTTCGCCGCGTGGGCAGGTGCGGTATGACATCAGGGGCCGCGAGGAGCCGAAGCTGATCAGCGGTCCAGTGCCCCCACACGTCGAGATGGTGACGCTCGCACTCATCGAGGAGCTCATCGGCGGCATCCCGCCCGATCGGCCCGGTGAGGACGAGCCGGGCCGAGCTCGGTGGAGGGTCGAGCGACAGGGCCGCCGCCAGCTCGCGGGCGGCGGCGACGCGACCAGTCAAGAGCAGCGCGGCAACTGCTTCCCGCTCGGCCCGGCGGCGCAGGACCCCGGCGTGGCGCAGCTCCACGGCCAGGGCGAGCAGCGAGGTCGCGGTGACGAGCAACTGCCGGTTGCGGGCGGTACCGGGCCTTCTCTCGGCGGTCGCCAGGAACCCGCGCAGGCGCCCGGCGCGGGAGAGCGGCTGCACGGCGACGTCCATCTCGCCGAAGGGGAACGTCGCGGAGGCATGTGGGCCGACGGCTCGCAGGCGCCGCACCTCGGCGCTGACCTGGGTGGCGCTCGACCGGCTGGTGCGCGGCCACACCGCGGCGACGGCGCCGTCCGGGTCCAGGTGCGCGGCCCAGCCATCCAACGCTGAGGCCAGGACACGCACGACGGCGGTGACCGGGTTGCGGTCGCTGGCCGCTCGCACCAGGTCACGCTGTGCGCCGAGCGCGACGTCCAGGTCGGCACGCCCCTCGGCGGCGAGCAGCTCCCAGTAGCGGCGGGCGACGAGCTGGAACGGTGTCGGTTCCGGCACCACGTAGAGTGGCAGGCCGGCCTCGTCGCAGACACGGACCAGCACCTCCGGCACCTCCAAGAGAACGGGTCCGAGACCAAGGGCCAGCCCGGCGATGCCGTGGCCGACGAGCATCGTCGCGTAGGCCTGAAGTGGCGCGGTCTGCATCGTCAGGCTCATCCCCGTGGTGAGGAGCAGCTCACCGCCGGACAAGTACGGGCGGGGGTCCCGCAGCTCGCTCACGTGCACGCCGGTGAGCGGCGCGTCCGCCGGTGGCGCGGCGCCGACGAGGGCCAGGTCGTCCCCGAGCACGTCACTCAGCTCAGCCAGGGTGGGCATGGACACATCATCCACGGTGACCCAGAACTGGGACGAATCATCCGAGGACGAGGAGGCCGCTCACCGCTTAGCGTGTCGCCACCCGACGAAGGAGTGACCTCATGACCAGCGACACCACGAGCGGCGCCGCCGTGCCCCAGACCCGCCACCTGCAGACCTCGATCCCCGGGCCGAAGTCCCGGGCGCTGCAGGAGCAGCGAGACGCCGCGCTGCCGGACGGGCTCGGCAGGACGCTGCCGGTCTTCGTGGACCGGATGGCCGGGGGCATCATCGTCGACGTCGACGGCAACCGGATCGTCGACCTCGCCTCGGGGATCGCAGTGACGAGCGTCGGGGCGAGCCACCCGGAGGTGGTGCGCCGGGTGACGGAGCAGGCCGAGCGGTTCACCCACACGTGCTTCCTGGTGACCCAGTACGAGGCGTACGTGCGGGTCGCGGAGTGGCTCAACGCGCACACACCCGGTGACTTCACCAAGACGACTGCGCTGTTCTCGACGGGCGCAGAGGCGGTCGAGAACGCGGTGAAAATCGCCCGGGCCGCGACGGGACGCCCGGGAGTGATCGTGTTCAGCAACGCCTACCACGGCCGGACCCTGTTCACCCTGGCGATGACCGCGAAGGACAAGCCATATAAGACCGGCTTCGGCCCCCTGCCAACTGAGCAGGTGCACCGCGCCCCGTTCCCCGAGCCGCTGCGCTGGCCGGGCGCGCCCGCTCCGGAGCGAGTGGTCGACGAGGCGCTGCAGGCCTTCGAGGATCTGGTCGCGGAGGTTGGCGCCGACGAGATCGCGTGCGTCGTGATCGAGCCGATCCAGGGTGAGGGCGGCTTCATTGTCCCGCCGGCCGGGTTCCTGCCACGGCTCGCGGACCTGGCGCGGGCGCACGGGATCATCGTGGTCGGCGACGAGGTGCAAGCCGGGTTGGGCCGGACCGGGACGCTGTTCGCCTCCGAGCACGACGGGTTCGTGCCGGACATCGTCTGCACCGCCAAGGCGCTGGCCGGCGGGATGCCGCTGTCGGCGGTGACCGGACGGGCCGAGATCATGGCCGCGGTGGGCGCCGGGGGCCTGGGCGGCACATACGCCGGCAACCCGCTCGCCTGCGAGGCGGCCCTCGGCGTCTTCGAGGTCATGGAGCGCGAGGACCTTCCGGGCCGCGCCCGGGCGATCGAGCAGCAGGTCCGGGCCACGCTCGCGCCGCTCGTTGACCCGGACCGTGGTATCGCCGAGTTGCGCGGGCGGGGTGCGATGCTCGCGATCGAATTCGTGCAGCCCGGCCGCTTGGAGCCGGCCCCCGAGGTCGCCGCGGCGGTCGCGAAGGCCTGCCACGAGCAGGGCGTGCTGGTGCTGGTGTGCGGCACGTTCGGCAACGTCATCCGACTGCTGCCGCCGCTGGTGATCGAGGAGGACCTGCTCACCGACGCGCTGCAGGTGCTCTACGACGCGATCCGGGCGCACGCCGACGTGGCGCAGCCGGCCGGGGCGCCGGCATGACGGCGATTGCCCGGTCAGCGTCATACCAGCCCCGGACCGGCGAGCACGTCGACGGACCCGCGGAGAGCAGCCCCGCCGAGGTCGCCGCGGCCGTCGCGGCGGCCGCGGCCG
>NZ_AWQS01000260.1 GCF_000576575.1 Intrasporangium chromatireducens Q5-1
ACCGCGGCAGCCGCCGAGTCCTGCTCAGCCTCCCCCCTCGCTGGGCCTCCCAGGACGCTCGTGGGAACGCAGATCCGGCAGGCGGTGGTATCCCCCCAGCACGGACGCCGCAACTCGCGACGCCGTGGGCCGCACCTGCCGGATCCTCGGTGTCATGTGTCCGGACGCTCCTCAACCTCGATGAACAGGGAGGGCGGGGTCCGGGCCCGCAAATATGGAAACATCGCCCATTCCACTTCGTCAAGGGGTCTTGTCCATATGGACATAACCCCCCCGGCGGGGCTGCCATCCCTCGCTGCCCCGATATCCGTATGCCGCTGAGCCCGTCGCGCTGGCAGGCTGGGGAGGTGCCCCTCCCGCAGACCGAAGTCGTGCCCACCCTGACCGACGGCGTCGTGACGCTGCGGTCGCACCGCCCCACCGATATCGATGCGATCCTCGAGCAGTGCACCGACCCGCAGACGCTCCGGTGGACGACCGTGCCCCGCGGCTACACCCGTGAGGACGCCACGGCGTTCGTCGAGCGGATCCGAGAGGAGTGGTCAGACCCCGCCGGAAACCGTTACTGGGCAATCGAGTTCGTCGACCCCTCCGGGCCGCGCTTCGGGGGAACGCTTGACCTTCGGCCGGGGGCGGCACCGAGTGTCGCGAGCGTCGGCTTCGGGCTGCATCCCGACGCCCGCGGGCGGGGTGTGATGGCTCGGGCCGTCCGACTGGCCGCGGGACAGGGGTTCCGGGAAGGCTTCTGGGGCCAGCCGCTGCGCCGGATCCACTGGCGGGCCATCGCGGGCAACTGGGGCTCACGCCGGGTGGCGTGGGCGACCGGGTTCACCTTCCACGGCACCATCCCCGAGACGCATGTGGACCCGGCCGACCCCAGTGGCCCCGCTCTCGACTGCTGGAGCGGCAGCCTCGGCGCCGGCGACGAGATGCGACCCCAGACGCCCTGGTTCACACCACCGCCGTTGTCCGGCAACGGGATTCGGCTGCGCGAGTGGAAGGACTCGGACCGCGACGCGATCGAGGACCGCTCCGGCGACCCGGTGCACTGGATGCCGCCGGCGGCGGTGCTGAGCCCCGGCCGGTTCGACGAGTCGCTGCTGGCGCGACGGATGCGGATGGCCACCGGCGTCGCGATCCACTGGTGCATCGCCGACCCGGCGAGCGACGCCGCACTCGGTGACGTCCTGCTCTTCAGCCGCGGCGGGCCGCTGACGGGCGACACGGCCGAGCTCGGCTACCAGCTCAACCCCAGCGCTCGCGGCCGCGGAGTGGCCCGCGAGGCGGCCCGCCTCGTCGTCGACTTCGCCCGGACGTCGGTCGCGGAAGGGGGCCTCGGCATGCGGCGCCTCGTCGCGGAGACGGCTGCCGACAACGTGGCCTCCAACCGGGTCCTCGAGTCACTCGGCTTCCAGCCCTACGGCCGTGAGCACGCCGTCGACGTGCTCGCGGACGGAACCCACGGCGACGGCCTCCACTGGGAGCTGCTCCCCGCCCGCTGACCGACCCCCTCCACCTCGGCCGACCAACCCCACGGGGCGACCGACCAACCCCATAAGGCGACCGACCAACCTCACAAGGCGACCGACCAACCCCGGCGCTCGCAGAGGCCACCCGCGAGCGGCGGCGAGCTCAGCGGCATACGACGCGGTGCCCTCCGAACCGTCGAGTGAGCGCGAACTGCGGCCGCGAACCGTCGAGTGAGCGCGAACTGCGGCCGGACATCGGTGGGACGTTCGGCACACTGCCCGACCCGCGGCTTCCTGCGGCCTCGGACGTCGCTAACCTGAGCAGGAGCGGGCTGCTGCCATGCCCGTCGTGAGGGACTGATGAACGAAGCCACGTCGCACCGCTCCCAGGCGGGGCCATCCCACCTGCGGAGGCACGCCGGGCCCCCTATCGTGCCGGTCTTCTTCGTCTCCGACAGCACCGGCATCAGCGCCGAGACGCTCGGCAACGCCCTGCTCATCCAGTTCCCGGACGTGCGGTTCGAGCGCCAGCTCTTCCCGTTCGTCTCGACGGTCGAGGAGGCCCGCAAGGTCGTCCAGGCGCTCGATGCGGCGGCCGACGGGCCGGTCACCCCGATCGCGTTCTCGACGCTCGCCCCGACCGAGCTGCGCGACGAGCTGCGTCGGACGCGGTGCCCGCTCATCGACTTCTTCGACATCCACATGCCGCGCGTCGAGTCGGTGCTCGGCACGACCGGGATGCGGGTGCCGGCCCGGCTGCACGGCCTCGGTGACGTCAAGCGCTACAACCACCGAATGTCGGCGATCGAGTACGCGATCGAGCACGACGACGGCCAGAGCCTCCGTGCGCTCGACAAGGCCGACGTCATCCTCATCGGGCCCTCCCGGTGCGGCAAGACCCCGACGAGCATGTACCTCGCCCTCCAGCACGGCCTCTTCGTCGCGAACTACCCGCTCGTCGAGGACGACTTCGAGAGCACGGAGCTGCCGCTGCCGGTACGCGCCCACCGGCGGCGCTGCTTCGGCATCGTCACGACACCGGAGCGGCTCTCGCAGGTGCGCCAGGAGCGCCGCCCCAACTCGCGCTACGCCTCGAAGGAGCAGTGCACCTACGAGCTGCGCCGCGCAGAAGCCCTGCTGCGCGCCCACCACGTGCCCTCGACCAACTCCGCGACGAAGTCGGTCGAGGAGATCGCCACCGTCATCATGCAGACGATCCACCGGAGGAGCAGGCCATGAGCCGCAACGTCATACCATTTGCCGAGCTGGGGATGGACGACATCCACATCGTCGGGGGCAAGAACGCCTCCCTGGGTGAGATGGTCTCGAACCTCTCCTCAGCCGGCGTCAGGGTGCCCGACGGGTTCGCGACGACGTCCGACGCCTATCGGGCGTTCATCGGCGACACGGGCCTGGCCGAGCAGATCGCCGACCAGCTGCGTGGCCTCGACACGGAGGACGTCGAGCGGCTCGCCGCCGTCGGCCAGGCGATCCGCGAGGCCGTCGTCAAGCAGCCCTTCCCGGAGGACCTCGAGGCGGACATCCGGACCGCGTACGAGGAGCTGACCGGCGGTGACGAGTCGGTTGCGGTGGCGGTGCGGTCGAGCGCGACGGCCGAGGACCTGCCGGACGCGTCGTTTGCCGGGCAGCAGGAGACGTTCCTCAACATCCGCGGCGTCGAGCAGGTGCTGACCGCGATCCGCGAGGTCTTCGCCTCGCTCTACAACGACCGGGCGATCGCCTACCGGGTGCACCACGGCTTCGAGCACGAGACCGTCGCCCTGTCTGCAGGCGTCCAGCGGATGGTCCGGTCCGACATCGGCTCCTCCGGCGTCATGTTCACCATGGACACCGAGTCCGGCTTCGCGGACGCCGTCTTCATCACGTCGTCCTACGGCCTCGGCGAGGCCGTCGTCCAGGGCGCCGTCAACCCCGACGAGTTCTACGTCTACAAGCCGGCGCTACGGGCCGGCCGCCCGGCGATCCTCAAGCGTGGGATCGGCAGCAAGGCGATCCACATGATCTACACCGACGACCGCTCGGTCGGGAAGACGACCGAGTTCGTCGACGTCCCGGAGGAGCAGCGCAGCGTCCTCAGCCTCACCGACGACGAGGTGCTCGAGCTCGGTCGTCACGCGCTCGCCATCGAGGAGCACTACGGCCGCCCGATGGACATCGAGTGGGGCAGGGACGGCGCAGACGGCAAGCTCTACATCCTGCAGGCGCGCCCCGAGACGGTGCAGTCCCGACGCTCGGGCAGCGAGCTACAGCGCTACCGCCTCGGCCAGAAGGGCACCGTCCTCGTCGAGGGGCGTGCCATCGGCCAGAAGATCGGCGCCGGCCCGGTGCGGGTCCTGACCTCCGTCGAGCAGATGCGCGACTTCCAGGCGGGCGAGGTGCTCGTCGCCGACATGACCGACCCCGACTGGGAGCCGATCATGAAGCGCGCGTCGGCCATCGTGACGAACCGCGGCGGGCGGACCTGCCACGCCGCGATCATCGCCCGCGAGCTCGGCATCCCGGCCGTCGTCGGAACCGGTTCCGCGACTCGGAGCCTGCGGGACGGCACCGAGGTCACCGTCTCGTGCGCCGAGGGCGACACGGGGAACGTCTACGACGGGCTCCTCGACTTCACCGTCGAGTCGACGACCCTCGAGTCGATGCCCGACATCCCCGTCAAGATCATGATGAACGTCGGCACCCCGGACCAGGCCTTCGCGTTCAGCCGGCTGCCCAACGAGGGCGTCGGCCTCGCCCGCCTCGAGTTCATCATCAACCACCAGATCGGCATCCACCCCAAGGCGCTGCTCGAGGTCGACAACCTCGAGCCGCACCTGCGGGAGGAGATCACCGCGGCGACAGCGGCATACGACTCCCCTCGTGACTACTTCGTCAAGCGCGTCGCCGAGGGCGTCTCGACGCTCGCGGCGGCCTTCGCGCCCAAGCCGGTCATCGTGCGGATGTCCGACTTCAAGACGAACGAGTACGCGAACCTGCTGGGCGGCGAACGGTACGAGCCACACGAGGAGAACCCGATGCTCGGGTACCGCGGCGCGTCCCGCTACCTGTCGGAGGACTTCGCCGAGTGCTTCGCGATGGAGTGCGAGGCGCTGAAGTTCGTGCGCGACGAGATGGGTCTGACGAACGTCAAGATCATGATCCCGTTCGTCCGCACGGTCACCGAGGGCAAGGCGGTCATCGACCTGCTCGCCCACCACGGGCTCGTCCGCGGCGAGAACGACCTGCAGGTCGTGATGATGTGCGAGATCCCCTCGAACGCCGTCATCGCCGACCAGTTCCTCGAGCACTTCGACGGCTTCTCGATCGGCTCGAACGACATGACCCAGCTGACGCTCGGCATCGACCGCGACTCGAGCCTCGTCGCCGCGGGCTTCGACGAGCGCGACGACGCAGTGAAGTTCATGCTCGGCGCGGCGATCCGGGCCTGTCGGGAGCGCGGCAAGTACATCGGCATCTGTGGCCAGGGCCCGAGTGACCACCCGGACCTCGCCGAGTGGCTGATGGAGCAGGGGATCGAGAGCATCTCGCTCAACCCGGACACCGTCGTCGACACCTGGCTGAGCCTGTCGAAGCAGGGCAGCTGACGGAGGCTGGTTCGCGACCGGAGTTTGCGCTCACTCGA
>NZ_AWQS01000261.1 GCF_000576575.1 Intrasporangium chromatireducens Q5-1
ATTGGGGAGACGCGGATGACGAGACCGACGGCGACCGGCACCCTGACGTGCCCGGTCTGCGGTGCGCCGCACGACGCGGGCGCCAGCTTCTGCGAGGCGTGCGGCGCCGACCTGACGGGCCACGCCCCGGGGGCGCCGAGCGACGACACCCTCGTCGCCACAGCCACGCCGCAGACGGCGCCGGCCGGTGAGGAGTCACCGCTCGACACCGGGTGGACCGGTGTCGTGCCGAGCGAGACGGACGACCCTCCTGCCGAGCTGTGCCAGGCCTGCGGGCAGGGCCACATCGTCGACGGCTACTGCGACCACTGCGGCACCCCACCACCGGACCCGCGTGACCACTTCACCGACGCCCCGGCCGCGTGGCTCGCCGGCGTGTGCGACATCGGCCGTCGGCACAGCCGCAACGAGGACGCCCTGGCGCTCTTCGCCGACGAGACGGCTGGGCGCCGCGCCGCGATCGTCGTCTGCGACGGCGTCTCGATGGCCACCGACTCGCACATCGCCTCGCTCGCCGCGGCGCAGGCGGCTCGCGACGACCTGGCGCAGCCGCTCCCCCGCGGCGTCGGCACCCCGGACGCCTGGTCGGCCGCGGCCGGGCGAGCGCTGACGGCCGCGGTCCTGGCGGCCAACGAGGCGGTCAAGGCGGCGGTCACCGAGCAGGTCCCCAACCCACCGTCGTGCACCATTGCGGCCGCGGTCATCGAGGGGGACACGGTCGTCGCGGGCAACGTCGGTGACAGCCGGGTCTACTGGCTGCCCGACGACCCCAAGGAGCCGGCACTCCAGCTCGGCGATGACGACTCGTTCGCCGCCGAGCGGATCCGCAGCGGCGTCCCGCGTGAGGAGGCCGAGAACGGCCCCCAGGCGCACTCCATCACGCGGTGGCTCGGCTCTGACGCTCCCGAGGACCTGACCCCTCACCTGACCACCCTGCGGGTGTACACGCCCGGTTGGCTCCTCGTCTGCTCCGACGGCCTCTGGAACTACTGCTCCGAGGCGGAGGCGCTGCGCGACCTCCTCACGACGACGCGCACCGCGGCCGGCGACGAGCCGGCCGCCCTCGCCCAGGGGCTCGTCGACTTCGCCAACGAGCAGGGCGGACGCGACAACATCACGGTTGCCCTTGCGCGACTGGCTGGGCAAGGATCGACAGCATCGACGAGCGCCGCGGCGCCACAGGAAGGGGACCCGATCAATGGCTGACTTCACTGCTGAGGTGTTCCAGAACGAGTTCCTCCCGGCAGGTGGCACGGACGTGCACGGCATCGTGCGCATCACGAGCACCGGCGCGGCCACGGGCTCGGTCGCGACCGCACCGCAGGGCGACGGATCGGCCGCCGAGGTCATCCTGATCGACACCTCCGGCTCGATGGGCCGGCGCGGGGTCCAGGCCGCCGGCGTCGCCGCGACGGCGGCGCTCAAGGAGATCACCGACGGCACGCTCTTCGCCGTCGTGTCGGGCAACGGCACCGCGCAGATCGTCTATCCGACGTCGCGCCAGAGCGCCCTCGCCGTCATGTCCCCGCAGACCCGCGGTGAGGCGATCCGTGCGGTGGAGATGCTGCGGGCGAGCGGCGGCACCGCGATGGGCACGTGGCTCACCCTCGCGAGGCGGATCTTCGAGACGGTCCCGCACGTGACGAAGCGCCACGCGATCCTGCTCACCGACGGCGTCAACGAGGGCGAGACCGCCGCGTCCCTCCAGGCCGCGGTGCAGTCGTGCGTCGGCGTCTTCCAGTGCGACTGCCGCGGCGTCGGCGACCAGTGGCGCGTCGAGGAGGTGCGCAGCATCGCCTCCGCCCTGCTCGGCACCGTCGACATCATCCCGGCACCCGAGCAGATGGCGGCCGAGTTCGAGTCGATGATGCGGGCGTCGATGGCTCGCGGCGTCGCCTCTGCTGAGCTGCGGGTCTGGGTGCCCCAGGGGGCCGAGCTGCTCTTCGTCAAGCAGGTGTCCCCGACGCTCGAGGACCTCACCGCGCGTCGCACTCCGATCAACCCGCTCACCGGCGCCTACCCGACGGGTGCCTGGACCGACGAGTCCCGCGACTACCACGTCGCCGTCCGGCTGCCGGCCCGCACCATCGGCCAGGAGCAGCTGGCGGCCCGAGTGCAGATCACCGTCGGCGACACCGTCCTCGCGCAGGGCCTCGTCAAGGCGAAGTGGTCGAGCGACGACTCGCTCACGACGCGGATCGACCCGGCCGTCGCCGCCTACACCGGTCAGGCGGAGCTCGCCCAGGTCATCCAGGAGGGCCTCGCCGCGAAGGCCGCCGGCCAGGACGAGGTCGCCACCGCGAAGCTCGGCCGCGCGGTCCAGCTGGCCGACAAGACGGGCAACGACGAGATGACGACGCGCCTGAAGAAGGTGGTCGAGATCGACGACGCCGACACCGGCACCGTTCGGCTCAAGAAGTCCGCCTCTAAGATCGACGAGATGTCGCTCGACACCGCCTCGACGAAGACGACGCGGGTGCGCCGATGAGCGCCGTCTGCCCCAACGGCCACACCTCCGAGGCCGAGGACTACTGCGACGTCTGCGGCTCGCCGATCGACCCCTCCGCCGTGACCCCCGCCGGGGCGGGACAGTCCGCCAACGGCGCATCCACCGGTGCACGACAGTCCGCCAACGGCGCGCCTGCGGGTGCGGGACAGCCCGCCGAAGCGCAGGGTGAGGCCGCGAGCGGGACCGGGGTGAGCGGCATACCGGGTGGGCAGTCGTCCCTCGACCTCGGCGCCCCCGCACCCACCGAGCCGCCGCCGGCAGAGCCGGCGCCCACGGAGGCCAGCCGGCTCGAGTGCCCGAACTGCCACACCGAGAACCCCGAGGGCGCGCTCTTCTGCGAGGCGTGCGGCTACGACTTCACGACCGGCGCCATGCCCCGCGCGTCCGCCGCGGAGGCCGCGTCGTCGGCCCTCGCCGGCCCGGGTGAGGAGGAGCAGGGCGAGCCGTTCGAGTGGGTGGCGGAGGTCTGGGTGGACCCGGACTGGTACGCGACGCAGGAGGCGGAGGACCCGTGCCCGTCGCCGGGACTGCCGACGCTGATCCCGTTGCGGCACAAGAGCTTGCTGCTCGGTCGTGTCTCGTCGAGCCGCAACACGCACCCGGAGATCGACCTGTCGACCGACCCCGGGGTGAGTCGGCGGCACGCGCAGCTGACCACCGACGGCACGCGGTGGTTCGTCGAGGACCTCGACTCCTCGAACGGCACCTTCGTCGCTCCTGCCTCTGGGCCGCTGCCGGACCAGCCGATCCAGGTCGGCCCGAAGCGCGAGCTCGACGATGATGACCGGCTCTACGTCGGCGCGTGGACCCGCGTCGTCGTGCGCCGGGCGACGCCCGAGGAGATCGAGACCTTCGGCTGAGGGCACCCAGCCGTCGAGACCGGAGGCCCACGTGGACCCGAGCGACCCCATCCCGCCGACGACGGCGGCGACGCCCGACGCACCTGCGACGCCCCGCCGCTCGATCGACCTCAACGCCGACCTCGGCGAGTCGTTCGGCGCGTGGCGGCTCGGCGACGACTTGGCGATGCTCGACCTCGTCTCGAGCGCGAACGTCGCGTGCGGCTTCCACGCCGGCGACCCCCTGACGCTCCAACGCACGTGCGCGGCCGCGGCCGAACGCGGGGTCGTCATCGGGGCGCAGGTCGGCTACCGCGACCTCGCCGGCTTCGGACGGCGCTTCATCGACGTGGCTCCCGACGAGCTGACCGCGGACGTCCTTTACCAGCTGGGGGCCCTCGAGGCGATGTGTCGGGTCGCCGGCACGCGCGTCGCCTACGTCAAGCCGCACGGGGCGCTCTACAACGCCGTCGTGCACCACGAGGAGCAGGCCCGGGCGCTCGTCGCGGCCGTCGTCGCGTATGACGCCACCCTCCCCGTGCTCGGCCTGCCCGGTTCCGCTCTCCTGCGTCGTGCAGCCGAGGCCGGGCTGCGAGCCGTCAGCGAGGCGTTCGCCGACCGTGGCTACACCGGCGAAGGGACCCTCGTGCCCCGGCGGGAGCCCGGCGCGCTGCTGCACGACCCCGACCTCGTCGCGGCTCGGACGGCCCGGCTCGTGACCGATGGGCGGATCCGCGCGGTCGACGGCACATGGGTCGCGGTGGCCGCCGAGTCGATCTGCACGCATGGCGACTCGCCGGGAGCCGTCGCCATCGCCCGGGCGGTCCGCGCGGCCCTCGAGGGGGCAGGCGTGCGCATCGAGCCCTTCACCGGACGCGGCTGACATGTCCGCCGCGGTGGCGCCGGCGCTGAGGATCCTGCCCATGGGCGACGCGGCACTCCTCGTCGAGACGGGCGATCTGGCCACCGTGCTCGCCCTCGAACGCCACCTCACCCGTCTCGTGCGCCGCGGCGAGGGCCCGTGGGCCACGGTCGACGACCTCGTCCCCGCCGCGCGGACGCTCCTGCTCGTCGCCCGGCCGGACACCGACCTTGCCGGCCTCGCCGCCGCCGTGACCGCAGCCGGCCGAAACCTGGCCGAAGGCGACAGTGCGGAGGACGCGGGGAGCCCTCCCGACGCCGACTCTCCCCACGTCGAGATCGCCGTCCGTTACGACGGGCCGGACCTCGACGACGTCGCCCGCCTCACCGGCCTGGCTCCAAACGAGGTCGTCGCCGCCCACACCGGGACCCCGTGGCGGGTGGCCTTCGGCGGCTTCTCCCCCGGCTTCGCCTACCTCGTCGGCGGCGACCCACGCCTGATGGTGCCCCGTCGTGCCGAGCCGCGACCCCGCGTGCCCGCCGGCGCGGTCGGGCTCGCAGGCGAGTTCAGCGGGATCTACCCACGGGAGTCCCCAGGCGGCTGGCAGCTCATCGGCCGCACCGACGCGCCGCTGTGGGACCCCGACCGGGACCCACCGGCGCTGCTGTCCCCCGGCGCCCTCGTCCGGTTCGTCGCCGCGGCGGGCTGCTGATGGCCTGCCTCGAAGTCCTCGCCCCGGGGCCGCTCACCCTCGTCGAGGACGCCGGGCGGCGCGGCCACCTGGCGGTCGGGGTCG
>NZ_AWQS01000262.1 GCF_000576575.1 Intrasporangium chromatireducens Q5-1
GCCGCCGATGGAGAGGGAGTCGCCGTCACCGGTGACGACCCAGACCGAGAGGTCCTCGCGGGCGGTGGCCAGCCCGGTGGCGATCGCGGGGGCGCGCCCGTGGATGGAGTGCATCCCGTAGGTGTCGAGGTAGTACGGGAACCGCGACGAGCAGCCGATGCCGGAGATGAACACGATGTTCTCGCGCTTGAGGCCGAGCTCGGGCAGGAAGCCCTGGATCGCGGCGAGGATCGCGTAGTCGCCGCAGCCGGGGCACCAGCGCACCTCCTGGTCGGAGGTGAAGTCCTTCTTGCCCAGGCTCTGCCCGTCGGCGAGGCGGGGCACCCGGGCGGTGCCGGACGCGGGGGTGGGGAGGCCGAGGTCGATGCTCACTGCTGCTGCTCCTTGACTGCGCGCACGATGACCTCGGCGAGCTCCGCTGCGGGGAACGGCAGCCCGCGCACGGCCGTGTGCGACTGGATGTCGACGAGGAACCGGGCGCGCAGCAGCATGGCCAGCTGCCCGAGGTTCATCTCGGGGACGATGACGTGGTCGTAGGCCCGCAGCACGTCGCCGGTGTTGGCCGGCAGCGGCGCGAGGTGGCGCAGGTGCGCCTGGGCGACCCGGGCCCCGGTCGCGCGGGCCACCCGGACGCCGGCCGCGATGGGCCCGTAGGTCGAGCCCCAACCGAGCACGAGGACCCGCGCGTCGCCGGTCGGGTCCTCGACCTGCAGGTCCGGCACCGGGATCCGGTCGATCTTGGCCTGGCGCAGCCGGACCATGTGGTCGTGGTTGTCCGGGTCGTAGGAGATGTTGCCGGTCACGTCGGCCTTCTCGATCCCGCCGACGCGGTGCTCGAGGCCCGCGGTGCCGGGGATCGCCCAGGGCCGGGCCAGCGTCTCGGGGTCGCGCAGGTAGGGGTGGAAGACCGGATCCCCGGCAGCGTTGGTGTCGTTCGGCTCGGTCGGGAACGTGACGGTCAGGTCGGGCAGCTGCGCGGTGGTGGGGACCTTCCACGGCTCCGAGCCGTTCGCGAGGTAGCCGTCGGACAGCACGATGACCGGGGTGCGGTAGGTCGTCGCCATCCGGACCGCCTCGAGGGCGATGTCGAAGCAGTCGGCCGGGGTCGCGGGAGCGACGACGGCGACCGGCGACTCGCCGTTGCGCCCGAACAGGGCCTGCAGCAGGTCGGCCTGCTCGGTCTTGGTCGGCAGGCCGGTCGAGGGACCGCCGCGCTGGATGTCGCACACGACCAGCGGCAGCTCGAGCGAGACCGCGAGGCCGATCGTCTCGGCCTTGAGGGCAAGGCCGGGCCCGGAGGTGGTCGTGACCCCGAGGGACCCGCCGAAGCTGGCCCCGAGCGCCGCGCCGACCCCGGCGATCTCGTCCTCGGCCTGCATCGTCGTCACGCCATACCGCTTGAGCCCGGACAGGGTGTGCAGGATGTCGGAGGCCGGGGTGATCGGGTAGGAGCCGAGGAACAGCGGCAGGTGCGCGCGGTGCGCGGCGGTGACCAGGCCGAGGGCGAGCGCGACGTTGCCGGTGATGTTGCGGTAGGTCCCGGCCGGCATCGCGGCCGGCGCGACCTCGTACGCGTTGGCGAAGTCCTCGGTCGTCTCGCCGTAGTTGTAGCCGGCCCGCAGCGCCGCGAGGTTCGCGTCGAGGATGTCCGGCTTGCCGGCGAACTTCGCCTTCAGGAACGCCTCGGTGCCCTCCATCGGCCGCGTGTAGAGCCACGACAGCAGCCCGAGGGCGAACATGTTCTTGGCCCGCTCCTTCTCCTTGCGGGTCAGCCCGTCGAACTCGCCGAGCGCCTCGACGGTGATCGAGGTCAGCGCGACCGGGTGCACGTCATAGCTCTCCAGCGACCCGTCCTCGAGCGGGTTGGTGGCATAGCCGACCTTGCTCAGGTTGCGCTTGGAGAACTCGTCGGTGTTGACGATGATCGTCGCGCCGCGCGGCACGTCGCGCAGGTTCGCCTTGAGCGCCGCCGGGTTCATCGCCACGAGCACGTCCGGCGCGTCACCCGGCGTCAGGACGGCGTGGTCGGCGAAGTGCAGCTGGAAGCTCGACACGCCGGGGAGGGTCCCCTGCGGGGCCCGGATCTCCGCCGGGAAGTTCGGCAGCGTCGACAGGTCGTTGCCGAGCAGCGCCGTCGACGACGTGAACCGGTCACCCGTGAGCTGCATCCCGTCACCGGAGTCCCCGGCAAACCGAATCACGACACGATCGAGCCGCTTGACCGTAGTGGTGCTCATCCTGGGCGATGTCCTCGTGTTCTCGTGGTGGGCGGTGCTGCAGGCACGGCCGTTGCTCCTGACCCAGAAGCCACTTCCATCGTAGTTCGCCGGTTCGGTGCCCGAGTGTGGACCTCAGCACATGGGACGACGAGCAGGCCGTATGCCGCTCAGCCGCCTCCCGCTGGCGGCGCACCGGCTCTCCCGCACGGCCGGCACGACGCGGCCTGCCCGAGAAAGCGCGCCGAGCTGAGCGGCATACGGACCTTCACTGGCTAGGCTGGCGAGCATGTCCGGTTACATCGTCGTGGCAGCGGTCCTCGGCGCCGGCGTGCTGCTCGTCACCGCGGCGATGGTGGTCCGGACCCTCCTCGCGCCGCACGCTCCGGTCCCGGCCAAGCTGACGACGTACGAGTCGGGCGTCGACCCGGTCGGGGAGGGCTGGGCGCAGACGAAGGTGCGCTACTTCGTCTTCGCGTTCCTCTACGTCATCTTCGCGGTCGACGCGATCTACCTCTACCCGTGGGCGCTGGTGATCCGCGACGCGAACCTCGGCGTGGCGAGCCTCGTCGAGATGGGGATCTTCATCGCCGTCGTCGTCCTCGGGCTCGCCCATGCGGCCCGACGTGGCCTGCTGAGGTGGGTCTGATGGCCGTCGACCTGCCCATGCCACGCGTCGGCCCGGTCAGTGAGCACGCCCCGCGGCCGATCAAGGTCGTCCTGAACTGGGGGCGACGCTACTCACTGTGGGTCTTCAACTTCGGACTCGCCTGCTGCGCCATCGAGTTCATCGCGACCTCGATGGGCAGCCATGACTTCATCCGGCTCGGCGTCATCCCGTTCGCCCCCGGCCCCCGGCAGGCCGACCTCATGGTCGTCTCCGGCACGGTCACCGACAAGATGGCCCCCGCGATCCGGCGGCTCTATGACCAGATGCCCGAGCCGAAGTACGTCATCTCCTTCGGCGCCTGCTCCAACTCCGGCGGGCCCTACTGGGACTCGTACTCCGTCACGAAGGGCGTCGACCAGATCATCCCGGTCGACGTCTACGTGCCCGGGTGCCCGCCACGCCCGGAGGCCCTGCTGCACGGCATCATCCGCCTGCAGGAGAAGATCGCCGACGAGTCTCTCTCGAGCTCCCGGCTCCGCAGGAAGTATGCCGCTCACCGCACTCCCAGCGCCGCTGAGCTGAGTCGCCCCCTCCTGTTCACCCCGGGCCACGAGCCGGTCGGGGAGGAGCGGCCGTGAAGGTCAAGGAGGTCGTCGACGTCCCGCTCGCCGAGTGGGCGTCCCGGGTGAGCGAACTTGTGGCGCAAGGCTTCTCCTACTTCGACTGGCTCACGGCGGTCGACCAGACGGATGCCCCGGAGCAGCCTGGGCTCGACGTCGTCGTCCACCTCGTCGACGTCTCCACGCCCGGGGGGCTGCGGTCGGTGCTGCTCCGGACCCGCGTGCCCGACGGTGCGGCCCTGGCGTCGTTGACCCCCGTCTTCCGAGGGGCCGCCTGGCACGAGCGCGAGACCCACGAGATGTTCGGTGTCGACTTCGCCGGTTTCGACGACGGCACCGGCCTCGGGATCCGACCGCTGCTGCTGCCCGATGGTTTCGAGGGCACGCCGCTGCGCAAGTCCTTCATGCTGCCCGCCCGGGCGAGCAAGGCCTGGCCCGGGGGCAAGGAGCCCGGGGAGGGCCATGAGGGGCCGCGCGGCGGCGCGGAGCGCGGGGCGCCGTCACGGCGTCGGGTCCAGGCACCCGGTGTCCCGCCGCCCGAGTGGGGGCCGCGATGAGCGACCTCGGCTGGCTCGAGGTGGTGCTGCGCGCCGTCGCCGTCCTCGCGGGCTTCCTCGTCCTGCCCCTCCTCGTCGGGCAGACCGAGCACAAGGTCATGGCGCACATGCAGGGCCGCCTCGGCCCCATGTATGCCGGTGGGTTCCACGGGTGGGCCCAGCTCGTCGCCGACGGGGTCAAGTTCGTCCAGAAGGAGGACGTCGTCCCGGCCCGTGCCGACCGGTGGGCGTTCCGCCTCGCGCCCGGTGTCGCCCTGGTGCCCTGTCTCATCGCCCTCGCGTTGATCCCGTTGTCTCCCAACGTCGTCGGCGCCAAGGTGGACGCGAGCGTGCTGCTCGTCCTGGCCGTCATCGGGGTGGGGATCATCGGCACCCTCATGGCCGGCTGGGCCTCCGCCAACAAGTACTCCCTCCTCGGGGCGATGCGCGCGGCCGCGCAGCTCGTGTCCTACGAGCTGCCGATGGTGCTGGTCGTCGCCTCCGTCGCCCTCGCCGCGGGGACGCTCTCGCTCATCGGGATCACGCAGGCCTGGACCCCGTGGTGGTTGCTGTGGCAGCTGCCCGGGGCGGTGGTGTTCTTCGTCGCCGGCCTCGCCGAGCTGCAGCGCACCCCCTTCGACATGCCGGTCGCCGACTCCGAGATCGTCTTCGGCCCCTACACCGAGTACACCGGGCTGCGCTTCGCGTTCTTCCTCCTCGCCGAGTATGCCGGGATCGTCGTGATGTCCCTGCTGTTCGCGGTCCTCTTCCTCGGCGGCTGGTCCGGGCCGTGGTCGGGGACGCTGGGCTGGCTCTGGACGCTGCTCAAGGCCCTCGTCGTGGCCGTCGTGGTGATCTGGTTCCGGGTGTCCTGGCCGCGGCTGCGCGAGGACCAGCTGCAGCGGCTGGCCTGGGTGTGGCTCGTCCCGATCGCCCTGCTGCAGCTGGCGGTCACGGCAGTGGGAGTGGTGATGATGCGATGACCCAGCCGACCGACCCGC
>NZ_AWQS01000263.1 GCF_000576575.1 Intrasporangium chromatireducens Q5-1
CCGACGAGAGGCCACCACCCGCGGGGCGACCAGCCCGTCGAGCAGCCCGGCCATCGCCCACAGCAGGGTCGACTTACCCGCGCCCGAGGGCCCGGTGACGGCCAGGATCCGTCCGGGCCGTGCCGTGCAGGAGACCCCGTCGAGCGCGACGAGGTCACCGAACCGCACCGTGAGGCTGCGCACCGTGATGCCCGGCTCACGGTCCTCCCCCAGAGCGGCGACGCGGACGACCGGTTCCGTCATGGGACCTCCTCCCCTGCGAGGGACCGTCCGAGCGGGTCCCCGGTGAGCGGCATACCTCTGTCTGGGAGCGGCGCGGCACGCCCGGCCGCTTCCGCCGAGGCCTGGCCGAGCAGGAGCCAGCGTCCGCCGTCCTCGTGGACGCGGACGAGCGTGCCCGGCGGGAAGGCGTCGAGCGCCGCGGGAGGCAGCGGCAGCGAACCGTCTGCCGAGACGACGGCGAACTCCTCCCCCTCGCGTCCCTCCGCCCCGACGCGGCCGTCGCGGATCGTCACGGTGCGGGGCAGGGCGGCGGCGACCGCGGGGTCGTGCGTCACGACGACGATGGTCATGCCGGTGCGGCGGTTCACCTCCTGCAGCGCCGAGATGACCCGGTCGCGGGCGGCGTGGTCCAGCTGGCTCGTCGGCTCGTCGCCGAGGAGCAGGCCCGGGAAGCAGGCGATGGCCACTGCGATCGCGGTCAGCTGCAGCTCACCGGGCGTCAGGGCCCCAAGGGGCTGGTCCGCGAGGCCGGCGATGCCGAGCAGGTCGAGCACCTCCTCGACGTCCGGCACGGGATGGCTGCGGGACCGGGCGGCGTGCTGCGCGAAGGCGACGTTGCGGCGCGGGGTGAGGTAGGGCAGCAGGTTGCGGCTGGCGCCCTGCAGCACGAGCCCCACGTCGGCGGCCCGGAAGTCGTCGAAGTCGGCTGCGGTCATCCGGCGCACCTCGTGCCGGCCGATGTGGACCCGGCCCGCGCTCGGCTCGACGAGGCCGCCGAGCACGGACAGCAGGGTCGACTTGCCGGCGCCGCTCGGGCCCAGCAACCCGACGATCTCCCCGGCTCCCACGTGCAGGTCGACGCCCGACAGGGCCGCCACGTCGTGCCCCTCGGACCGGTAGATCACGACCAGCCCGTGCGTGCTGACCTCGATGCCGCCAGTCATGCCGCCTCCCTGACCCGGCCGATGGTCGAGCGGCGCGCGAGCCACAGGCCGATGAGGGTCGCGACACCCGCGAGCAGGACGAGCGACACCACCGCGACGAGCGAGACGGCCACCGCGGCCGGGTGCAGGTCGGGCCTGAAGGTCTCCGACGGCGTGGTGAAGAGCGGGACGAGGCCGATGGCGAGCCGCGAGCCGACGACCCCGCAGCCGGCGCCGGCGAGGACGGCGAGCAGGACGACCGCGACCTGTTCCACGATGACGCTCGTTCGCAGCCGTCCGGCCGGCACACCGGCGAGCCGGAGGGCCCCGAGGTCCCGCGAGCGCAGGCGCCACGAGGTCGCCGCGAGGAGGACGAGCACGATCGCGCTGAGGAGCAGCGCCATGGCGCCGACGACGAGGGCGAGGCGGAGGGCCCACGCAGAGGCGGAGTTGTCGAAGCGGCGCAGCGTCTCGTCGCGCTGGACGGAGGAGGTGACGGAGACCCCGGCCGCCTGCAGCGCCGCCTCCACCCGCGCGGTGGCGGCGCTGTCGGAGACCCAGACCTCGATCGAGCCGGGGGCGTACATGCCCACCGCGGTGGCGGCGAGCGCGTCGTAGTCGACGAGAGCGACGTTCGCGAGGCCGCTGGGGGCGACCCTGCTGCGCCCCACCTCGGCAACGGGCACGTCGGTGCCGACGAAGCCGGCCACCGACGTCACGGGTGGTTCGGTGCGCGCGGGCTCCTCGTGCGGCACGACGATCACGGGCAGACGCGGATCCGATGTGGCGGCGGTGAGCACGCCCCGGGTCGAGGCGAACTGGACGCGGACCGACGCCGCTGAGGACGGGTCGGCGCTGGCGCCGATGAATCCGGGTGTGTCCGGGGTCGCGGCCCGGGGGTCGACGGGGCTGCCGGAGCCTGCCCACGTGGCACGGGACAGGTCGATCGCCGGTGCGCCGTCCACGGAGATGGACCGGATCCGGAAGGTGCCGGCGATCGCGCGCGACTCGTGGATGTTGCGGTCCACCGTCACGCCGGCCAGCCGACAGGCCGTGCTGCAGAAGACGGTGGACGACAGCGTCATCGAGCGTCGCGCGATCGGCAGGTCACCCAGCGGCTGGCTGGCAGTGCGCCCGTCGGGCTGCTGCAGCTCGAGCCGGAGCGGGATCGACACCGGCCGCGTCGCGAGGTCGCCGGGCGGGTTCACGGTCGGGATCTCGATCTGGTCGAGCTGCACCGTGACCGTGCGTCCCTCGATGCGCAACGGCGGTGGCGGCGGCGCAGCGATCGCGGACCAGTCGATCCGCTCCCCGGGCAGCGGCAGCGCGATGCGAGTGATGTCGGCCGGGACGACGGCCATGGTGCGCATCGCTTCCGAGCTGACCCGCCCCAGGTGCGCCACGGGGGTGGCGAGCGCGCCGGTGGGGTCGAGATCCTTCAGGACCGCGCGGACGGCATGGGGGTCCTTCGAGTCGGTGCGCAGGACCGCCTCGGCGCCGGCCTCGACGGCCGCCCGCGACTGGCGGTTCCGGTCACCGATCAGGTAGGCGTCGGTGGCGAAGACGACGAGCGCCGACGCGATGGTGACGATGGCGACGACCCGGCGCACCGCGGGCCGCCGGGCGATCTGCAGCGCGGCAAGACCGGTCGTGGCCCTGCCCCGCCGCAACGACCAGCGCCCGACGCCGGCGGACACCGGCACGACGAGCATGGCGAGCAGGAGGCCCACGGCGAGCGAGAGCAGGGCCGGGGTGGCCATCGCGAGTGGTCCGGACGCGTTGCCCGTGACGATGGTGACGACGCCCGCTGCCGCCATGGTCAGCACGATCGCGTCGACGAGACCCACGGCGACCCGACCCGGCCGGGGCGGCACCCGGCGCAGGAGGGACGGCAGGGGCTCGCGCACCCGCGGCCGCGCTGCGAGCAGCACCGCACCCCAGCCGGCGAGCAGGGCGGCTGCTGCACCGATCCACGCCCCGGGCGGGACGTCGAACGGCACTCCGGCCGGAAGCCAGAACCGGCGCGCCACCTCTCCGGCGAGCAGCGCGACACCGAAGCCGGTCGGGACGCCGAGCGCGGAGAGGGTGCCGAGCTCGCGGACGAGCAGCGTGGTCGCGCCGCGCCGCCCGCGGCCGCGGAGCCGCGCGATGGCGATCTCCGGGCGACGCTGCTCGACGGCCGCGGCGGCCGCGAGGCCCAGCACGACGACGGCGAGCAGTGCGAGCTGCCCGAGCAGGAGCGGCACGAGCACCGCGGCCTGGCGTTGGCCGGTCACGATGGAGGCGCCGATCTCGTCGAGGGCGCTGTAGACCTTGGCGGGGCCAGTGCGGGACTTGGCGTCCTCCAGCGCGGCGACGACGGCAGGCAGCTGGGCGACACCGAGGTGGTCGGGCCGCAACGCATAGGTGTGTGTCACCGAGAGCCGCTCCGGCTGAGCGCCGAAGAACGCCGGGACCGTGATGGGGGAGTCCATGAGCGGCTCGGAGCCGAGCGCCTTGAAGACCCGCTTGCCGGTCCGCCCGGTGAGGCGCTGCCCGAACCAGTAGCCGTCGTCGAGGCGCTGGGTGTAGGTGCCGACGAGCCGCATCCCCGCTGGCCGCTCCTCGGGACCGGCGGCCGTGACGGGCGCCATGCTGATCCGGTCGCCCACCGACCAGCCCTGGTGGGCCGCCTCGGCCGCCGAGACGAGCACCTCGTCGGCGGAGGTCGGGCAGCGGCCGGCCGTGAGCACGATGCCGCGGCACGGCTCGGCCGGCGCGAGCACCATGGTGGAGATCGGCTCGTGGCCCTGCCGCGCGGAGGAGACGACGACCGCGCGCCCGGCGGTCAGTTCCGTGGGCGGTGCGTAGAAGGGGGTGACCGACGGCGGCAGCGCGGTGGCCATCGCCCGCCGCTCCACCTCGGCCCCGCGGGTGAGGATCTGCTCGACCGTGACTCCGGTCTCGGTGACGCTGGCGTGGGCCAGCGCGTCACGCAGCAGGCCGTGCTCGAGGTAACGGGCGTAGAGCGGCCCGAACACCGCGCTGGCGGCGACGAGTGAGGAGAGGAGGACGAGCACGACAGCCTGCGTCTTGCGGTGCGCGATCGCCGCCCACACGGGCACTCCCCTTTCTGCCGCTGCCGCCCGTACGGCGGGCCAACTGCGACAGTCAAGAGCATCACGACGGGTGTCGTATGACGTGAGCCTCCATCGTTACGAAGCCGTGACGACCCGGTTGCGCCGGCTGCGCCGAACGATGCGGCTCTCGGGTGCTCCGGACCCGTCATGGCCGTTGCGAGCGCCCTCTGGGACGAAGCCGTTTCGCGCACAGAACCGGCGGGCGCGTACGGCGTCGGCGCCCCTGATCGGCGCGATCTGCCAGTCGGCGTCAGTCACCGCGCTGCCGCTCGAGAGCGGCCTCGAGCCGCTCCAGCTTGCCGTCGAGCTCGCCGGTGTGCCCGGGGCGGATGTCCGCCTTGAGGACGAGCGAGACGCGGGGCGAGGACTCGGCCAGCACGTCACAGCAGCGCTTGACGACGGCCATGCACTCGTCCCACTCCCCCTCGACCGTCGTGAACATGGCGTCGGTCCGGTTGGGCAGGCCCGACTCGCGAACGACGGCGATGGCGCGCGCCACCGCCTCGCTGACCGAGCCGGTGTCGTCGGCGGGCACTGACGGTGCGACGGAGAAGGCGATGAGCATTCCTTCACCCTAGACGGGCTCCCGCAGCCAGCGCGTCAGCTGAGCAGGCCCCCGGCGGAGCCACCGGGCCGGCCGGTATGCCGCTCACGCCGCTCCCGTCGGGAACTGGCCTTCCGACGTGGTTCCGACGGGAACTGGCCTTTCGAC
>NZ_AWQS01000264.1 GCF_000576575.1 Intrasporangium chromatireducens Q5-1
CCGGGCCGCCGCCTCAGGGTCGCGGCTGGCGATGAGCAGCTCCGCGGCGTCGAGCACGCCGAGCCGGCCGCCGGCGCGCTCGGCGAGGACGCGCCGTCGATGGTCGAGGTCCTTCGACTCGGGCAGGTGGTAGTCGCAGAGGAACGCGCCGGCATCGGGGCCCACGAGGTCGACGAGGTAGACGTTCGTCCAGCCAGGCCGGCCGTCGCGCTCGAACGTCTCCGGGTCGGAGTGCAGGATGCGGCGCTCGTCGAGCCCGGTGAGGTAGCCGTCGTCGACGGGAGAGCTCGGGCGCAGGGCGATGCCCTGGATCCGGGGCGGGTGGTGAGCCGCGCACCACGGCGTGACCGCGTTGCTCTCGATGATCTCGAGCTTGATGCTGCCGAGGCTCACCCCGCCGCTCGAGAAGCTGCCGAAGGAGGTCATCGGCCACAGGATCGGCAGCCCGAGCCCGGTCGAGAGCACGTCGAAGGCGGCGCTGGCCTCCGTCATCGGGACGTAGACATGGTCGATGCCGTCGACGAGCGGCTCCATGCTCCCAGCGTCGCCCCGGTGCGCATGGCCCCGCAAGCAGTGCGCCGAGAGCGAACGACGCTGCTGCGCCGGGCTCCGTCCGGCTAGCGTCGGTCCATGGACACCGTCGTGCGACTCCACTCGAAGCAAGCGGCGGCTGCGCGGATGCCGCAGCCGGAGCCGCTGTGGCGTGAGGCCGTCGGGCGGCAGCTGCGCGACGAGCGCCACCGCCGCGGCGAGCGGATCGCCGACGTGGCGGGCCGTGCCGGGATCTCCCCGCAGTACCTGTCCGAGCTCGAGCGCGGCCGCAAGGAGGCCTCCTCCGAGATGCTCTCCGCCGTGGCCGGCGCACTCGACCTGACGGTCCGCGACCTCGTCGTGGGGTCGACCGAGCACCTGTCCGGGCCACCCCGGCCCGCGTCGGCGGCAAGTGGGCGGATCACCCTCCTCGCCGCCTGACGCTGATGACCGCCCGGTCAGGCGGGTAGTGCCGCCGGGAGACGGGCGGTCAGCACCGTGTCGACGATCCCGTAGTCCACGGCGGCGGCGGGCGTGAGGATGAGGTCACGGTCGGTGTCGCGACGCACCTGCTCACGGGTCCGCCCGGTGTGCTGCGCGAGGATCTCCTCCTGCATCGTCCGGACCCGCTCGACCTCGTCGGCCTCGAGAATGAGGTCCGGCACGGTGCCCCGTCCCTCGGCGGCGGGCGCATGGATGACGACCCGCGCATGGGGCAGGATCGCGCGATGGCCGGGCTCGCCCCCGGCCAGCAGCACCGCCGCGGTCGCCGCAGCCTGCCCGACGCACGTCGTCTCGACCCTCGCACGCACGAACCGCATCGCGTCGTAGATCGCCAGCGTCGCGGGGATCGAGCCGCCGACCGAGTTGATGTACAACGAGATCGGCGCGTCGGGGTTCTCGTTCTCGAGGTGCAGCAGCTGGGCGATGATCGCGTTCGCGACACCGTCGTCGATGCCGGTCCCGAGATAGATGATCCGGTCGGCGAGGAGCCGGCTGTAGATGTCGACCGTCCGTTCGCCTCCCCGGTCGCTGCGGGTCGTGACGTAGGGGATGGGATAGCTGCTCATCGGGCGCTCCTCAGGCCGATCGGGATGCGGTGCTGCGGCATGACGTCCTCGAGCGACCCGACGACCAGGTCGACGAAGCCGTAGTCGAGCGCCTCCTCGGCGGTGAACCACCGGTCGCGGCGCGAGTCCTCCTCGACCCGCTCGAGCGACTGTCCGGTGTCCTCGGCGATGCAGCCGAGGACGACGTCACGGGTGTGCCGCAGGTCGTCGGCCTGGATCGCGATGTCCATGGCGGTCCCGCCGATGCCGGCGGAGCCCTGGTGGAGCAGGACCTTGGCGTGCGGCATCGTGGCCCGCCGGCCCTTCGTGCCCGAGGAGAGCAGGAACTGGCCGGCGCTGTAGGCCATGCCGAGGTTGATGGTGACGACGTCGTTGGGGATCGCCCGCATGCAGTCCCGGATGGCGAGCATCCCCGGGACCGAGCCGCCCGGCGAGTTGATGAGCAGCCGGATGTCCGCGACGGGGTCGTCGGCGGCGAGCAGCAGCAGCGCGCTGCACAGCCGGTTGCTGTTGCGGTCCTCGAGCGGCCCCTGGAGCAGGAGCGCGCGGCCCTCGAAGAGGCGTCGGTGCAGCTCCTCGTCGAGCAGCTGGGCGGGATCTGGTGACTCGGTACTCATGGACCCAGCCTCGGCCGGACCAGGGTGGGTCCGGAAGGGCACGCTGCCCACAGCAGCGCTGCCCTCAGCGGAGTTGAGCGGAGTTGAGCTGAGCGGAGCTGCCTCGCCGGCGGCACCGCCCGAGTGCCCGGTCAGGGCTGGTATCAGCCGATCTGGAGGGCGACTCTGAAGAAGTGTCCCTTCCCAACTCGGGGGAGCGGTCCACAAGGAGGAACACCATGGCAGGAAAGGATCGCGTCGACGTCGGTGCCGTCCAGCGGGCACTCGAGACGCAGAACCATCCCTGGGAGGCGGCCGAGAACCACCTCACCCGCCTGAGCGGCGACGACCGGGCCCGCAGGCTCGGCGTGCCGCTGCCGGACGAGGAGCACCTCGCCCTGCTCGAGCAGCGCGCCGTCCAGCTGCGCGCCCGCCTGCTCGAGCCACCGTCGGTCGCTGCCGCGGCCCTGCCCGCGGCCTTCGACCTGCGCAACATCGGCGGCCAGAACTACGTCAGCGGCATCCGTGACCAGGGCAACTGCGGGTCGTGCGTCGCCTTCGGCTCGGTCGCCGTCCTGGAGGGCACGGCGCGGTACACCCGCGGCCTGCCGACCCTCGACTCCGACTTCTCCGAGGCGCACCTGTTCTACGGATGGGGCTCGACGGTCGGCGTCAACTGCAACACCGGCTGGATGCCCCTGCCCGCCCTGACCTTCGCGACGAACGACGGCATCTGCTTCGAGAGCGAGTGGGCCTACACCGCCGGCAACACGAACGGCGGCTCCGCCCCGGCGAACTGGCAGCAGCACCGGGCGAAGGCGACCGGCACCGTCGACGTCACGAACAAGGTCGAGGACATCAAGGCCCACCTCACCTCGGTCGGCCCCGTCACCGGCTGCTTCGTCGTCTACACCGACTTCTTCAGCTACAAGTCGGGCGTCTACCAGCAGACGAGTGGCAAGGTCGAGGGCGGCCACTGCGTCGCCATCGTCGGCTACGACGACGCGCAGCAGGCCTGGATCATCAAGAACAGCTGGGGGACCGGCTGGGGGATGGGCGGCTACGGCCTGATCCGCTACGGCCAGTGCTACATCGACACCTGGTCGAACATCGCCGTGACGGGCGTCAACGTCCGCACCTGGACGTCTGCCAAGAAGGTCATCGGCGGCTACAGCACGGGGCACGACCGCAACGGCTGGGTCTACGTCCAGGACAACGGCTGGCTCCACGTCGGTGGCACGACCGGCACCGCGCACGTGGCGATGTTCGCCGACCTGCTCACCGCCAAGGAGAAGGGCGCCTACGTCAACGCCTACTCCGACGACGGCACCATCAAGACCGTCTACGCGTACTGAGGAGCACGCCATGGCACCCAAGACGACCACGAGGACCAACTGCACCACCCAGCCGCAGGTCAGCGGCGACCCGCAGCCGGAGGTCCTGACCGGCGCTCCCGTCGCGGACGGGCCGCCGCCACCGCACCCGCTCACCGACGAGGAGCTGCGCCTGCTGACCGGCACGGTGCAGCAGTCGGGCACGGGCGTGGCGGCCGCGGCGGGACCGGCGCCGACAATGGCGCCGCCGCAGGCGACGACGACGGACCTCCCGGCCGCGGTCGGCACGCCGATCACCGGCCAGACCGTCGTCGCGACCTACGCCGAGCAGAGCAACCGCAACGCCTGGGCCTACCTGTCCACGGCGGGGTGGAAGAAGCTCAGCGACCTCACCGACACCGGCTCGACGACGATGACGCTGCTCGCCGCGCACGCACGCGCGACCGGCTCAGCGCCATACGTGGACGAGAACCCGGCCGGGACCATCGGGACGCTCTACGTCTGGTAGTCCACCAGCGCGGCCGGCCACCCGCACGGGCGGCCGGCCGACGGGGTGAGGAGGCGACGTGCAGCACGTGATCAGCGAACCGCCGGATGGCGCCCGCATACAGGTCGCGCCGGGCGACGAGGTGGTGCTCCGCCTCGGGCAGCAGTCGGGCGGCGGCTACCTGTGGACCCTCGCCGAGGTCCCACAGTTCCTCAGCGTGCTCGCCACCGAGGTGGAGCAGGTCGAGCGGGCACAGCCGGGCCTGCTCCGCACGGCGGCCCTCGGGCTCCGGGCGACCCGCGCCGGCACTGGGGACGTCGTCGTGACCCTCCGCCGGCCGTGGGAGGTGGAGCCGGTCGAGCAGCGGCGCATCCACATCGAGGTGCGCTGAGCGCCCACAATGAGGGGATGACGAGCACGCCACGTCCGGCCACCGTCGCGGACGTCCACGACATCGCGGGCGGGATGCCGCACGTCACCGTCGACGAGGAGGGGCCGAAGATGGTCTACCAGGTGGGCGGCAAGAGTTTCGTCTTCTTCCGCACCCCACGGCGCGACGCCGTCGACGAGGTGACGGGGGAGCGGTTGACCGACGTCATCGTCATTTGGGTCGGCTCCGATGGGGAGAAACAGGCGCTCCTGCAGGACGAGCGGCTGCCCTTCTTCACGACGCCGCACTTCGACGGCCACCCCTCGGTGCTCGTCCGGGAGGCCCACCTGTCGCGAATCAGCGTGGACGAGCTGCGCGAGATCATCCAGGACGCCTGGCTGTCGAGGGCCTCCGCGACCCGGGCCAAGGCCTGGCTCGCGACGCACTCGGCCTGAGTTTGCGCTCACTCGACGTACTACCCCGTCGAGTGAGCGCAAACTCCGGTTGC
>NZ_AWQS01000265.1 GCF_000576575.1 Intrasporangium chromatireducens Q5-1
TCGACTTCCGCTACCACCTCGTCTCCATCATCTCGATCTTCCTCGCCCTCGCCGTCGGCATCGTCCTCGGCGCAGGCCCGCTCCAGTCCAACATCGGCAGCACGCTCGGTGACCAGGTCGTCTCCTTGCGCAACGAGAAGCAGGACCTCAACACCAAGCTGACCCAGAGCCAGGAGCAGCTGGCGGCGGCGGACGAGTACGAGACCGCGATCACTCCACTCCTCGTCTCGGGCCGCCTCACCGGCCACGGCGTCGTGCTCGTCGTCCTGCCCTCGGCGGAGAGCAAGCTCGTCGACACGACGACGACGGCGATCGCCGACTCCGGCGCCAAGGTCCGCGGCACCGTGACCCTCTCGCCCGACTGGTTCGACCCGAGCAAGGCCACCGAGCGGGCCACTGCCGCGAGCGCTGCCGCGGCCGAGCTGGGGGCAACGACGAGCGCGACCGGCGACGAGCTGCTCCGCGAGGTGCTCGCGCGCCTCGCCGTGAGCGAGATGCCCGTCGACCCGACCCCTAACCGGACCAAGGCGCTCGCCGCCCTCTCCGACGCCGGCCTCATCGACAGCAGCGTGCCCGAGCTCGCACCGGGAGACATCGCAGTCGTCGTCTCTGGCGACTACTCCGGCACGCAGGAGGCTGTGGACAGCAAGACCAAGGCCGTCGTGGCCCTCGCACAGCGGTTGCAGGCGGGATCGCGCGCCACCGTCGTGATCGGCGGCGCGCCGGTGCAGGCGGCGGGTCAGCCCGTCACGACCGACGCCGTGAGTGCCGTCCGGTCCGACGCACGGGCGAGCACCACCATCTCGACGGTCGACCACGCCCGGGAGGGTCGCGGCCCAGCCGTCGTCGTTCTTGCCATCGAGGCGCAGCTGGCCCATCACGTCGGGCACTACGGCACGGCCTCCGACGCGAAGGCGATCATGCCGCAGGTCGGGCAGTGACCCGCCGGCCGCTCGTCTCGAGGACGGGCTCCACGGCACCCCCGAGGACGCGCGCCGCGCGTACCTCCGCGCGCACCGCCGGAGCCCTCCTGGCCGCCGGGGCTGCGTCCGTAGCCGCGATGCGCCTGTCCGCACGGCTGCCCGAGCCGTGGCGGCGCCCGTGGGCCCGGACGAACCATGCAGGTGCGCCGGTCACGCTCCTCGAGGGGCCGGTCTGGGTCGTCGGCGCGCTCGCCGGGCTGGTCGTGACGCAGCCGGGCGCCCGTGGACGTGCCGGTGCCCTCGCCGTCGCGGCGGCCGGCCTCGGCCTGCTCGACGACCTGGCCGGCTCGGGGACGAGCAAGGGCCTGCGCGGACACCTGACGGCGCTGCGCCGCGGCGAGGTCACGACCGGCGCCATCAAGCTGCTCGGCCTCGGTGCCACCGGCCTGGCGACGGCCCTCGCCGTCGACGCCCGAGGCGGGCGCGCCGGCGGTGCTCGCCTGAGCGAACGGCTCCTGAGCACGCTTTTCGGGGGCGGGGTCGTCGCCGGCACCGCGAACCTCGTCAACCTGCTCGACCTGCGGCCGGGACGGGCACTCAAGTCTGTCGTCGCGCTCGCGGCACCGCTGGCGCTGGGCAGCCCGGCCGCCGCCGCTGCCGTCGGGGCGTCGCTCGGGGTCGCTGCCGACGACCTCGATGCCCGCTCGATGCTCGGTGACACCGGTGCCAACGCAGCGGGGGCGCTCGTCGGCCTGGCGGTCGTCGAGCGCTGTGGTCCCGTCGGCCGGGCAGGGGCCCTGGCCGTCCTCACGGCCCTCACCCTCGCCTCGGAGCGAGTCAGCTTCTCGGCAGTCATCGACCGACACGTCGTGCTGCGCCGCATCGACCAGTGGGGGCGCCCCGCCCCGGTCCAGGCGGCCCCGGTCCAGTCGGCGACCGGCTCACGGCCCACTAGGGACCCCTCGCCGTGAGTCGCGAGGGCGCGACGGGTGCCGGGCGCAGCATCGCCGTGGCCGCCGGCTCGATCGCCGCCATCACCATCGTGGCGAGGCTCGTCGGCTTCGGGCGGTGGTTCGCCTTCTCCCACTCCGTCGGCGCCACCTGTGTCGGCACCGTCTACCAGAGCGTCAACGCGGTCCCCAACGTCCTCTACGAGGTCGCCGCCGGAGGCGTGCTCGCGGCCGTCGTCGTCCCGCTCGTCTCTGCTGCGCTCGGCCGGGACGAGCCACACCGGGCCGACCGGACCGCCTCCGCGTTGCTGACGTGGGCGCTGGCGGTGCTCGTCCCGCTCGCCCTCGTTGTCATCGTCGCTGCGGGACCCATCGCCCGGCTGCTCCTGCCCACCGACGGGTGTGCCGGAGCGCTCGGGCTCGGCACCGACCTGCTGCGGCTGTTCGCGATCCAGGTGCCGCTCTACGGGGTCGGCATCGTCCTGGCCGGGGTGCTCCAGTCGCACCGGCGCTTCGTCGGGGCGGCCCTCGCACCGCTCCTGTCCAGCATCGTCGTGATCGTCACCTATGTCGTCTATCGCGCGCTCGTGCCCGACCCCGCGGCCGCCATTGCAGCGGTCCCGGACGGTGCGGTCCTCGTGCTCGGCCTCGGAACGACTCTCGGGGTCGTCGCGCTGAGCGTCCCGCTGCTCGTTCCCCTGCGCCGTGCGGGAGTGCGGCTCCGACCGACGCTGCGCTTCCCGGACACGGCCTCCGCCCGCGTGCGCCGGCTCGCCGTGGCCGGACTGCTCGCGCTCGCCGGGCAGCAGCTGGCGACGCTGGTCGTGATCCGGCTGGCCAACGACAGGGGCGGCCCGGGGACCCTGAACGTGTTCACCTACGTGCAGGCCGTCTCCCTGCTCCCGTATGCCGTCCTCGCCGTCCCGCTTGCGACCGCGGCCTTCCCGACGCTCGCCGGTCAGGATGCCGCCGAGCCCTCCGGCGGCGAACGCACCGGGGAGTGCGTGGACGAACCGCGCGCCGCCGCGTTCCTGGAGGGGCAGTCCGCTGTCGGGGTCGAGCCCCTGGACCGGACACCCGCCGCGGCGCCCGTGGACCGAGAGTCTGCCGTCGCCGTCGGGGCCGGCGGCTCCCCGTCCGCCAGCGACGCTGCAGCCCGCACGCTGCGGGGAGCGTGGCTGGGCACCCTGCTCGCTGGGCTCTACGGAGTGGCCCTGCTCATCGCCGTCGCGCAACCCGTCGGCGCGTTCTTCAGCGCCCTCGACGCGGGGCGCGGCGCAGGCTCCGGTGCCGAGGCACTGGCGGCCATCCCGGGCACCCTCGTGGCGTTCGCACCCGGGATCGTCGGGCTCGGCGCGACCGGGCTGCTGACCCGGGCGCTCTACGTGCGTGGGCACGCCCGGACCGCCGGTGCCGTCGCCGGGGCCGGCTGGCTCGTCACCCTCGCCGTGCCACTGGCCGTGCTCACCGGCGCTCCCGGGCCGGGGCCGACCCTGCTCGCCATCGGGATCGGCTCGAGCCTGGGGCTGGTCGGGGCTGCGCTCGTGCTGACCGTCCTCGCGGCCCGTGCCTGGGGCGCCCATGCCCTGCGTCCACCGGCCCGGCCCCTCGCGGCAGCGCTGCTGGGTGGCGGCGCTGCCGCAGTCGGCGGATGGTGGCTCGGCTCGACGTGGCGGCCGACCGCCCTGCCGGGGGCAGCGCTCGCGACGGTCGTGGCCGGCCTGCTGGCGACCCTGCTCTTCGTCGCGCTGAGCGGTACGGCGGACCGCAGCGTCGTGCGACGGCTGCTGCGCCGCAGGGTCGCCGAGTCGACGGCTGACCCGACGGCCGAGTCGGCGGCTGACCCCATGGCCGAGTCGACCGCTGACCCGACGGCCGAGTCGGCGGCCAACGCGACGGCTGACGCGAAGGCCGAGTCCACGGCCGACCAAAACGCCGACCCAAACGCCGACTCGAGGATGAAGCCGACGTGACGGGCGACGTGACGTCTGAACCGAGGTTCGCCGAGGGAGATGGGACCACATGAGGATCCTCCAGCTGCTCGGGCGGTCCACCGGCGGCATCGGCAGCCACGTCGGCAGGCTCCGGGACGACCTGCGGGCGCTGGGCCACGAGGTCGTCCTCGTGACGGACGGCTCGACCGCGGACCACTTCGGCTGGAGCGACGCCGAGCGGCTCTGGCCCTTCGGCTCCGCACGGGCACTGGTGCGGGCCCCCCTGACGTGGCACCTGGTCATGCGCCGTGCCTCGACGGTCGACGTGGTCCACGCCCACGGCCAGCAGGCCGCCATCGTGGCGGCGGTGGCCGTCCTGCGCGCCAGGCCGCGGCCGCGCCTCGTCGTCACGCTGCACAACGAACTTCCGAGCCACGGGCTGGGGGCGCGCCTGGTCCGTTGGGCCCTGCGCCGCGCCGACCTCGTCACGGGGGCCAGCGAGGACCTCGTCGGGCTCGCCCGGCGCCTCGGTGCCCGGCGGATAGACCTCTCCACGGTGACCTCCCCCCGCCTCGCGGCCCTCCTCGCGGCGCCCAACCCCGGAGTCGATGAACCAGCGCAGCCCGTGGGACACGGCAATACATCGAACCGGGGGAGTCGCTCCGGGCTGCTCGAGTCCGCGGGCATCGACGCGGCCGCCGAGCGGCCACTGGTCCTCACGGTCTCGCGGGTCGCGCCCCAGAAGGACCTGGACACCCTCGTCGCGGCCGCCGCGATCGCGACCGAGCCGGCCAGCTGGGTCGTCGTGGGAGGGGGCGACGCGCAGCTGCGCCGTCGGCTCGAGAGCGAGCTGAGCGGCATACCGCTGACGTTCGTGGGGGAGCGCAGCGATGTCGAGGAGTGGCTGCGCGCCGCCACCCTCCTCGTCCTGACGAGCCGGTGGGAGGCGCGTGCCCTCGTCGTCCAGGAGGCCATGGCGGCGGGTGTTCCCGTCGTCGTGCCGAGGGTCGGCGGCCTGCCCGGGCTCGTCGGCGACGCCGGGGTCCTCGTCCCGCCGGGCGACCCAGCGGCGACCG
>NZ_AWQS01000266.1 GCF_000576575.1 Intrasporangium chromatireducens Q5-1
CGAACTCCGGAGTTCGCGCTCACTCGACGGTGGGTTTTCCCTCCCCAAGCCGTGCGCGGCCCTCCCGAGAGGTGGTATGCCGCTGAGCCGGCACCGCGCGGACCGCGCGGGCCCGCCGGAGCTGGGTGAGCGGCATACCGAAGGGGGTGGCGGTCACCCTGCCGCGGGACGGATGTTCTGGTTGACGTGGAACAGGTTGCCCGGGTCGTACTGCCGCTTGACCCGCGCGAGCCGTTCGTAGTTGGCGCCGTAGGCGGCGCGGACCCGCTCGTCACCCTCCTCCATGAGGAAGTTGACGTAGACGCTCGACGCTGCCGTGGGGTGCAGCTCGTCGAAGTAGCTGCGGGCCCACGTGCTGATGAGCTCGGCGTTGGCCGGGTCAGGGTCGACGCCGACGATGACGGCCGACCAACCTCCGTCGCGGTAGGCAAAGGCGGTCTCGTCGGAGGCGACCCGGGCCGCGGCCCCGTCGACCGGGTAGAGGTGCATCGTCGAGTGGCCGCTCGGCAGGAGCGCGGCATACTTCTCGTGCACGGCGATCGCCTCGTCGCTGATGTCGCGGACCATGTCCGAGCGCCAATACCATTGCAGCCCAGCCGGATAGAGAGCGTCGAATGCCGCCTGCAGGAGGTTGAACGGCATCTCGTGGAGTCCGACGACGAGCGGCGAGCCGAACTCACGGATCGGTGCGGTGGCCCGTTCGGCCTGGTCGAGCGGACCGGTCCAGCACCACACGATGCCGCAGGCCTTGCGGCCCCAGAGGTTCTCGGGGAAGGGCGGGGCCGGTGGGATGGTGAGGATGCCGAGCCAGCCGCTGAGCTCGGCCGGCAGGGTCGGCAGGAGCTCGCGGTACCACCGCATGACGGCAGCGGTGTCGGCGAGATCGTAGAGGACCGGGCCGCCGTAGATCCTTCCGTGGTCCCCGATGGGGTGGCAGCGGAAGGTGAACGAGGTGACGATGCCGAAGTTGCCGCCGCCGCCCCGCAGCGCCCAGAACAAGTCCGGGTGGGACTCGGTGGAGGCGTGGACGAGTCGGCCGTCGGCGAGGACGACGTCGGCGCCGAGGAGGTTGTCGACGGTCAGCCCGAACCGGCGGGTGAGGTAGCCGATGCCGCCGCCGAGGGTCAGTCCGCCCACGCCGGTCGTCGAGAGGAAGCCGCTCGGCGTGGCCAGGCCGTGCGCCACCGTGACGTGGTCGACGTCGCCCCACGTGCAGCCTCCGTCGACCCGCACGGTCTGCGACTCGGGGTCGACGGTGACGCTGCCGAGCTGGTGGAGGTCGATGACGAGCGCGTCGTCCCAGACTCCGAGCCCGGCGGCGTTGTGTGCGCCGCCGCGTACGGCGAGGTCGACGCCGTGCTCCGCCGCGAAGCGGACGCAGGTGATGACGTCGGTGCTGTCGCGGCACTGCGCCACCGCGGCGGGCCGCTTGTCGATCATCGCGTTGTAGACCCGGCGGGCGGTGTCGTAGGCCGGGTCCTCGGGGCGCACCAGCGTGCCGCGGAGGGCCGTGCGCAGCTCGCCCCACGGCACGGTCGTGGGTGTTGCGGCCGTCGTGGTCGCCTCTGTCGTCGCGGCGACGCCGAGCGAGGCGCCAGTCCGTTGTGTCTCGGTGGACATCTGGTCTCCTGGGTGTGAGTGAGGAAGTCCTCCGACGCTAGGAACGGCTGCGTTCGTGGAGCGTTCGCCAGGCGTTCTACCGCTCTGGTCGACCGCGGCCGGCCGGGACCTGCAGGTCTGCGCGTGCCTCCCGCACCTGCGGGAGCCACCAGAGGTCGTCGTTGGCGAGGGCGTGGACGGCGGCGGAGTCGAGGGCCGCTGCGGCGGCTGCGGGGTCTCCGGCGCGGCGACAGGTGTCGGCATGCAACCAGAGCCAGTAGGGCAGCCGCGTCAGTGACCGGGCTGCGAGGAAGTGGTCGATGCCGGCCCGGCTCGTCGCCCGTCCCTCGGCACCACCGTCGAGCCACCCCCGGAGCACCATGGCCCAGCCGTCGTAGTAGGCGAACTGGTAGCGGGCACAGAGCGGTTCGAGCTCCCCAAGAACGTCAGTCAGGGCCGGTCGGTCGTCGAGGAGCTGAAGGGTCACTGCCTGGTAGGAGAGGGCGACGGTCAGGGACCACGGGTGACCCAGCAGCCGGGCCTCGTGCACGGCTCGGGCGGCCAGGTCACGGGCATCGTCGGGAGCCCCGCACAGGTAGCGGGCGTGGGCCCACCAGGCCCGGGCGTGGATGGCCGTGCTCGTCCCGTTCGTCAGCCGGTCCTCCGGCCTCGCCAGGGCGCTGGCTCGCTCGAAGTGCCCGTCGGCGGCCACGGAGTCGCCGAGTGCGAGCAGCGGACCGGCGAGGGCGAGGTGCCCCTGCGCTCGGAGGTGCGGGGCTGCCTCCGTCGTGAGCTCGAGCGCCCGGCGGCCCATCGCCTCCGCCTCGCGGATCCGGCCCTGCACGAACGCGATGCTGAAGAGGGTCACGAGCGCCGCAGTCTGGTCGGCCACTTGGCCCAGCCGCTCGGCCAGCTCCACGGCCCGACGCGTGGCGCTCTCGAGCGAGGTCGACGCATACCCGCGCCGCTCGGTGAGCGGAGGCAGCAGCGAGCAGACGATCGCCAGCTCGTGCTCATCGCGGGACCGGCTCGGCGGCTGCTCGGCGAGCAGCTGCAGGGCGCGCTCGTCGAGCCGGATCGCGTCATCGAGGGCGAAGAACCCCATCGCCTCGCGGGCGGCCGCCTCCAGGAGGGGGATGGCCCGTCTGGGCAGTCCCGCGGATGCGTATTGCTCGGCGAGCGCCGCGGCCTGGGCGCCGTCGTCCGGCTCCCGCGTCCGCTCCAGCGCCTCGGCGACGCGGCGATGGGCCACCAGGCGCTGCGAGGGGCCCAGCGTCCCGTAGGCGGCCTCCCGGACCAGGTCGTGGGCGAAGTCGTAGCGGGACCCGGACCGGACGAGCAGCCGACCGCGGCACAGCCGGTCCACGAGGCGCGCCACCTCGTCATCGGAGCGGCCGCTCACCTCGGCGAGCAGGTCGAGTCCCGCGTCGCGACCGATCGCCGCGAGCAGCTGGGCGAGGTCGAGCTCCTCCTGCGGGAGGTCTGCGAACCGGCGGCGCAGGGCGGTGTGCACGCCCTCCGCGCGGATGGCGCTCGACGCGGATGCGGCGTCACGGGCTGCGACGATGACCGACAAGGGGTTGCCGGCGGTGGCGTCCCGAAGGAGCGCCCGCTCCTCGCCCGTAACTGGCCGACCGAGGACGGTCTCCGCCAGCCGCGACATGTCCTCCAGGTCGAGCTCGTCGAGGTTGAGCACCTCGGTGTGTGCGGTCGCCTGGAGGCGGGCGATCGGGTCACCGGACGGGGCAGGGGTGTGAGCGCCCCGCCGGGCCGTGCCGACGACGAGCACCGGCACGGGTAGCTGGGTGCCGAGCAGGAAGGCGACCCAGGACAGCGTGGCCCGGTCGCACCACTGGACGTCGTCGAGGCAGAGCAGGACTGGGCGGCCCACCGCGGCCACGGCGCGGGCCAGGCTCTCGAAGAACCGAATCCGCTGCCACGCGTCACTCGATGACGGCACGCGACTGGGTGTCGAGACGGCCTCCGGTGGCGGGACCGGTGATTCGGTGGCGCGCGTGACCGGCGCGAGCCGCTCGACCTCGGTCCGCCAGGTCAGGTCCAGCCGACGGACGGCGTGCCTCAGGTGTGGAGTCCGCAGCCACTCGGACACCGGCGCGAGGGGCAGCCCCGCCGTGGCGGCGTAGCAGCGCGCCTTCGAGACGACCCCACCCCGGTTGCGCACCGCGACCCCGAGCTCCTCCATGAGGCGGGTCTTGCCCACCCCGGGCTCGCCGACGATGAGCGCGAGTCGCTGACCGGACCTGGCGACCCCGTCCCAGGCGGCAAGCAGGCGCTCGAGCTCGCGAGACCGTCCGACGAACGCGGCCTGCTCGGGGCGCGGCGATACGTCTTTTGGGTGGGTCCTGTCGCGCCGCGGAGTCCCGCGCCCGGTCGGTGCCGCGGGCGCCAGCTGCACGGGCTGGGCGATTGTCGTCGGCGCCTGGTTGTCGAGCAGCTCGTCGACGAGTCGCTGCAGGGACGGACCGGGCTGCACGCCGAGCTCGCGCTCCAGAACACCGACACACCGGTGGTAGGTGCTGAGGGCGCCGGCGACATCGCCGCCGTCACGGTGCACCAGCATCAGGCAGTGGTAGCCAACCTCTTCGAGCGGTTCGAGGCGGGTGCGGAGCCGAGCCCCCGACAGGGCTGCGTCCGGTCGGCCCCGGTCCAGCCAGTATCGGGTCGCACTGTCGCAGACCTCCACCGTCGCCCGGCGCAGGCGCTCCCGCACCTCGTCCGCCCACTCGTCACGGCAGCCGGGCAGGAACTCCGCCTCGGCGCAGGTCACGACCTCCATCGCTGTTCGCAGCCCATCGGGGTCGTCGACCCTGATGGCCTCCAGGGCCGCGGCCTGGGCGCGGATCAACGTGACGACATCGATCTCGACCTCGCCCGCCGTTCCCCAGCCCAGTCCCTCCGGCCCGCTCGTCAGGCCGGCAGTCTCACCGAGCAGGGCACGCAGATGGTGCAGCTCGCGACGCAGGTTCGTGCGGGCCTGGGTCTGCGTCGAGTCGGGCCAGAGCCGCGCGGCGACCTGGGCGCGCGGCTGGATCTCGCCAGCCCGGCTGGCCAGCAGGGCGAGCAGGTCGACGGCACGCGTGGGTAGCGGGTCCACCCGGCGACCGGCCACCTGCACCTGCACGCCTCCGAGCACCCGAATCCGGAACTCACCCGCAGCAGTCATCCGGCACCTCGAGCCTTCGGCCAGTGTAGGAGCGGGTGGGCGCAGGAGGAACTGATCGACAGTTCGAGGCCGGAGTTTGCGCTCAGTCGACG
>NZ_AWQS01000267.1 GCF_000576575.1 Intrasporangium chromatireducens Q5-1
GCGAGCTGCAACGACTCCTGCTCGGCGAGTAGCGCTCGCTGCCACAGTGCGCTCATGGCCGGGTCGTGCTCGCGCATCGCGGCCGCATCCGGCACGAGTACGGGCTCATCCAAGTGGCGACGCTGGATGTGGCCCATCGTGGTCGCCTTGTCAGCAGCAATGGCCTTGAAATCCGTCAGCTTTTGATCGAGCGCGCACTTCACGACCCAGATAGGGACACCATCGGGGATGACCTTGAAGATGTGCTGGTTCACGATGCCCTCGGGACGGAACCATCGGTGCACTGTCAGCGATCCGGACCATGCGAACAACAGATCCCCTGGCCGCGCGAGGTGATCGTCGACCACATCAAGGTCGTTGTAGACCGTAGATCCACCGATGCCCGAGTTCAGTTCCGCAATGCGGATCACGACACGGCCTGTCCCCGTCGCCCCCTTTGTGAAGGCCCTGCCGTTGACGAAGCGAGCCAATCGGCTGAGTGGCACGTACTGGCCGGCATGCAGAAGAGACTGGAAGGTGACGCTCAGCAACTCGTCCGCTGATCGAGTGAGTCGGGCGTTGGCGGCGATCTTGTCGTCGAGCGCCCCCAACACCTCCGCAATCGCCTTTCGGGCTGAGCACGGAGGCACCGGAATCTCGAGCCGCTTGAGGTCCGAGAGGTTGAGTGTCGCTTGCACCGTTGTGTTCAGCATCGAGGTGATCGAGTCACGGACCGAAGGGATCTGAAGGCAATAGCGAACCCAGTCCGCAGTGACTTCTGTGGGTCGAACTACCGCGATGGCTCGGGCTACGTTCCAACCAGCCAACGATGCCGGCACGACCGCGGCTTCTCCGACGGACCCCACGATCGAGAGCAGGAGTTCGCCACCCTTGAGAACGGTCCTTTGATGCTTCCGCGAGATGGCTGGGGCAACCCGAAGCGGGTCAGACCGGGAGATCGATCCGTTGGTGAGGTCCTTGACTCGAACGATGGGGACTCCCTCACGCTCGTGGTGTCCCGGCTGCACGATGCCATAAGGAATGTCGGCACGTTCAACGAGATTCCCGAGTGCGATCCATGGCCAAGTCATCCAACCCTCCCGAGTTGCTGACGGACCTCTGCTTCGAGTCGGGCCGACTCATCGAAATGGGCGAACAGTTCCTTCATCAGGCGTTCGATCTTCTCGTCGATCGGTTCGCCGTCGTCCTCTGCCTCAGCGGCGCCGACGTAGCGTCCCGGCGTCAGCGCATAGCCCGACTCCTTGATCTCTTGCAGGGTCACGCTCTTGCAGAACCCGGGCGCGTCCTCGTAGGTAAGCCCCTTCGCCTGAGCGGATTCGGTGCCCCGCCACGCGTGGTACGTGTCAGCGATCTTGGCGATGTCCTCGTCCGAGAGCGACCGCTGTGCACGGTCGATCATGTACCCGAGGTCTCGGGCGTCGATGAAGAGCACCTGTCCGGACCGGTCGACCGACCCATGCTGGCCGGGAGCCTTGTCCTTGGTGAAGAACCACAGACACGCCGGGATCCCGGTGCTCCGGAAGAGTTGGCTCGGCAGCGCGACCATACACGACACGAGGTCTGCTTCGACGATTTGGGCGCGGATCTCCCCCTCCCCGCCGGACTTGGTCGACATCGACCCGTTCGCCATCACCACACCAGCCCGGCCACCGCGAGCGAGCTTGGACAGGATGTGCTGGATCCACGCGTAGTTCGCGTTCCCGGCCGGGGGCACGCCATACCGCCAGCGCGGGTCGTCTTCCTTGCGATGCCAGTCCTTGATGTTGAAGGGGGGGTTCGCCAGCACATAGTCCGCCTGCATGTCCGGATGCATGTCTCGGGCGAAGGTGTCGCCCCAGACTGGGCCGAGGTTGCCGTTCAGGCCGTGGATGGCGAGGTTCATCCTGGCCATGCGCCAGGTGCGTTCGTTGAGCTCCTGGCCGTAGATCGACAGGGCGGTCTTGTCGCGGTCGTGGGCCTCGAGGAACTTCTCGGCCTGCACGAACATGCCACCGGATCCGCAGCACGGGTCATAGATCCGACCTTCCTGCGGCTCAAGGACGTTCACCAGCACCTGCACGACCGACGGGGGCGTGAAGAACTCACCGCCCCTCTTGCCCTCGGCCTGGGCGAACTTCTCGAGGAAGTACTCGTACACCTCACCCAGCAGGTCCCGGGCCCGCGCCGCGCCGTCCCCGGTGAACCGGGCTGTGTTGAGGATGTCGAGCAGTTCCCCGAGCCGCCGCTGGTCGACCGACTCCTTGTTGAACCCGCCCGGCACGGCCCCCTTGAGGATCGGGTTCGCCCCGACGAGCAGGGCGAAGGCGTCGTCGATCAGCTGTCCGATCGTCTTGGCCGGCTCCCCGTCCTGCGCCGGCAGGCCTTTCGCGTGCGCGGACAGGTACTCCCACCGCGCGGTCGGCGGCACGAAGAACACGTTGTGGGCGCGGTACTCGTCCACATCGTTCAACTGCGCCTCGAGTTGCTGTGGGTCACTCAGGAACTCGGCGAACTCGGCCCTCAGCTCATCGCGCCGCGCCGTGAAGGAATCGGACACGTACTTGAGGAAGACCAACCCGAGGACGACGTCCTTGTACTGCGAGGCGTCCATCGACCCGCGCAGCTTGTCCGCCGCCTTCCACAGCGTGTCCTTGAGCTCCCTCATCGTCGACGGGGCCGTCGGCGCCGTCTTCTTCGTCCTCGGTGGCATGCTCAGAGTCCTTCCTGTTCGGGTCGGGTTGCATCATCCATTGCCCGCGCGGCCTGCGCCTGCAGGTCCGCGAGCCGTGTCTCCAGTTCGGCGCGTTGCGCCGCAATCTGCGCCAGCGCCATGGTGAGGTCGGCCTGCCGCTCCCGCGGCACGATCCGGATCGGCCAGCGGCGCCAGTCCTTGGCCCCGCCGGCGTTGATGTCCGCGGCGATCACCTCAGACACCAGCGGCGGTATGCCGTTATCCGGGTCGGCCGCAACGCGAAGGGTCCGCGCCGGGCTGAGTACCACGGAGCCGCCCTCACGGTCCACCCATGCCGCCACGCGGGGCGACGTGCAGAAGACCACGTCGCCGGCCTCCGTGTAACGGGAACCGGGATAGGCAGAGGGAAAGGCCACCGGGTCGACGCAACGGCTGCCGACCGCGCTGGCGCCGACCAGCTCGTCCTGGCCCACGACGGGCCGGCCATGCGCGAGCACGTCCTCTCGCCGGACACGGTTACCCGGGATCACCCGGCACAGGCGCGCGCCTACCGCCTCGCCCAGGAGCATGGTGCGGGCGACGCTCGCCGAGGCGCGAACCGGGCCGGCCACCAACGACTTGCGGCCCGGGATCAGGGTCGCCGTCGAGACCGGACGGGCGAACCGGTACGCGTGAGCACGATGGCCCTGAGACCCGGTCATCGAGGCCACCACATCCGTGACGATGTCCTGGATCACGGACCCGCGGAGCGACGCGCTGGACAGGTCCCCGACGACGGTCCACCGGTCGGCGATCGGCACGTCCGCATGGGCAGGACCGAGGGCCCACAGCGCCAGGTGCTGGCGCGGCGAGCGGACCACGAGCCCGGCGGGCAGGCGGATCGCGGCGCGGAGCCGGCCGGTGCGTAGCACCGCGTCCCTGGCCCGGTCGACCTCGACGCTGCCGGGCCGGTCCGTCAGCGCGGATGCCGGGCCGATCACCACGACGCGGGAGTCATCGGCGAGCTGGACGACCAGGTCCCCGACCGCTTCCAGGACCTCGACGTCCGACATCGCCAAGTTGGCGAGCGTGGGCAGCTGCACGACATGGATCGAGCCGTCCAACCGGCGTGTCGTGATGGAGAAGTCACCGTCGGCGTCGACTCTGACCGGAACGCGGTGGATGTCGTGCACCACGAGCCGGCGGCGGAGCAGCCGGGCCGAAGGGGTGTCGAGCGAGACGGTGGCGGCGCTGGGAGCAAGCTCAGCGGCATACCTCTTGATTGTGGTGAGGAGGAGGTCGCCACTGCTGTCGGTGACGTCAACGAACAAGGGCGCCGCCCAGCCCGCGTCCTCGGCGAGCGCGTCCGCGACCTGTGCGACGAGCTCAAGCGCCTCGCCGCGCAGCGCGAGGGCGGCGCGGTCGGGCAGGCTGCGGTGCAGCTGCTGGCGCAGCAGCAGCTCGAACGCCGCCGGCGCGGTGTAGGAGGCATCGGCGAGCGCCTCCGCGTGGGTGGCCAGAGTCTGCAGCTGAGCGCCGAGCGCGTCGATCTCTCGGCGCAGGTAGGTGTCGTCCGGGTCGGACTCGCGAGCGAGCTGGGTCAGGTCTGCGTCGCTGAGCTGCGCGAGGGGCGCGTCGGTGAGAGTGCCCAGGGTCAGCAGCGCCGTGAGGCCGGCCACCTTTATGTGCTCGGGGGGCCGGTCTGCCCCCGCGAGGTGTGCATGCGCGGCGACGTCCTCGCGCTCGACCCGGATGTTGCCGCGGCCGGTCGCGGCCAGGTAGTCGGCGATCGCGAAGGCGTCGAAGCGTTCCTGGCCCTCAATGACCGCGACGGGCTCGGGGAACGGCTGCCCCGGCAGGGCGCGCTTGCGCCACATGGATGCGACGGGCCGTTGGACACCGGCGAGGCGGGCGACGTCGGCGAGGGACAACTGCAGTGCCGACGTCGTCGTCATGCGTTTCCTCCCTCACGTGGTTGCGCCTCCGGTCACCGTAGAGGAAGGCGCCGACACTGAGTGTCAGATCGGTGATAAGCGTCCTTATCACGTACGAACCTTCGAGATTTCGTCCAGAAGGTGGACGGTCTCTTTCAGGAAGGCACCCCGCCTCCCCCCGACCAGGAAGGGTCCGCCCATGAGAAGCCCTGTGTCAAGCCGCTTGC
>NZ_AWQS01000268.1 GCF_000576575.1 Intrasporangium chromatireducens Q5-1
ATCGACAGTGCAGTAGTCCCCATCGACAGTGCAGTAGTTCCCATCGACCGTGCAGTAGTCCTGATCGGCCGTCACAACCGCCCGCGGATCGGCGTGCGCTCCACCGGGTCGCCTTCGTCGGGCATCTGCATCTCGCCGCGAACACCGAGCAACCGGATCTCGCGACCCGGCTCGAGCTTGTCGGCGAGGGCGAGTGCGGCGGCGACGACGGCCTCGCGATCGGTCGTCGGCGCGGGGAGCTTCATCGCCTTGCTCTGCGTGAAGAACGGCGCATACCGGACCTTGAGCGTCACCCGGATGACCGGCCGCCCCTCAGCCACGGTGTCGGCGAAGGCCTGCTCCGCCAGCTGGCGCACCGCCTCGAGCACCTCGTCCCTGGTGCGGAGGTTCTCCTGGTACGTCGTCTCCCGGCTGTGCCCTCGCGCGACCCACGGAGTGTCGTCGACGATGGCTGACCCGATGCCCTTGCCGAGCTGGCCGTACCAGACACCCATCCGCGGCCCGAACTCGCCGACGAGCGCATCCTCGGAGGCAGCGGCGAGCTGGCTCACCGTCTCAACCCCCAGGGCAGCCAGGCGCTTCGACACCTTCGACCCGACGCCCCACAGGTCGATGGTGGGGCGTTCGCCCATCACCTCGAGCCAGTTCGCCCGCGTCAGCCGGAAGACGCCGCGCGGCTTGCCGAAGCCGGTCGCGATCTTCGCCCGGATCTTGTTGTCCCCGATGCCGACCGAGCAGTGCAGCTCGGTCGCGTCGAGGACCGTGGCTTGCACCCGGCGGGCGAAGGTCTCCGGGTCGTCGGTCTCGACACCGAGGAACGCCTCGTCCCAACCGAGCACCTCGACGATGACCCCGAGGCTGCGCAGCGCGGTCATGACCCGCTCGGACGCCTCGTTGTACGCGTCGGCGTCGACGGGCAGGAGCACGGCATCCGGCACCTTGCGGGCCGCGATGCGCAACGGCATGCCCGACCGAGCGCCGAACTCCCGCGCCTCGTAGCTCGCCGTCGCGACGACCGCCCGCTCCGCCGGGTCGCCGCGCCCGCCCACGATGACGGGCTTGCCGGCCAGCTCCGGCCGGCGCAGCACCTCCACCGCGGCGATGAACTGGTCGAGGTCGACGTGGAGCACCCATGAGCGGGAACCGGTCGCCATGAGCAGCATTCTTGCCCACGTCACGCGGTCGGTCAGGGTGGCCGGCGGGGGCGCGGCGACGCATGAGGGCCGGAGAAGTGGGGTAGGGACACAGCGACATACGACCCGAGGAGGTTGCCCGATGGTTTCGAAGAAGGACCTGCCCTCGACCCTGCAGCGGTCACCCGAGAAGGCCCAGGAGACCTGGTCGAAGACCCACGACTCAGCCGTCGACGAGTACGGCGAGGGCGAACGCGCGCACCGCACCGCCTTCGCGTCCCTCAAGCACAGCTTCGAGAAGGTCGGTGACCACTGGGAGCCCAAGGACGAGAAGGGCCCCAGCGACAAGCAGGCGGCCAAGTCGGGCCGCAGCGCGCGCAAGGGCGGCGAGACGGCCGGGGGCGTCAACGCGAACGCGTCCAAGAGCCACCTGTACGACATCGCGAAGCGCCTCGACATCCCGGGTCGCTCGAAGATGGACAAGGACGAGCTCGTCGACGCGATCCAGAAGGCGAACGACAAGAAGACACGTCAGAGCCGCGAAGACTGAGCCCGCATGCCGCTCAGTGCCCGTATGCCGCTCAGTGGCGGTCGCGATGGGACGCGCGGTCCTGCTCGTAGGCCGCGACCATGATGCCGCGGAAGATCAGTAGCGCCGTGGCGGCCGTCAGCCCGAAGGCGAGGACGGTCAGGATGATCGGCTCGGCCCCGTCCTTGGTGACGTGGGACCGCACGATGTGGAGGAACCCACTGACGATCCCGGTGATCGTCGCCGCCACGAACCAGATGTAGGTCGTGCGGGTGTAGGTGTGCGCCACGGCTGCACTCTGGCACACCTCCATGGGCCGGCGCGGGAGGTTCGCCGAGCGGCGCGCGTCCCGCCGTCAGGGCGGCGGGCTCAGAGTCCTTGGCGCCGCTCGATCTCCGCGAAGTAGGCGTCCGCGAGCCGGGAGAAGTTCTGTGCTGTCAGCCGGATCGAGTCGCCGGCCTTGAGCCCGAGGATGCTGCGCCCCTCGTCGATGCGTGCCGCGGGCTCGGGAAGGAGCTCGCCCTCGCCGTGGATGAGGGAGTCGCTCAGAGCCTCGACCTCCCGGGCGACGGGGCCGGGCGAGTCGCGCCGGCTGTCCGCGAAGTAGGCGTCGAGGACGATGACGAGGTTGTTGAAGTAGTCGGCCTCGAGGGACTCGAGCATCGGCTCCAGGCCACGCTCCTCGTCGTCGTCGGCCCGGCCCACCGCGCCCGCGAACTCGCGGAAGAAGGCGACCTGCGACTCCACCCGCGCTCGGCAGGCGTTGAGGTAGTCCTGAAGCTCAGACGGGTGGGCCACGGCTCCATGGTAGCCAGCGGTGTCTCGCCTGCCGGCCGGGTCGACTGGCCCCCACGACCATGCCGCGCCTGGTCGGCCGGCCCTCGGCCACCCGAGCACTAGGGTCGGGACGTGCGCTTCTCCGTGTGGCCGAAACTGTCCCAGCCGTGGTCCGAGGTCCTCGAGGTCGTGCGTCATGCGGAGGCGACCGGGTGGGACGGCGTCTATGTCGCAGACCACTTCATGGGTGACGGCGGGCTCTTCGGCGCAGTCACCTCGGCACACCTTGAGGCGACGGCTGCCCTGGCCGGGCTCGCGACGGCGACGACGCGGCTGCGCCTCGGCACCCTCGTGCTCGGGAACACGTATCGGCATCCGGCAGTCGTCGCGAACTGGGCCGCCAGCGTCGACCGGATCAGCGGCGGCCGGGTCGTGCTGGGGCTGGGAGCCGGCTGGCAGGCCAACGAGCACGAGCAGTACGGCATCGAGCTGCCCACGCCGGGTCGACGGCTGGCGCGTCTCGACGAGGCCTGCACGGTGATCCGGGGCCTGCTGACCGAACCGGTCGTCTCGTTCGCGGGTCGCTGCTACGAGCTCACCGAGGCGGTCTGTGAGCCGAAGCCGGTCCAGCCCCGCCTGCCCCTCCTCGTCGGCGGGAAGGGCGACCGGATGCTCGGGCTCGTGGCCCGGCACGCCGACGAGTGGAACATGTGGGCCACGCCGAAGATGATCGCGGAACGCGCAGCGGTGCTCGACCGCCACTGCGAGCGGCTCGGCCGTGAACCGTCCTCGATCTCGCGCTCGACCCAGGTCCTCGTCTTCCTGACGCAGTCGTCCTCGGAGGCGGACGAGTTCGTGGCCTCCGTGAATGGGCGCCCCACAGTGGCGGGGCCGGCGGAGCGCTTCGGCGAGGTGGTCGAGGGCTGGCGCGAGGCCGGGGTGGACGAGGTGATCGTGCCGGACCTGGCGCTGGGCTCCGGACCGCGCCGACTCGAGGCGCTCGACGCCCTCATCGAGCAGGGGCGGCTGGCGGCAGGGTGAACGTGGCGCCGAGACCCGTGCCCACCTGTCCGAGCAGCACACCGACCTCCGCACGGATCACGGAGTAGCGAGCAGCGGCACGCGAGGGGTTCGTCGCCGTCTCGCCGAGCGCCGCAGAGACGAAGACCTGCAGGCTGAGGATCCGCGCCACATAACTCGGGCCGTCCGTGCCGGTCGGCACCCCGGCTGAGAGCAGGTCGCGCAGGTGCCCGTCCAGGGCCCGGAGACCAGCCCCGGCCGATGCGCTGGTGGCGACCGTCGCGGTCCCCACGGTCGGCGGGGTACTGCCCGAGGGCGACGAGGTCCGGCCGCTCCGACCGGGGAGCGTCGCGGTGGCGGTTGGCGTGGTCGCACGCAACTCCTTGTCGAGTCGAGTGACGTCTGTCAGGACCGCTTGGACCGCCCTGCGCGCAGCCGCCTCGTCGAAGACGGCCGGGATGGTCGGCGTCGTGGGCAAGGCCGTCGCGGTCGGAGCAACCATCGCCGTCGGAGTAACCGTCACGGTGACGGTGGGCATGAGCGTCCCCGTCCTCGTCTCGGTGACTATGACCACCTGGGTGGGGGCGACCGGTGGCATCGTGGCTGCCCGACCGACGCTCTCCTCCAGGTCAACCCGGGGCTCGCTGGTACACGCGCCGAGGCCGACGACGAGAGTGAGGACGACGCCGAGGACCAGGATGGCGGAGCGGATGCGCCGGGCCCGTGACCGGGCAGCAGGCCGCTGGGCTCCTTCGCCTGAGCTCGCCTGCGTCCCGCCTGTCTCCCCCCACATGGCCGAGGCCTCAGAGCAGGGTGCTCGGGTCGTCAGGGATGTCGGCGGCGTACGCCTCGAGGAGCTGGAGGGGCACGATGTCGAGCGCCCGCTCGTGGGTCGCCGCGAGGACGACCGGCGCGGCCGCGCCGTCCTGCTGCGCCTGCAGCCACCGCGCCGCGACGACGCACCACCGGTCGCCGGGCTGGAGGCCGGGGAAGCGCCACTCGGGCCTCGGCGTCGACAGGTCGTTGCCGACCGAGCGCTGGTGCTCGAGGAACTCCCGGCTCACGACGACGCAGATCGTGTGGCTGCCGACGTCGTCGGGCCCGGTCGTGCAGCAGCCGTCGCGGTAGAAGCCGGTCAGCGGCTCGGTGGAGCACTCCTCCAGCTCACCGCCGAGGACGTTGCGCTGGCCGGAGCTCATGCGCCAAACCTACGCTGTCGCCGGGGCGGCGAGATGCTTTACCCATCCCCTTCCGAGCGCCGACACCTCCGCTGTCGCCGGTCTGGGACATGCCGGCGGCCCCGCCCTGGGGGCGGGGGGTGGGGCGGTGGCGTT
>NZ_AWQS01000269.1 GCF_000576575.1 Intrasporangium chromatireducens Q5-1
CTGCGGTCCGGGCCCCTTCGCGTTCTCCGACGAATGGCGTCGGGCCGCAGCAGGGCAAGCCACGGCATGAGGAAGGGGAAGGCGCCTGGCGCCTTCCCCTTCGTGAGTCACCTCTTCACGGGCCTTCCGGCCGCAGGTGCGATCGTGCGGGAGACAACATCCGATACCTCCGTCCCGATCGGTGACTGGGTACCTCCGACCGTAACCCCGTTGCCGACCGGAGTAAAGAGTTGGCAGCGACTTCCCGCCGCGCTCGAGCGAGCCTCAGGCGTAGTCGGCCCAGATCCGTCTGGAGACGCCGTCCACCGTCATGCTGCCGCCGTAGGGCAGGATCCACTGCGGCCTGGTGTGACCGAAGGGGACGCCGACGACCACAACGGCGTCCGGGTTGTAGCGCCCGATCGTCTCGATGGCGACATCGCGCTGCTCCTGCCGGTGTGCGGCACACGCCTGCTTCGTCGGGCGCACCTCGAGGGAGGAGGCTGGGGGCCGGGCGACGACGACCGCGTCGACAGCCTCCAGCAGGCCACGTTCGCCGAGCGAGCGAACGATCCAGCCGAACTCGGTTGCCGGGATGAGCTCCTCGGAGGTCTCGAGCAAGAGGATGCCGCCGGAGAGCACCGAGGGGTCCGCAGGGAAACGACCCGCGGTGAGGATCCACTGGAGCACGTCGATGCAGCCGCCCCAGGTACGGCCGGTCACCGACTTCGGCGGACCCGCCCACTCCCACGGCTCGGTGGCCTCGCGGTCGCCGAACTCGTGGAGGGCCCGCGGATCGAGCCAGTCCCTGCCGACGTCCTCCGACTCGTCGGGATCGGTGACCTCCAGCCGCTCCCCGGTCAGCAGCGCCGCCCGAAGGGACCGGGCGTGCACCTCGTCCACGTGGGGCCCCGGCCCGAGGTGGACCTGCGTTGAGCCGCCGTAGAACCCGGCTACGCCGTGGGTCCAGAGCCAGCAGAGCAGGTTGGTGTTGTCGCTGTAGCCCAGGAACGGCTTGGGGTCGCTCAGAATGAGGGTCGGATCCAGGTGCGGCACGACGGTGATCTGGTCCTCACCGCCGATCGTGGCGAGGACGGCGCGCATCTCCGGGTCGGCGAAGGCGCTGTTGAGGTCGGCCGCCCGGTCGCGGGCCGAAGCCCCCAGTCGGCGGGTCGTGGGGTACTCGACCGGCGTCAGCCCGGTGAGGTCCGCGAGACGAGCCATGGCCTGCTCGTGGACCGCCGGAGCGAACCCGGGCGCCGCGAACGAGGGGGAGAGCACCGCCACCCGGTCTCCGGGTGAGGCCTTGGGAGGACTGGTCAGGATCGGGGGGCCGGGCATGGGTCTGTTCTCCTCTGAGGGTCGGCTGGGGGAAGGAGGCGGGACGTCGGTGACCCGGGCTCGGCGACGTGCTCGGCTGTGCTCGGGTCAGCCCCAGCCCAGGTCGTGCAGCTGCTCGTCATCGATCCCGAAGTGGTGAGCAACCTCGTGGACGACCGTGACGGCGATCTCGTCTCGCAGCTCCTCGGCGCTGCGGCACATGCGCTGGAGGGGGCCCTGGAAGATGGTGATCCGGTCCGGCAGGGCTCCCGCTCCCCACCAGCTGTCCCGCTCGGTCAGCGGGGTGCCGTCATAGACGCCCAGCAGGTCGGGGTCGTCCTCAGAGGGCTCCGGCTCGATGAGGACGACCACGTTGTCCATCGCCGCCGTGAGCCGTGGCGGGATCGTGTCGAGGGCATCGGCGACGGCTGCTTCGAACTCGTCGTCGGTCAGGTGCATGCAGTGAGTCTGCCACGGGCCGGGAACGGGAAACGGGCCCGCCCCGATGGGGACGGGCCCGTCTGCCGAAGCATCCCTGGGGGCGTCAGCTCCGCTCGATGGCCGGCGCGGCCACCTCCGGCTCGCTCGGCTCCTCGATGACCTCGGGACCGTGCGCGTGGTGCGCGGCCTCGAGCTCGGCCGGGCTGACCGGCTCCACGCGGTCCTTGAAGTAGAAGTGCGACAGCTTGGCGCGGAGGCGCTCCTTGCGCGCCACCGGGTTGGCCACACCCTGTGCGTCCGTCGTCTCGCTGACGACGAGCGGGGCCTGGATCTCGTGCTGGACGAGGGGCCAGCGCTCGCTCGGCGTGAGCGGGGCGTGGATCTCCTCGAACTCACCGTTGGCGTGGCGCCAGATGGTGCCGGTCTCCCGGCCGTGCAGCACCTTCTCGCGGTCGGCCTGCTGCAGGCTCAGGCAGATCCGCTTGGTGATCCAGAAGGCGATCGGCGGGCCGACGAAGAACAACGTCCGGAGCAGGTTGGTGATGTCGTTGATCGACAGGTGCAGCTTGATCGCCATGATGTCGTTGCCCGCGGCGAAGAAGAGCACCACGTAGAGAACGATGCCGGCGACACCGATGGCCGTGCGGGTCGGTGCGTTGCGCGGCCGGTCGAGCAGGTGGTGCTCACGCTCGTCGCCCGTCACCCACTTCTCGACGAAGGGGTAGACACCGATGATTCCCCACATGACGGGCAGCAGCAGGATCGAGCCCGGGAAGATGTTCATGCTGAACGTGAACCCGAAGGCCTCGAACTCGAGGAAGCCGGGCAGGAGGCGGAGCGCGCCGTCAGCGAAGCCCATGTACCAGTCCGGCTGCGAGCCGGCGGTGATGGGGGAGGGGTCGTAGGGACCATAGGTCCAGACCGAGTTGATCGACACCACCGCCGAGATCAGCGCGATGACACCGAAGACGATGAAGAAGAAGCCCCCGGCCTTTGCGATGTAGACCGGCATGAACGGGTAGCCGACCACGTTGTTGTTCGTCCGGCCCGGGCCGGGGAACTGGGTGTGCTTCTGCAGGAACACGAGCAGGATGTGCGCCGTGAAGAGCCCGACGAGGGCCGCCGGCAGCAGCAGGATGTGGGCGGAGTACAGGCGCGGGATGATCGACTCGCCCGGGAAGGCGCCGCCGAAGATGAAGTAGCTCATGTAGGAGCCGATGACGGGGATCGACTGGACGAAGCCGTTCATCGCCCGGATGCCCGTGCCCGACAGCAGGTCGTCAGGCAGCGAGTAGCCGGCGAAGCCCTCGATCGCGGCGAGCATCGACAGGATCGTGCCGAACACCCAGTTGATCTCGCGGGGCTTGCGGAAGGCGCCGGTGAAGAACACCCGGGCCATGTGGACGAAGACCGACACGACGAAGATCAGGGCGGCCCAGTGGTGGATCTGCCGGATGAGCAGACCACCGCGGATGTCGAAGGAGATGTCGAGCGTCGAGCGGTAGGCGTCCGAGACCGTCACGCCCTGCAGGGGCACGTAGGACCCGTCGTAGACGACCTGCGCCTGGCTCGGGACGAACCAGAAGGTGAGGAAGACGCCGGTCAGCAGGCAGATGATCATCGAGTACATCGCGATCTCGCCGAGCATGAACGACCAGTGGTCGGGGAAGACCTTCTTCATCAGGAAGGAGACGCCCTTGGCGCCACCCGTCCGCTCGTCGACCCAGCCGGCGATCCCGCCGAGGGGACGCGACTGTGCCTGCGCCCGCTCGCTGTCCCGGTCGTGGGCGCGCAGCGCGTCTGCGGCGCGCGCCTCGTTGATGGTGCTCATCGTGCACGCTCCCAGAAGCTCGGGCCGACGGGCTCGTGGAAGCCCTCCGGCGCGACGAGGTAGCCCGCGTCGTCAACGGTGATCTTGAGCTGCGGCAGGGGCCGCTTGGCCGGACCGAAGATGACGGCGCAGTCCTCGGTGAGGTCGAAGGTCGACTGGTGGCAGGGGCAGAGCAGGTGGTGTGTCTGCTGCTCGTAGAGGCCGACCGCGCAGCCGACGTGGGTGCAGATCTTCGAGTAGGCGACGACTCCGTCGACGCCCCAGTCCCGGGCCTTCTTGACCTTGATGAGGTTCGGGTCGAGCCGGATGAGGATGACGGCAGCCTTGGCCTTCGCCTCGAGGACGTGCTTGCCGTCGTCGAGGTACTTCTGCAGCGTCTCCGGCATGACGTGGAAGACCGAGCCCTGGGTGACGTCCGACAGCTTGATCGGCGTCATCTCCGGGTCACGCATGAGCCGGATCGGCTTGCCACCGTTCTCGGACGGGTCCCAGATCGTGTGCTTCAGCTCCTCGATCGTCACCGGTCCGAGGGAACCGACGACCTGGAAGGCGAAGGGCAGTGCGAACAGCCCGAGCGCCCCACCGAGCGTGTACTTCAGGATCGGGCGCCGGTCGAGCTGGGCGTTGCGGCCGCCCTCGACGACGACGTCGACCGCCTGTGCCCGGTCAACGTCCGAGGAGCGCAGCAGGTGACGCTCCTCGACGATCTCGTGGTCCGACATCAGCGTCTTGGCCCAGTGCACGGCGCCGATGCCGATGAAGAAGAGCGAGAACCCGAGCGACAGGCCGAGCACGACGTTGATCGTCTTGATGGTGCCGATGCCCGGGAAGAAGAAGACGGAGTCGTCCGGGATCGCGAAGTAGGCGACGAGGAAGACGACCGTGGCGATCATCGAGAGCGTGAAGAGGGCGGCGACCTGCCGCTCGGCACGCTTGCCAGCAGCGGGGTCGACGTCGGAGGCGCGGTAGACGTGCGGTGGCAGGCCCGGGTTCTCGAACCGGGCCGGCAGGCCTCCGGGGGTCGTGAGTTCGCCGGAGCCGCTCGCGGGAGCGACCACCGTCGACTCGTGCGGTGCCCCGTTCTCGTGCTCATTCATCGGATGGGAGTCCTGTCGTCGTGCGTGGTGGGGACGAAGCGCAGGGCGCTCATGCGGCCTTCTTGCCGAGCCAGACGGCACAGCCGATGAGGATGCCGATGCCGAAGGT
>NZ_AWQS01000270.1 GCF_000576575.1 Intrasporangium chromatireducens Q5-1
ACGAAAGGCCACGAACCGACGAGGGGCCACTGAATGAGTGAGTGGGGGCTCACTCCGGGGAGGGGCAAAAGGGCCGGTGACGTGCAGGGTTGTGAGTGAGTGCTCACTCATTCATGCTGGTGGGCATGGCAGCGAAGCAGGGGCGGGCGGCGCCGATGCCGCCGGACGAACGGCGGGAAGCCCTCGTCGACGTGTATGTCCGGCTGGCCCGCCGGTTCGGTCGTCGTCCGACGACGAGCGAGATCGCCGCCGAGGCGCACGTCGCCGAGGGCACCATCTATCGCGCGTTCGGCACCAAGGACGAGCTCGAGACCGAGGCGGTGGAGGCGGCGTTCTGCCCGGGGCCGGTGGGTCGGCGGATCGCCGCGATCGACGTGGCCCTGGAGCCGCGGCGGCGGCTCGTCGAGTTCACCCGGATCATGCAGCAGCGCTTCACGGACGTGTTCGGCCTGATGGCCGCGCTCGGGCTGACGCAGCCGCCGCAGCGGAACGGGCACGACGAGTGCTACGTGGCGGGGCGCCACCAGACCGGCGCGTCCGGCTCGTGCACCCTGCGACCGATCCACCAGCCGCTGCTCGACTCGATCAAGGTGCTCATCGAGGAGATGCGCGACGAGCTGACGGTCGAGCCGGACGAGGTGATCCACCGGCTGCGGCTGCTCACCTTCTCCGGGAGTCACCCCGGGATCACGGACGGACGGCTGCTCACGGCCGAGGAGATCGTCTCGACCGTTCTCGACGGGGTGCTCGTGCGGGACGGCTCCGCGCGGAGCGGCTCGTCGCCGAGCCACCGAAATCCCGTTGACCCTCACGCGGGGTCAGCCCCTACCGTCGCCGAGAAGACTTTGTCCACCACACTTCGAAAGGCTCGCTGATGCTGCTGCGTCTGCTGCGCAGTCACCTGCGCCCCTACACGGGTGAGATCACGCTCATCGTGGTGCTCCAGCTCATCGGCACGATGGCGTCGCTCTACCTGCCCAGCCTGAACGGCGAGATCATCGACAAGGGCGTGGCGCGGGGCGACACCGGCTTCATCATGAGCCACGGCGCCCTCATGCTCGCGGTGAGCTGCGTGCAGATCCTCGCCGCGGCCGGAGCCACCTACCTCGCCGCGCGCACCGCGATGGGCTTCGGCCGGGACGTGCGCTCCTCGGTCTTCCACACGGTCGGGGAGTTCTCCGCCCAGGAGGTCTCGCGGTTCGGGCCGCCGACGCTCATCTCGCGCAACACCAACGACGTGACGCAGGTCCAGATGGTCCTCTTCATGGCGTTCGCGATGCTCGTCTCCGCGCCGATCATGATGGTCGGCGGCGTCATCATGGCCCTTCGTGAGGACGTCGGCCTGTCCTGGCTCGTCGCCGTCGCCGTGCCCTTGCTCGGTGCCGTCGTCGGCCTGGTCATCTCGCGGATGGTGCCGCAGTTCCAGCGCATGCAGACCTCGCTCGACGGCGTCAACCGGGTGATGCGCGAGCAGATCACCGGGATCCGGGTTGTTCGGGCGTTCGTCCGCGAGCGGCACGAGGAGCAGCGCTTCGCCGGAGCGAACGGCGACCTCACCGATGCGGCGCTGCACGTCGGGCGACTCATGGCGCTCATCTTCCCGATCGTCATGTTCATCTTCAACGCCTCGAGCGTCGCCGTCATGTGGTTCGGTGGGCACCGAATCGCGAGCGGTGACATGGAGATCGGGCAGCTCATCGCGTTCCTGTCCTACCTCATCCAGATCCTCATGTCGGTGATGATGGCGACCTTCATGTCGACGATGATCCCCCGCGCCTCCGTCTCCGCAGGCCGCATCCAGGAGGTCCTCGGCACCCACTCGACCGTCATCGAGGCCGCCGACCCGGTCGAGATCCCGGAAGGGCCCGCGACCATCGAGTTCGACGGCGTCGACTTCCACTACCCCGGGGCGGAGGTCTCGGTGCTCCACGACATCTCGTTCGCCGCCCTCCCCGGCCGCACCACGGCCATCATCGGCTCGACCGGATCCGGCAAGACGACCCTGCTCGGCCTCGTGCCGCGCCTCTTCGACGTCTCGACCGGGGTGCTGCGGATCAACGGGGTCGACGTGCGCGACGCGTCGCTCGAGGACCTCTGGTCGCACATCGGCCTCATCCCGCAGAAGCCCTACCTCTTCACCGGCACCGTCGCCTCGAACCTGCGCTACGGCAACCCCGATGCGACGGACGACGAGCTGTGGGAGGCGCTGCGGATCGCCCAGGCAGCCGACTTCGTCAGCGAGATGGAGGGCGGCCTCGAGGCGACCATCGCACAGGGCGGCACCAACGTCTCGGGCGGACAGCGGCAACGGCTCGCCATCGCCCGGGCCATCGTCAAGCGTCCGGAGATCTACCTCTTCGACGACTCGTTCTCGGCGCTCGACCTGTCGACGGACGCCCGGCTGCGGTCAGCGCTGCGGCCGTGGACGGCGAGCTCGACCGTCGTCATCGTTGCCCAGCGCGTCTCCACGATCGTCGACGCAGACCACATCATCGTCCTCGACGACGGCCGCATCGTGGGCCAGGGCACCCACGACGACCTCCTCACCACGTGTGAGACCTACCAACAGATCGTCGAGTCCCAGCAAGGCGCGGAGGAGGCAGCCTGATGGCCGAAGGTGTCAAGACCGCAGAGGAAAAGGCTGCCGAGGCCCGGCGTGGACCGGCGCGCCGGGGCGGTCCGCCGCACATGACGATGGGCCAGCCCGCCGAGAAGGCGCTCAACTTCGGCCCGTCCGCGAAGCGACTCCTGGGGCTGCTGCGCCCGCATCGGGCCGCGGTCATCGTCGTCGTCGCACTCACCGTCGCCAGCGTCGTGCTGGCGGCGATCGGACCGAAGATTCTGGCCCGCGCCACCGACCTGATCTTCGCCGGAGCGCTCGGCGCCCGGCTCCCGGCCGGGCTCACGAAGGACCAGGTGGTCCAGGGCCTGCGCGCCCGGGGGCAGGACCAGTTCGCCGACCTGCTGACCGGGGTCGACCTCGTGCCTGGACGGGGCATCGACTTCGAGGCGGTGGGCCGGGTGCTGCTCCTCGTCATCTCGCTCTACGTCGCAGCGTCCCTCATCATGTGGTTCTCGGGCTGGCTGCTCCAGGGCGTCCTCGCCCGGACCATGTACCGGCTCCGCCAGGACGTCGAGGCGAAGATCAACCGGCTCCCGCTGCCGTACTTCGACAGGCAGCCCCGCGGCGAGCTGCTCTCGCGCGTCACGAACGACATCGACAACATCTCGATGTCGTTGCAGCAGACCCTGACCCAGCTGCTCAACTCGCTGCTGACCGTGCTCGCCGTCCTCGGCATGATGTTCTGGATCTCCTGGCTCCTCGCGCTCATCGCGGTCGTGACCATTCCGATCTCGGTCGTCGTCACGGCGGTGATCGCGAAGCGGAGCCAGAAGCTGTTCGTCCAGCAGTGGCGCAACACGGGCGAGCTGAACGGCATCGTCGAGGAGACCTTCACCGGCCACGGCCTGGTCAAGGTCTTCGGACGCCAGAAGGAGTCGCAGGCCGCGTTCGACACGAAGAACGAGGAGCTGTTCAAGGCCAGCTTCGGCGCCCAGTTCATCAGCGGGCTGATCATGCCGACGATGATGTTCGTCGGCAACCTCAACTACGTCGTCGTGGCCGTCGTCGGTGGCCTCAAGGTCGCGAGCGGCACGATCAGCCTCGGTGACGTGCAGGCCTTCATCCAGTACTCGCGCCAGTTCACCCAACCGGTGACCCAGGTCGCCTCCATGGCGAACGTCCTCCAGTCGGGGGTCGCCTCCGCGGAGCGGGTCTTCGAGGTGCTCGACGCCGAGGAGCAGCAGGCGGAGTCGGTGACCCCCGTCGTCATCGAGGACCCGCGCGGTGCCGTGGCCTTCGAGGACGTCGACTTCTCCTACAGCCCCGACAAGCCCCTCATCGAGGACCTCGACCTGTCGGTCCACCCCGGCCAGACGGTCGCGATCGTCGGTCCCACGGGTGCGGGCAAGACGACGCTCGTCAACCTCATCATGCGGTTCTACGAGCTCGACGGCGGCCGGATCACCTTGGACGGCATCGACATCCGCGACATGACGAGGCACGGGCTGCGCTCGCGGATCGGCATGGTGCTGCAGGACACCTGGCTGTTCGCGGGCACGATCCGCGACAACATCGCCTACGGTCGCCCGGGCGCGACCGACGAGGAAGTGATGGCGGCCGCCAAGGCGACCTACGTCGACCGCTTCGTCCACTCGCTGCCCGACGGCTACGACACGATGCTCGACGACGAGGGCTCGAACATCTCCGCCGGCGAGAAGCAGCTGCTGACGATCGCGCGGGCCTTCCTGTCCGACCCCGCCCTGCTCATCCTCGACGAGGCGACGAGCTCGGTCGACACCCGCACCGAGCTGCTCGTCCAGCAGGCGATGGCGGCGCTGCGCAGTGACCGGACGAGCTTCGTCATCGCGCACCGGCTGTCCACGATCCGCGACGCGGACCTGATCCTCGTCATGGAGCACGGCCGGATCGTCGAGCAGGGCACGCACCATGAGCTGCTCGAGCGGGAGGGCGCTTACGCGAGGTTGTATGCCGCTCAGTTCTCGGGTGCGGCGGCTGACCTTGACGAGCTGGTCGGGTCACCCACCGCAACCGGGGCACCGGTGGGCGCGGGGGCCGGCAGACCCGGGATGTCGGGTGGGCCCGAACCCGAGGGCGTCGCCCCCGAGGAGTCGTCCCAGACCTGAGCTCGCCGGTGGCCTTTCGTCGG
>NZ_AWQS01000271.1 GCF_000576575.1 Intrasporangium chromatireducens Q5-1
GGCCGGCACGGGCGCCACCGTGGCCGAGGCGCTGCGTCAGCTCGCGACCGGCGAGGACATGTTCCTCTTCCCGTCTCTCGCACTCGCCGCGAGCGAGCCCGCCAGCACCTTGTCCTCGGCGGCGGGCCGTGCCGGCCTCAGCTGGCCCCTGCACGGGCCGGAGGCGTCCGGCTTCGGGCCCCGCATCCACCCCGTCCTCGGTCGGCCGATGTTCCACACCGGCATCGACCTCATGGCAGCCTGCGGCACCCCGATCCACGCTGCCGCCGACGGCCAGGTCGTGTATGCCGCAGTCACCCCCTCGTGGGGCCGCCGGGTCATCATCCGGCACAGCACGAGCCTCGAGACCGGCTATGCCCACATGTCCCGGTTCCTCGTGGCGCAGGGCGACCTCGTCAAGCGCGGCCAGGTGATCGGACTGGTCGGCACGACCGGCTGGTCCACCGGCTGCCACCTGCACTTCGACGTCATCGTCGACGGCAACTACGTCGACCCGGCCCCCTACCTCGGGCTGCCGGGCACCTCGCCCGACCAGGTCCCCTACACCGCCGCCCCGCACGTGGAGTCGGGTACGCCGGGCTCATCGCCGCGAACCGTCGAGGACGGCGACGTCCCGGTGACCGCGGCCGTGCGCCCGAGCCCCAGGCTCTCCGCCCCCGACGCCCCGGCGCCCAGGCCGCCGAGCCCGAGCCCGTCCACGACCGGCTCACCCACGAGCACCTCCAGCCCCAGCACGTCGGCGACGAGCGGCCCCACGACGAGCAACCCGGCGCCGACCGGCTCTGCCACCACCGGCAGTCCCACCACCACGAACGCCCCGGCCACCGGCACCCCGGCCACCGGCACCCCGGCCCCCACCACGACCGTGGCCGCCAGCTCCACCACGACGACCACGACGACCGGGACGACGACCCAGGTGCCGACCGGCTCGGCCACGTCCGGTAGCAGCCCGACCACGTCCGCGTCGAGCAGCGAACCGTGTGACTGTGCCTCGACGAACGGGACGCCGACCGGCACGACGGGCTCGACCGGCACGACGGCGTCGACCAACACCTCCCCGAGCACCACGGGCACATCGGCCACGAGCCCCGGCACGGCCACCTCGCCCGACTGTCCGGACACCTGCCCGACCACGACCAGCGCGACCTCGAGCGCCACCGAGACGGTGGCCGCGACGACGCAGGCGCTTCTCGCGAGCACCGCCGGAGCGTCTCGGAACTGACCTCACGATTCGGGCACAGCCGGGGGTGTTGCTCGCCCTGCGGGCTGCTACCCGATAGGTTGCGCGAATGGACGATTCCACCCCGGCCATGACGCCTGACGCCACGCGTGATGCCGACCGGACCACGCGCGAGCCCGTCGTCGTCGTGGACCACGTCAACAAGCACTTCGGCGACCTGCATGTCCTCAAGGACATCAACCTCACCGTCGGCAAGGGCGACGTCGTCGTCGTGCTCGGGCCATCCGGCTCCGGCAAGTCCACCCTGTGCCGCACGATCAACCGCCTGGAGACCTTCGAGTCGGGCCAGATCCTCATCGACGGCCAGCCCCTCCCCGAGGAGGGCAAGGCGCTCGCCCAGCTGCGCGCCGACGTGGGCATGGTTTTCCAGTCCTTCAACCTCTTCGCCCACAAGACGATCCTGCAGAACGTCACGCTCGGGCCGATCAAGGCCCGCGGGCAGAACAAGGCAGCCGCGGAGAAGCGCGCCCTGGAGCTGCTCGAGCGCGTCGGGGTGGCCCAGCAGAAGGACAAGTACCCCGCCCAGCTGTCCGGTGGCCAGCAGCAGCGCGTCGCCATCGCGCGGTCCCTCGCGATGGACCCGAAGGTCATGCTCTTCGACGAGCCGACCTCGGCCCTCGACCCCGAGATGATCAACGAGGTCCTCGACGTCATGACCAGCCTGGCGAAGTCGGGCATGACGATGATCGTCGTCACCCACGAGATGGGCTTCGCCCGCCGTGCCGCGGACCGCGTCGTCTTCATGGCCGACGGGGAGATCGTCGAGCAGAACACTCCCGAGGAGTTCTTCACCAACGCCCAGTCCAGCCGGGCCAAGGACTTCCTCAGCAAGATCCTCACGCACTGATCACCCGCCGACGCGACGGCGAGGGCCGTCCCGGCACCAAGAGGAGGGAACAACCCACATGAAGTTCACCCGCATCGCCGTCGCCGCCGTCGCGTCGGCCGCTGCCCTCGGTCTGGCCGCCTGTGGCGGCGGCAGCGGCGGTGGTTCCGGCTCCGGCTCCGGCAGCACCGTCAAGGTCGGCATCAAGTTCGACCAGCCGGGCCTCGGCCTCAAGGAGGGCTCGAACTACTCAGGCTTCGACGTCGACGTCGCCAACTTCGTCGCCAAGGAGCTCGGCGTCACGCCGCAGTTCGTCGAGGCAGTCTCGTCCCAGCGCGAGACGCTCATCTCGACGGGCCAGGTCAAGTACATCGTCGGCACCTACTCGATCACCGACAAGCGCAAGAAGGACGTCTCCTTCGCCGGCCCCTACTTCATCGCCGGCCAGGACCTGCTCGTGCGCGCCGACGACTCGTCCATCACCGGTCCGGACAGCCTCGCGGGCAAGAAGCTCTGCTCCGTCAAGGGCTCGACGTCCGCGGCCAACCTGCAGAAGAAGGTGCCGGGGGTCAACCTGCAGGAGTACAACACCTACAGCCTGTGCGTCGACGCGCTCAAGGCCAAGAACGTCGACGCCCTGACGACCGACGACACGATCCTCGCCGGCTACGCGGCCCAGCCGCAGAACCAGGGCAAGCTCAAGGTCGTCGGCCAGAAGTTCTCGACCGAGAACTACGGCGTCGGCCTCAAGAAGGGCGACCAGGAGTTCTGCAACAAGGTCACCGCAGCGCTGCAGAAGTTCATCGACTCCGGCGAATGGGAGAAGTCGGTCAAGAAGTACCTCGGCCCGGCCAACTACCAGCCGGGTCCTGGCAACCCGCCCAAGCCGACCTGCCAGCTCTGAGCCCAGCCACGGACGGGAGGTATGCCGCTCAGCTCGGCGAGCTGAGCGGCATACCTCCCGCTCCCGCGGGGAGCGAGCCGCCGTCGCCTCCGCACCCTCGTATCCCGAGGAGGACCGCACATGGGTGAACTGTTCGCCCAGTACAACATCTTCGCCGCGTTCGGCATGACGATCCTGCTCACCGTCTTCGCCGCCATCGGCTCCCTCGTCATCGGCACCGTCGTCGCCATCATGCGCGTGTCGCCGGTGGGGGTCTTCCAGCGCGCGGGCGCCTTCTACGTCAACACGTTCCGCAACACGCCGCTGACGCTGCTGATCATCGCCGCCAACATCGTCATGATCGTCAACCTCGGCTTCAGCTTCAGCGAGGACATCGCGCGCGACAACATCATCTGGGCGATCATCGCGCTGTCGGTCTACCACGCGGCCTTCGTGTGCGAGGCGCTGCGCAGCGGCGTCAACACCGTCCCCGTCGGGCAAGCGGAGGCGGCCCGCTCGATCGGTCTGACCTTCGGCCAGAGCCTGCGCGAGGTGCTGCTCCCCCAGGCCTTCCGTGGGGCCATCACCCCGCTCGGCAACACGCTCATTGCACTGACGAAGAACACGACTGTCGCCACGGCGATCGGCGTGGCGGAGATCAGCGGCCTGATGAAGCAGATGATCGAGTTCCGCTCCGACCTGCTGCTGCCGATCTTCCTCATCGTCGCGATCGGCTTCGTCATCCTGACCCTGCCGGTCGGGATCCTGACGACCTACCTGTCCAACCGTCTGGCGGTGAAGCGATGAGCGCCTCAGTCCTCTTCGACGCGCCGGGACCGAAGGCCCGGGCGCGCCATGCCGTCCTCACCGCCGTCGGCATCCTGCTCATCCTCGCCTTCCTCGCGTTCGCGCTGTGGAAGCTCGGTGACAAGGGCAACCTCGCGCCCGAGCTGTGGACCCCGTTCCTCACGAGTGAGATCTGGGTCAGCTACCTCATCCCCGGCCTGATCAACACCCTCAAGGCGGCGGCCGTCTCGGTACTCCTGGCGGGCATCTTCGGCCTCGTCTTCGGCCTCGGCCGGCTGTCCCACAACGGCGTCGTCCGGTGGGTCAGCACCGTCGTCGTCGAGTTCTTCCGTTCGGTGCCAGTGCTGATCATGATGATCGCGTCGTTCTACCTCTACGCGAACAACAATGTGTTCAGCAGTGACCTCAACCCGTTCGCGGCGGTCGTCACCGGCCTGACCCTCTACAACGGCTCGGTCGTCGCAGAGCTGATCCGCTCGGGTGTGGGCAGCCTCCCCAAGGGCCAGGCCGAGGCCGGCCTGTCGATCGGCCTGACGCGGAGCCAGACGCTGCGCACGATCCAGCTGCCGCAGGCGATCACGGCAATGCTGCCCGCCCTCGTCAGCCAGCTCGTCGTCGTCCTCAAGGACACCGCGCTCGGGCAGATCATCACCTATCCGGAGCTGCTCACGACCTACTCCCAGATCGGCTCCTACAAGGGCAACATCGTCCCGTCGATGATCGTCATCGCGATCATCTTCATCATCATCAACTACGTCCTCAGCCGGCTCGCCGGCTACGTCGAGGGCCGGCTGCGGTCGCGGGGACGCGCAACCATTCCTGGCCCCACCGTCGGCACGGACGCCACCGCTGACGTCGAGACGACCGCGGTCGACGAGACCGGGGCACCGAGCGGCCGCTGACCGGCCCCCAGACACAACGAAGGGCGGTCCCGATCGGGACCGCCCTT
>NZ_AWQS01000272.1 GCF_000576575.1 Intrasporangium chromatireducens Q5-1
ACTTCCCACCCGATGCAATTTCGAGGCTAGGGCGGCAGCGAAGCGTCCTGTCCCGACCCCGATCTCCAGCCTGTCTGGCGCGGACGCGGCGGGGCGGGCGGGGTCGAGGAGGGCGGAGATGGCGCCCAGCTCGGCCTGGAAGACGTCCGGGTGCTCGTCGAACCAGCGGTCGTAGTCGTCGGCTCGGTCATCGAAAGCCGTAATGGGGCCGGGAAGGGCTGGCGGGGTGTGCATGCGTTTTCAGCCTCTCACCGTGGTGGTGTAGGGACACGGGGATGAGTTTCGTACATCCGCACCGCAACACCGGTGGCTGAGACAACGCTGACGGCGGCAGCAGCCCACACCGCAGCGTTCAGTCCCATCAGGTCAGCGACGATGCCGCCGGCGATCGCCCCGACGGCATAGCCGAGGTCCCGCCAGACTCGGTACACACCGACGGCGCGGCCGCGCCACGCGGGGTGGGCGACGTCACCGATGACAGCCAGGAGGGTGGGGTACACCATGGCTGTTCCCGCGCCGAGGATCGCGGTGCCGGCCGCCCACATTGCGAAGCTGTCGCCGAGGGCGATGAGCGCGAGCGCGACGGCCTGAACGAACATACCGCCGGTGATGAGATGTTTTCGTCCGATTCGATCCGACAGGCCACCGGTGAAGAGCTGCCCGGCTCCCCATACGGCCGGGTAGATGGCGAACAGGAGCCCGATCTGGTCCACGGGAAGATCCGCCGTGGCGAACAGGAGCGGGAAGAGTCCCCAGGACAGTCCGAAGTTGAGGTTATTGACCAGGCCGGCCTGGCTCGCCGACGACAGTGCCGGTTCCTTGAAAGTGGTCTGGGCGAGGATTTCCCGGTTCGTCAGGTCTGCATGGAGGTGGTCGTGCAGCCCGTCGGAGCGCGCCACATGTTGGCCTGCGTCGAGGAGGGCGTGGCCGCGGGTCTCCCGGACGAAGACGCCCGAGAGCAGTAGTGCCAGTGCGGTGTAGGACAGGCCGAGCAGGAACGGCGCCGGGCGTAGCCCGTACTGCTCGGCGAGGTATCCGGCTGCCAGCGAGGTGATGGCCACGGCGCCGTAGCCGGCGGCCTCGTTAAGGCCCATCGCCAGGCCGCGCTGGTTGGGGCCGACGAGGTCGATCTTCATCACGACGGTCGTTGACCAGGTCAGTCCCTGGTTGATGCCCAGGAGCACGTTCGCGGCCACAACCCAGCCCCAGTCCGGCGCCCAGATCAGCATTAGCGGCACCGGGATGGCGAAGAGCCAGCCGACCATCAGGACGGGCTTACGTCCGTACCGGTCAGAGAAGGTGCCCGCAAAGTAGTTCGCGATTGCTTTGGTGATTCCGAACGCAGCCACGTAGGTGAAGATGAACGTGTACCCGCTCAGCCCGAAGACATCCTCGGCCAGCAGGGGCAGCACAGTCTGCTGCTGGCCCACCATGCCGCCCACGAGAGCGTTGATCGCGACCAGCAGCGTGAACTGTGCGGCGTTGGCCCGCAGCCCGAGCCTGAGCGGCATCTTCTCCGGCATCACGGGACCTGCAGTTGGCGGCCTGTCGCGGCGACCCAGTCCTCGGGGCCGCCGTCCAGGACGCGGACGTCGGTGCGTCCTGCGCGTTCGAGGATGCTGGCCGCCCCCATGGCACGCTCGCCATGCCCGCACATGACCAGCACCGGCCCGCCAGGGACCTCCTCGAGTCTCTCGGTCAACGCCCCGAGTTCGATGTTGACCGCTCCCGGCACGTGCGCGGCGGCGAACTCCGGCGCCTGACGCACATCCAGCACAGTATCGTCGGCGACGAGCTCGTCACCGCGAGCCATCCGTCCGGTCGCGGCCGGTTGTCCGGCGGCCTGCCAGGCCGGCAGACCGCCGGCGAGCTCGCCGGCAAGAGCGTCGAAACCGACGTTGGCCGCACCCCAGACAATGTCCTCGACACGCTGGTCGTGGTTGCGCACGACGATGACCGGGCGGGTGGGATCTGCCAGCCACCCGAGCCACGTGGAGAACACCGATCGCAGCGTGATCGACAGCGAACCCGGCACATGACCGGCGGCGTAATCGGCCGCTGCACGCACGTCAACGACCTGCGCGCCCTCCGCGATCGCCGTGCGCACCTCTTCCGCGCCCAAGGCCGTCAGCGCTGGTGTCTCGCCCAAGATGACCGGCCCGGCCTCGTTGACCTCACCCAGCCGCAGGAAGTAATCCGGGAACGTCCCCATCGAGCCCACTAACGCGTCAACGAACTCCTCCTCCCCAGCGACCTGCAGCAGCGGGTTCGTCGCACGCTCGCGGCCGATGGTGCTCACCCGCTGATCACCCGAGGACGCCGAGCAGAACGAGCCCGCTCCGTGTGTCGGCCACACCGGCGTCTCGTCGGGCAACTCCATCAGCCGCTGCAACGAGTGAAACTGTGCCCGCGCCAACGGCACCGTCTGATCTGGGCTCACCAAGTCCGTACGCCCGGCCGTGCCGACCATCAACGAACCTCCGGTGAACACTCCGGCGATTCGGTCCCCATCCCACAGCAAATACGACAGGTGCTCCGGAGAATGCCCTGGGGTGTGCAGCGCCTGCAACGCGAACGAGCCGACCGGCACGGTATCGCCGTCGCTGAGACCGTGCACTTCGAAACCACGCGGGCCCACCTCGGGTGCCAGCACACCGGCTCCCTCCACTGCGGCGAGCTCACGCACTCCCGAGATGAAGTCGGCGTGCATGTGTGTCTCGATCGCCCAGGCGATGCGCAGCCCGCGCCGCTGCGCCTCGGCACGCACCTGCCGCAAGTCGCGCTCCGGGTCCATCACCAGGGCGCGACCGCCCCCGACATCCAGCAGATACGTCGAGTTACCCAGACCTTCGTCGACGACCGGGATGAGATCGAACTGTCCCACGGTATTCACTCCTGTCCCCGTACTCGCCGCCAAGCGAGTACGCTGATGTTCCACAAGAACCTGGAATAGGCTCACATCCAGTGTTCCACAAAATTTTGGAGGATGTGATGGGGGATCGTCAGAAGAAGACCGAGCTGTTCGATCAGATCGCACGCGTCGGCAAGGCCGTTGGCAACGGAAAACGACTGGAGCTGCTCGACCTGCTCGTCCAGGGCGAACGCAGTGTCGAGAAGCTTGCCGCAGCAGCCGACCTCGGCCTGACCACGGCGTCCGCGCATCTGCAGGTGCTCAGGCAGGCAGGTCTTGTCACCACCCGCCGCGAGGGGACGAAGATCTACTACAACGTGGCCGGCCTCGACGTCATCCGCCTCTACGAGCAGTTACGCGCCGTCGCGACGGACCGAGTCGCCGACGTTCGCCGCGCCCGCGACGACTACCTCGGCCTCGACCCGACGGCTCCGGTCGATCAGACCGCCGAGACCAGCCGTGAGGAACTACTGGCCAAGGCCGCCGACGGCCGGGTGACGGTGATCGATGTCCGCCCCCGGGAAGAGTACGAGTTCGCCCACGTACCCGGCGCGCGCTCACTCCCGCTCGACGAGCTCGCGGAACGGCTCGGTGATCTTCCCGAGGACCAGGAAGTCGTCGCCTACTGTCGCGGCGCATACTGCGTCCTGGCTTACGAGGCCGTCAATCTTCTCCACGATCAAGGAGTGCCCGCTCGCCGGCTCCAGGACGGCATGCTCGAATGGCACCTGAGCGGCCTACCAGTCGAAAACGGTCAGGCGGCGTGACGGATCGGCCCCTCACTACAGCCTTCTTTACTGCTCCGTAGCGTCCGCTGTGACCGTGACTCGCTCGTCATGATCCGGTATTCCGAGGACGCGTGGGTCCGGTCAGGCGATCCACTCGGCGAGGTCGGCCTCAAGAGCGTGGCGAGGCTTGGCGCCCACGATCGTCTTGACGGGTTCACCGCCGACGAAGACCTTCATCGCCGGGATCGAAGTGATCTGGTATTTCGTTGCAAGGTCAGGGTTCTCGTCGACGTTGAGCTTGAAGATGCGGATCTTGTCGGCGTGAGCAGATTGGATAGCGTCGAGGACGGGGGCCACCATGCGGCATGGACCGCACCATTCGGCCCAGAAATCAACGAGCACAGGGCCGTCGGCCTGTAGTACGTCCGTTTCGAAGGTGGCGGAGGTGGTCGTCCGCGTTGTCATGGTTTCTCCTCAGGTGATGCGGTCGTGGCGGCGTCGACGAGCGTTGGGAAGACATCGTCGAGAGTGGCGAGGTAGTGCTCGGCATCGAGCGCGGCGACGGTACCGCTGGCGGCGGCTGTCACGGCCTGGCGGTATGTGGGGTCGATGACATCGCCCGCGGCGAAGATGCCCGGGACCGAGGTGCGAGAGGATCGTCCATCGACCGCGATCGTGCCCTGAGAGGTCAGGTCGAGCTTCCCGTGGATGAGGTGTGTCCGGGGGTCGTTGCCGATGGCGATGAACAGCCCGTCGAGCGCAAGTTCGCGCGTATCACGCGTGACGAGGTCACGCAGGACGACGCCGCTCAGCTGGCCCTGGCCCTTCAGCTCGGCGACCTCGCTGTTCCAGATGACCTCGATCTTGGCGTTGTCGAAGGCGCGCCTCTGCATGATCTTCGAGGCGCGAAACTCGTCACGGCGGTGAATCAAATACACCTTCGACGCGAACTTGGTGAGGAATGTAGCCTCCTCCATCGCGGAGTCGCCGCCGCCGACGACCGCGATCTCCTTTTCTCGGAAGAAGAA
>NZ_AWQS01000273.1 GCF_000576575.1 Intrasporangium chromatireducens Q5-1
CGCAACCGGAGTTTGCGCTCACTCGACGGCTGGGGTGGTCGGGTCGAGGGTGGCACCGGTGATCCGGTGGATCGAGTAGCTCTTCTCGTGACCCGCCGCGTCGGTCGCTCGCACCTGGCCGCCCTCGATCCGCCGGGGGTGGATCAGCTCGCGCGTTCGTCCCCCGTGCCGGTCGGTCACCCCGATCCAGACCCCGTGTCGGTCCGCGGCGGCGTCTCGCAGCAGCGCCAGGGTCACAACGGGATCGGTCACCGGGATGTGCGGGCCCTCCCGCTGCTCCTCCTCGACCCGCCGGGCGTCGGCGGCCTCCTCCGCGGCCCGCAGCCCGGTGACGAGCGAGCGGGTGTACGGCTCGTCGACCGGCGAGACCGCGACCGCTGCCGTGCGTCGGGTCCGTGCCCGGCGGCGTCGCGTCTCCGCGACGACGACGCTGCCGTCGGGCGACTCCGTGACGGGGGCGAAGCCCGCGTCGTGCAGAGCGTCTGTGACCACAGCCGGGTTTGCCTGGGACACAAGGACGGTCGGCGCGATGCGCCGTAGCAGCAGCGGGGCGAGGTCGCGTGCGGCGAGCATCGCCTCGAGGGTGGCCTCGTCGTCCGAGCGGATGTATGCCGCTCCGCCGCCGACCCGCGTGCGCCCATGCCTCCGGGCGACGTCCGAGACGAGGTACTCGAGTGGCTGGGGGACTGGGGTGCGGCTCGACCTCCGCAGGGTGTCGAGGAGGTGGGCCGCGGACCAGCCGGCGTCCAGGGCGCGCCGGACCGACTCGTTCGTGAAGCGGTAGACGGTCGCTCCGCCGCGGGACTCGACGTCGGCGGCCAGGCGCATGAACGCGGCCAGGCTGCCGACGAGGGGGCCGGGTGCGACCGCGGTCAGGTCCGCCTGCAGGAGGACGTGGTCGACGGGCTGCGGCAGCTGCGCCGACATGGCCGCGGCCGCCGTCTCGAGCCCCGGCGTCGCGGAGTCACCCTGGTGCGGGACCCTCGTGGCGCTCGACGGGTGCACCGGGACGAGGAGGGTCCGGCCGGGGTCCGAGAGCGCGCCACGCCCCGTCATCCCGAGCCACTCGGCCTCGCGCAGCACCGCCGCGACCGCTTCGCCGAGAACAGCGCCCGATCTCAGCGGCCGTCGCCAGAGGAGCCGCCGCGTCACATCCTCGGCCGTGGGCGCCGACCCCCGTGGCAGCCCCTCGAGCTCGGCCAGCACGTCACGGCGGATGGCCCGGACCGGCGGCCACTGGATGTCGGGCCCGAGCGCGTTCGCGACACCGGAGGCTCCCGGCGTTCGGTGGCCCACGAGATGTGGCGCTCGCGTCATCCGGAGCCACGCCGAGGCGAGGGTCGCCCACCGGTGGCCCGCCTCCGACGAGGACCAGTCGTCGAGCTCCGGTGTGGGAGCCCACACGGGCACGACCTCGCCGTCGTCGGCGAGGAGGTGAGCGGCATACATCAGCTCGACGAGGAACCCCGTGCGGGCGGTGTCGGCGTCGAGGAGCTCGCTCGTGCGCCGGAGGTCGCGCACGGAGACGCCTCCCGCGCGGAGCACCCGCGGCGCCTCGGCGCCCCACGCCTCGGCCACCTCGTCGATCTGCGTCAGCAGCTCGCTCGCGGCGCCGCCGGCCAGGGCGTCGACGGACGGCACGGTGCGGGCCGGGAGCTCCGGCGCGTCCAGCTCGGCGTGGCGGTGCAGCCGGCCGCCCCGCAGGGCAAGCCCGACCTCCCGCGGGAGGGCGACGCGGTCGACGGAGACGGTGACGAGCAGGTGGTGCTCGAGGAGCCAGCGCACCGCGGTCTGGCCAGGGCCGCTCGTCGGCAGCACCCCGAGGGGCGGCCCCCACGCCATCTTGTCGAGCACTGCGCGGGCCGTCGGGGGTGCCGCGGCGAGCAGGTCGGCGAGGGCCTGCGGGTCCTCGATGGCACTCAGGTCGCTGCCCGGCGAGGGGCGCAGCTCCCGGACGGGTGAGCCGAGGCCTGCGATGCTACGACCGAGGACCTCGGGGACCGTGCGGACGACGTGGTGGGTGCCGTCCGAGCGCCAGAGCAGCGCGGCCCGCCAAAGGTCATCGATGGTCGACCGGACCCTCGGCTCGTCCCTCTTGGCGACACCGAGCAGCCTGCGCACCGACTCGCGGCTCGCGTCGTCGCCGGCGACGACGAGCGCCTCGAGGACCTGCAGCTGGCCCCGGTCGAGGGCCTCGACCGCGCGTTGGACGCTCGCCTTGGTGCTGGCTCGGGCGGCGAGGCCGGTCAGGTCGGCGGGCGCCGGGCGGGCCAGGTCCGGGCGCGCCAGTACCAGCCCGACGAGCTCGTCGTCGGTGCGGCGCCGGATGTCGTCGGCGAGGCTGCGGCTCGGAACGGCCATGTCGACCAACCTAGTGGCGCGGGTCCGGGACGCTGAGGCCGATACGCTCGGGGAATGAGTGAGGTGACGCCCGAGGCGCCGACCGGCCAGCAGTTCACCATCGCGCACGGGCCGTTCGAGGCGACCGTCGTCGAGGTCGGCGGTGGACTGCGCAGCTTCACCAAGGACGGGATGGCCGTCGTGGCCGGCTACGCGGAGGACGAGGAGTGCCGGTCCGGCCGCGGGCAGCAGCTGATGCCCTGGCCGAACCGCATCCGGGACGGCCGGTACGAGTTCGCCGGCCAGTCGCAGCAGCTGTCGATCACGGAGGTGCCGCGCGACAACGCGACCCACGGCCTCGTCCGCTGGGCACTCTGGGAGCTGCTCGAGCACGAGCCGGAGTCGGTCGCCGTCCGTTACCGGCTGCATCCCCAGCCCGGCTGGCCCCACCAGCTCGACCTGCGCACGACGTACGTCCTCGACGACACCGGACTCATCGTCACTCCCGCCGCGCGCAACGTCGGCACCCGGCCGGCGCCGTTCGGTTACGGCGCCCACCCCTACCTGTCGATCGGCTCGCTGCCGATCGATGACGTCGAGCTCCACGTCCCCGCAGCGACGTGGCTGGCCACCGACGACCGGATGCTGCCGACCCGGACCCACCCCGTGGACGGGACGCGGTACGACTTCCGGCACGGCGGTCGGGCCGGCTCAGAGATCCTCGACACCGCCTACACCGACGTGCGGCGCGACGACGACGGGATGTGGCGCTGCCGGGTCCAGTCCGAGGCGTTCGGGTCGGTGACGCTCTGGGCGGACGCCGCGTTCCCGTGGCTGCAGGTCTTCACCGGTGCGGCGCACCTGCACAAGGGAGCCCCCGGAGTGGCCGTCGAGCCGATGTCGTGCCCGGCGGACGCCTTCAACTCCGGCACGTCGCTCGTCGTCCTCGAGCCCGGCGAGGAGTGGACCGGCACCTGGGGCATCCATCCCGGGTGAGCCGGGCGGGCGGTGCCCTCGAGGGGGCGAGCGGGCGCGCGCGTGATACTCGGTTCGGGGGCGGTGCCGGTCCCGTTAGGCTGGGAGGGACTTTCCGAGCAACGAGCAAGAGGTGGACTGTGCCCACTGGCAAGGTCAGGTTCTACGACGCCGACAAGGGCTTCGGCTTCATCGCCGAGGACGAGGGCGGCGATGTGTTCCTGCACGCGAGCGCCCTGCCCGAGGGCGTCACGACGCTGAAGAAGGGCGCCCGAGTGGAGTTCGGCATCGTCGAGGGTCGACGCGGGGCTCAGGCCCTGTCGGTGCGACTCCTCGAGCCGGCCCCGTCCGTCGCGGCCGGGCGTCGTGAGCGCGACCGCAAGCCCGCCGAGGAGATGGTCGTGATCATCGAGGACCTCATGCAGCTGCTCGACGGCGTCAGCACCGGCCTGCGCAAGGGGCACTACCCCGAGCGCAAGGTCGGCGCGAAGGTCGCCCAGGTGCTCCGCCGCGTCGCCGACGACCTGGAGGGCTGAGGTGACCCCGGCCGCCACCTCCTCGAAGACCGACGCGGTCCTGGCTGACGCCGTGGCGCTGGCGCGCGCGGAGCTCGAGCCGGTCGCCGAGCCGGGCACCGTCGGGGCGCACCTCGGTGTGGAGATGCTCGGCGAGCGGCTCGCGATGCACTGGTTCGAGTGCCGGTCGCCCGGCTACCGGGGTTGGCGCTGGGGCGTCAGCGTCGCCCGGGTGTCGCGGTCGCGCACCGCGACCGTCTGCGAGACGAACCTGCTGCCGGGGCCCGATGCGGTTCTCGCGCCCGAGTGGGTGCCCTACGCCGACCGGCTCGCGCCCGGCGACATCGGTGCCGGCGACGTGCTGCCGTACCAGCCCGACGACCCCAACCTGGAGCCCGGCTTCGAGGCGACCGGTGACGAGGACGTCGACCAGATGGCGTTCTGGGAGCTCGGGCTCGGCCGGCCACGGGTCCTGTCCGCCGAGGGCCGCGAGGTGGCCGCCACCCGGTGGTACGACGGCGAGCCGGGGCCCACCGCAGAGGTGGCGCAGAAGGCGCCGGCCCAGTGCTCGACGTGTGGCTACTTCCTGCCGATGGCCGGTGCGCTGCGGGCGGTCTTCGGGGTCTGCGCGAACGAGTGGTCGCCCTCGGACGGACGAGTGGTCTCGCTCGACCACGGTTGCGGTGCGCACTCGGAGGCGGACGTCACGCCCCAGAAGCCGACTCCGGTTCCCGACCCGGTGCTCGACGAGCTCGCCGTCGACATCGAGGTGCACGCCTCCGGGGCAGCCGACGCCCCGTCGGATGGTGGCCCTTCGACGGGTAGTGGCCCTTCG
>NZ_AWQS01000274.1 GCF_000576575.1 Intrasporangium chromatireducens Q5-1
GATGTTCGCGCCCGTCTATGAGGCCGCGTCCGAGCAGCACCCCGACGTCGTGTTCGGCAAGGTCGACACCGAGGCTGAGCAGGCCCTCGCCGCCGCCGCCCGGATCACCTCCATCCCGACCCTGATGGCCTTCCGTGACGGCATCCTCGTCTTCAGCCAGCCGGGCGCACTGCCGGCCGCCGCGCTCGAGCAGGTCATCACCGCCGTTCGCGAGCTCGACATGGACGACGTCCGGCGCCAGCGCGCCGAGCAGCAGTCCACCGCCCAGACCGCCTGAGGAGGCACAGATGAGCTACGCACTGACCACGACCGTCGACCAGGGCTTCGACGAGACCGTCGCGGCGACCAAGGAGCGCCTCGCCGCTGAGGGCTTCGGCGTGCTCACCGAGATCGACATGGCTGCGACCCTCAAGGCGAAGCTCGACGTCGACGTGCCGCCTCAGGTCATCCTCGGGGCCTGCCGGCCGCCGCTCGCCCACGCGGCGCTGCAGGCGGAGCCGTCCATCGGGCTGCTGCTGCCGTGCAACGTCGTCGTGCGCACCCTCGATGACGACCACACCATGGTCGAGGCCATGGACCCCGACGTCATGAAGCAGCTGACGGCCAACCCCGGCCTCGACGCTGTCGCCGCCGAGGCTCGCGAACGGCTTGGCCGGGCGCTGGCCGCCCTCGCCCCGGAGCAGCCCAGCGCCCGCTGAGCCCACTCCGGCCCCACGCCGGTCGTCCGTCTCGACCCTTCAGGTCCCCTCCGGTCGAGACGGGCGGCCGTTTCGCATCTCCACCGCCGGGACGCGTCCTGTCGTCCAGGCCTCACCCCTCAAAGGACCCGACATGGTCGCCCTCAACCCCGACGACATGGCTCCCGTCATCAACCGACTCAAGCGCGCCCAGGGCCAGCTCGGCGGCGTCATCCGCCTCATTGAGGCGGGCCGCGACTGCCAGGACATCGTCAACCAGCTGGCCGCGGTGACCAAGGCGCTCGACCGCGCCGGCTACGCGATCGTCTCGACCGGGCTGCGGGAGTGCCTCACCAACCCGGACGGGGTCCAGCCGGCCGAGCAGGCCGCCATGGAGAAGCTCTTCCTCACGCTTGCATGAAGCCCATCACGGCAGTGGGACTCGCCGGCACGGGACCGACGACCCCGTCGCGCCTCCCTCGGCATCCGGTCCTCGGGCTGCGTCAGAATGCCGCGCAGTTCACCTTGCTCGTGGCGGTCAACGCCCTCGTCGGGGGCATGCTCGGCCAGGAGCGCACCGTCGTGCCGCTCCTGGCCGAGTCGGCGTTCGGACTGCGCGCCCACACGGCCGGGCTGACGTTCATCGTCGCCTTCGGGGTCGCCAAGGCCGCGACGAACTACCTCGCCGGTGCCCTGGCCGACCGCTACGGGCGCAAGCCGGTCCTCGTCGTGGGCTGGCTCATCGCGCTGCCGGTCCCGCTCCTGCTCATCTGGGCGCCCAGCTGGGCGTGGGTGATCGCCGCCAACGTCCTGCTCGGCGTCAGCCAGGGCCTGACCTGGTCGACGACCGTCATCATGAAGATCGACCTCGTCGGCTCGGCTCGACGGGGGCTGGCCATGGGCCTGAACGAGGCGGCCGGCTACGGCGCGGTGGGCCTCACCGCCCTCGCCACCGGCTACCTCGCCCAGGCGTATGGACTCCGGCCCGCCCCGTTCCTGCTCGGGATCGCCTTCGCCGCCGTCGGCCTAGGCCTGTCCGGCCTCGTCATCCGGGAGACCCGGGAGCACGCCGCGCTCGAGGCGGCCACCCACCAGCCACGCTCCGACGGGCGGCACGACCACCTGCACGCCGACCTCAGCAGCCGGGAGGTGCTCGTGCACACCAGCGTCCGTGAGCCCGCCCTCTCCGCAGCAAGCCAGGCCGGCATGGTCAACAACCTGGGCGACGGCCTGGCCTGGGGGCTGTTCCCGGTGCTGTTCGCCGGGGCCGGCCTCTCCGTGGGACGGATCGGTCTGCTCGCCGCGCTGTACCCGGCCGTGTGGGGCCTCGGACAGGTCGTCACCGGTGCCCTGTCGGACCGTTGGGGCCGCAAGTGGCTCATCGCGGCCGGCATGTGGCTCCAGGGCATCGCCCTGGCCCTCATCGCCCTCTCGAACAGCTTCCTGCCATGGGCCCTCGCTGCCGCCCTGCTCGGGGCGGGCACCGCGATGGTCTACCCGACCTTGCTCGCCGCAATCGGCGACGTCGCCCACCCGTCGTGGCGCGCGCGGGCCGTCGGCGTCTATCGGCTCTGGCGCGACGGCGGGTTCGCCGTCGGCGCCGTCATGGCCGGCATCATCGCTGACGCCTTCGGCGTCCGTGCTGCCGTCTGGGCGGTCGCAGCCGTCACCGTCGTCTCCGGTGTCGTCGTCGCGGTTCGGATGTACGAGACCCGACACCCCGCGGCCCGCTGAGCGGCACACCTTCGCGGGCGCTGAACGGGGCCTCGGCACCGCTGGGACGTGGCGGCCCCGCGGTCGCCAGGTGAGGGGCATCCGGCCGTATGCCGCTGAGCCGGCTCCCAGCGTGAGCTGACCGTCCGCACGCACCGAGGCCCGGGTCCGTGACGGACCCGGGCCTCGTGTTCGAGCGGCTCAGGAGGCGACGGCGTGCGCCATGGACCAGGCGCCGTAACCGCCGAGGACGTCACTGACGTCGGAGAAGCCGCGGTGCCGCAGGAGGCTCGCCCCGACGCTGCTGCGCCAGCCGCCGGCACAGTAGAGCAGGACCGGCCTGGCCGGGTCGAGCTCGCCGGCGCGGGACACGAGCTGGGCGAGCGGGATGTGCCGGGCGCCGGGCAGCATGCCTGCCTCGAGCTCGCCCTCGCCGCGGATGTCGACGATCTGGGCGTCGTCCGAGTCTAGGACGTCGGCGACCTGCCCGACGGTCAGGCGGCTCGCCCGCGTGACGTCCTGCTGGTGCGCGAGCAGGTAGGCCTCCGGGTCGGCCACATAGCCGAGGACGTTGTCGAAGCCGATCCGGGCGAACCGCGTCGCGACGTCCTGCTCCTGGCCCTCCGGGGCCATGATGACGACCTGCTGCTCCGGCGTGAGGACCGCGCCGATCGTCTCGGCCGTGCGGCCGTCCCAGGGCACGTTGAGGGCACCGCGGAGATGCCCCGCCGCAAACTCCTGGTTGTCACGCGCGTCGAGCAGCACGGCGCCGCCGGCGAGGGCGGACTCGACCTGCTCGACCGTGAGGGCAGGCGCGGCAGCGTCGGTGTCGCGGACGCCGCGCTCCTGCTTGTTGAGCGTCGCGTTGTAGATGAAGTAGGCGGGGGCCGGCGGCTGGCCGGCCGTGACGACCTCGAGGAACTGGGCCTCGCTCATCGGCTGGCAGGCGTAGTTGAAGGCCCGCTGCTCCCCGATCGTGGACTGCCGCTCGGTCGAGAGGTTCTTGCCGCAGGCGGAGCCGGCGCCGTGGGCCGGGAAGACCCGGACGGAGTCGGGCAGCGACATCAGCTTGTGCTGGACGGAGTCGTAGAGCATCCGGCCGAGCTCGTCGGCGGTCACGCCGACGGAGGCGAGCAGGTCGGGCCGCCCCACGTCGCCGATGAAGAGGGCGTCGCCCGTCAGCACCCCGTAGGCGACCTCGTCGTCGGCATGCTCGTAGACGAGGACGCTGATCGACTCGGGGGTGTGGCCGGGGGTCGCCATGACCTCAAGCGTCACGTCGCCGAGGCTGATCCGCTCACCGTCCTGCAGCGACCGGACCTCGAACTCCGGCTGCGCGGCCGCGCCGTAGCCGATCCAGGCGCCGGTCTCGCGGGCGAGCTCGAGGTGCCCGGAGAGGAAGTCGGCGTGGAAGTGGGTGTTGATGATGCCGACGATCGTCAGGCCGTGCGCCGTGGCGTCGTCAAGGTACTCGGCCACGTCTCGGCGGGGGTCCACGATGACGGCCTGACCGGTGCCCTCGTCGCCGACGAGGTAGGACGCCTGCGAGAGGCAGTCGAGGTAGTACTGGGTGAAATACATCGGTTCCTCCGGGGTGGGTGTCGTACTGCAGTCAGCCTAACAGATACCCCCATGGGTATATTTCTCCTCCATGACTGATACCCTGTGGGGTATGTTCGCGACCGGATGGACGACCCCATGACCCCTCGCGGAGACGGCCCCGTCGCCCCGCCCCCCGCGCAGCGGCTGGCGGCTCTTGTCGCCGAGGAGCGGCTGCGGCGGTGGCCGCGACGACGCGTGGTGGCAGCCGTCGTCGCCAGCGCCGCACTCGCCTGGCTCGTGCTGTCACGGACCGGCGGGAACGTCGGCATCGCGCCGGCGTGGACGGCCCTGTCGCTCACCACCGGCACCCTCGCTGCGCTGGCCCTGTCGACCTTCATTCCCATGCCGGGGCAGGGCGCTTCGCTCGACCTCGGTTGCGGCCCGTGTGCAGCGGCCGGCGGCCTGATGGCCATCGGCTCGGTCTGGTACGTCCTGTCGGAGGCCGTCGAGACGGGGACCGGGCTGCTGGGTCTCGCCCTGGCCGGCGCGTCCTTCGTCCACCGGCTGAGCCAACCCGCAACGTGCACACCCAACGTGGCCCCCGGCCTGAGTGCCTCGCTCGAGCCAGCGGCTCCCCATCACCCCACCGACCAGAAGGACTGAACCATGACCAGCTCCGACGTCCGTAACGTCATCATCATCGGGT
>NZ_AWQS01000275.1 GCF_000576575.1 Intrasporangium chromatireducens Q5-1
GCCGAGCGGCTGACCCAGCTCAGCGGCATACAAACCCGCGGCATACGAAAAGGACCGCTCCCGGGAGGGAACGGTCCTTCGTGACGATGAGGTCAGCGGGTCTCGCGGTGCTCCGTGTGGTGCCCGCAGTTGGGGCAGAACTTCGCGAGGGCGAGCCGGTCGGGGTTGTTGCGCCGGTTCTTCTTCGTGATGTAGTTACGGTGCTTGCAGTCGACACACGCCATCGTGATCTTGGGACGGACGTCGGTGCTCTTGCTGGCCACGGCAACCTGCTCTCGGTCGTGCTGAATAACGTTCGGGTGGTCGCGCGGGCCCACGGACAGGCGGCAGGCGCACGAGCGCGACGCTCAAGGTTACGCGACACCGGCGCGTTTCGAGAAATCCTCGATCGCACCGGCCGCGTTCCAGTAGCGGGAGCGGGACTCGATCCCGCGACCTCACGATTATGAGTCGTGCGCTCTAACCAGCTGAGCTACCCCGCCATGGGCGCCTGCCGTCCCGGGGGAACGACTGGCGGACCAGAGCCCCCTGTCGGAATCGAACCGACGACCTTTTCCTTACCATGGAAACGCTCTGCCGACTGAGCTAAGGGGGCACAGCCACGGAGCGCGCCCGGGGGCAGACCGCTGACCTGCTGTGCAGCGGTGAGACTACACGGTGGCGGGGCATCTGGTGAAATCGGCGCGTGCCGACGGGCCGGCCCGATCGGACGCTGCGATGATGCCGCCATGTCGACACCGGCGGGCACGCCCCGGCACGAGATCTCGATCCACTTCAACCGGCCCAGCCTGTGGCGAGCGGGGTGGGTCGTCATCGCTCTGGTGGCCTCGGCGGCGCTGCTGAAGTGGGTCCTCGAGGACGCGGGAAGCATCATCTTCACCCTCGTCCTGTCCCTCCTCGCGTCGATCGCGATGGAGCCGGCGGTCGCCTGGCTCAGCGCCCACATGCGGCGCGGGTTCGCCACCGCGATCGTCATGGTCGGCCTGGTCCTCCTCGGCGCCGCGTTCCTCTTCGTGTTCGGCCGGCTGCTCAGCGACCAGATCGGCACGTTCGCCCAGTCGGTCCCGGACCTCGTCCAGAACTTCACCCGGTGGGCGAGCCAGCGGTTCGGCCTCGACCTCGACTACCAGCACATCCTCGACAAGCTCGGGGTCGGCACCGGCGCCCTGACCTCGATCGCCCAGAACCTCGCCGGCGGCGTGCTCGGGATCGTGGCCTCGGTCCTGTCCGCCGCCTTCAGCACCCTGACGTTCGCCTTCTTCACCTTCTACTTCTCCGCTGACTCGCCGCGGCTGCGCCGCTGGATCGCCCAGCTCTTCCCGCCCAAGCAGCAGGAGGTCTTCGCGGTCGTGTGGAACCTCGCCCTCGCCAAGACCGGCGGCTACGTGTCGGCCCGTCTCGTCCTTGCCGGCATCTGCGGCGGCAGCACGGCGCTGTTCATGCTCATCATCGGGATGCCGTACTGGCTCGCGCTCGGTATCTGGACCGGCGTCGTGGCGCAGTTCGTCCCGACCGTCGGCACCTACATCGCCATCGCGCTGCCCGTCGTCATCGGGCTCGTCGGCGACAAGCCGTGGCAGGGCGTCGCGGTGCTCGTCTTCGCGCTCGTCTACCAGCAGATCGAGAACGTCACGATCGAGCCGCGCATCTCCGCGCAGGCGGTCGACGTCCACCCCGCCGTGTCCTTCGCGTCGGTGATGTTCGGTGCGTCGCTCTTCGGGGTCGGTGGCGCCTTCGTCGCGGTGCCGGTCGCGGCCCTCGGCATCGCGCTGTTCGACATCTATGTCCACACCTACGACGTGCTGCCGCACCACGAGCTGGCCGCCGAGCCGCCCGAGGGCTCGGCCGGCGAGGCCGACCGCGCCTCTCGCGAGGAGGAACCGGTCGCCGACTAGCGCGCTCAGTCCTCGGGGTGCGCCTCGAGGGCACGCCGCGCTCCCGCTTCGGCCTCCGCCTTCTCGTCTCGTATGCCGCTCACCTCGTCGAGCTCGTCGGTCGCCTTCGCGAGCCGCTCCCTCGCCGTGGCGAGCTGCCGCTCGAGGTCGGCGACGCCCTCGCGGGCCTCGTCGACGCGGGCCTGCTGGACCTCGACCCGGTGCTCGGCATCGCGACGCGCCTTGCCGGCCCGCTCGACAGCTCGCTCCAGGCGAGCCCGCTCGGCCGCGAGGGCTGCGCGCCGGCGCTCCTCCTCGGCGGCTCGGGCTGCCTCGTCCTCCGCGTCGGTCTGCTCGGGTGAGGGCTCGTCGGCCGCGCCGCCGGGGATGACCTTGAGGTGCCGCGGGGCCACGGCGGCGACGCCTTCGATGTCGACGTCGCCGAGCCCGGAGTACTGCAGCGGCTTGACGAGGGCGCCGGTCATCACCGACTCCTCCGCGCCCTCGTCGGCGATGAACGCGGTCAGCGTCTGGCGGACCTCGTCGCCGACCGCGTCGCTGATCGGCTGCCCGGCGGTCCGGGCGGCGGACTCGACCTTGCGGGCCACGGCGTCGACGCGGCGGGCCCGCTCCCTCGACAGCAGGCGCAGCTGGTCCGCGTCGAGGGTGCGCTGGGCCTCCCGCAGCAGCTCGGCGAAGTCATGGAACGCGTCGAGCTCGTCGGGGTGCTCGCGGACGAAGTGGTTCAGCGCCCAGGCCGCCACCGTGGGCTTGCGCAGGGCGCCCACCTGCTTGGCCAGCTCCCTCTCGCCCGCCTGCTTCGCCTCCGCCACGAGCGAGGACCGCACGGACATGAACTCCCCCAGCGAAGCGGCATACAGCTGCTGGACGGCCGCGCGCAGGTGGAGGATCACGGACCCCATCCTTCCCGAATCGAGAGCACACTTCCCACCATCGAGAGCAGGGTCGCGACCATCGAGAGGACACTCCGCACCATCAAGGGCACGTTCTCCGGCAGGCTGGGGGCATGATCTGGATCTGCGCCACCTGCGCCGTCGAGACCGACGACCTGACCGACCCGCCCGCCCAGTGCGCCATCTGCAGTGACGAGCGCCAATGGGTGCCCGCGACGGGACAGGCGTGGACAACGCTGGACTCCTTGCGTGCCAAGGGAACTCGGATCACGATCCAGGCGGTCGAGCCGGGCCTGTGGGGACTGCGGGCGGATCCCGAGGTGGGCATCGGGCAGCAGACGATGGTCGTCGTGACCGGTGAAGGGACGCTGCTGTTCGACTGCATCGGCTACATCGACGCCGGCACGGTCGAGTTCGTGCGGTCGCTGGGCCCGACGCTCGCCGTCGCGGCGTCGCACCCCCACATGTACGGCGTCCAGACGGAGTGGGCCCGGGCCCTGGGCGGGGCGCCGGTGCTCGTCGCCGAGGCGGACCGGGACTGGGTGCGGCGACGGGACCCGCTCGTCGAGCACTACGGTGACCGGCGGCCCGTCGCGGAGGGCCTGACCCTGCACCGGGTCGGCGGGCACTTCCCTGGCCAGGCCGTCGTCGAGTGGCGGGATGGCGACGAGGGACGCGGGGTCCTGCTCGCCGCGGACGCGATCTTCCCCAACCCGGACCGGAAGTCGGTGAGCTTCCTGCGCAGCTATCCGAACCGGATCCCCTTGTCGGCGCGGGTGGTCGAGCGGATCGCCGCCCAGGTGGAGTCGCTGCACTTCGACCGGCTCTACAACAACTTCGGCACGGTGGTCCCGTCGAGCGCCAAGCAGGTCATCCGGTCCTCGGCGGAACGGCACGCCGCCTGGGTCCGCGGCGACTACGACCACCTGACCTGAACACCCTGCGGCGCGGCTCGGAGCAGGCTCACAACTTCGTCGGCCACCATCTGGTGCGTGCTCCCGTCCCACCTGACCTCGGCCCTGCCCACTCTCCTGCCCGCTGCCGGCGCGTTCGGCGCCGGTCGGCTCTTCGCGCTCATCATCGTCGTCTTCCTGGCCATCCTCGCGGTCTTCATCGTGCCGCTCGAGGTCCGGCTGCGGCGGGAACGGCGGGCGCAGCGTGGGCAGCAGCCGGGCAACGAGACACCTGGCCGGCGGGGCGGCCCTGGCTCGCGTCGGGACGAGGCGTAGCGCCGGCGCGCGCGGGGCGCCGGGCTCCGGTGAGCCGGTGGTGGGCGCGTGCACGACGCCGCTCCGTGGTGTGAGCCCGAGCCCTCCTCGGGTAGGGGTGGGGCATCGGCGTCGACCGGTGCCGTGCGTCCCATCCCAGAGGAGCGAAGATGAGCGACAACCCGATGTCCTCCGCCGACGACCCGCAGACCGGTGAAGGGCCCGCGGACGGCGGTGCGGACCAGACCGCCCACGACGGCGGCGCAGATGGTGGCGCCGGGCCCGCCGGCGTCCCCGGCGGCGTGACCGGAGACGGCGCGGCGACCGGCGGCGCGAGCGGCATGACTGGCGAGGGCACCGCTGACGGTGGGGCCGACGCCGAGGGCCAGGACGGTGGCGCCGACGGCGGCGCGGGCTCCGGCAGCCCCCGCGGCTCCGGCAGCGGGATGACCGGCTCCGGTCTCACCGACGAGGGGACTGCTGACGGCGGGGCCAACACCGACGCCCACGACGGCGGGGCCGACGGCGGCGCGGGCCAGTCGGGCTGAGGTGACCACGGGCACCACGAGCCGGGTGCCCGCGACACGTCG
>NZ_AWQS01000276.1 GCF_000576575.1 Intrasporangium chromatireducens Q5-1
CGGTTGGTGGCCTCTCGACGGGAGGGAGGGTCAGCGGCATACGGCATCGGTATGCCGCTCAGCCAGCTCCCGAGGGCACGTGCCCTCGCAGCGGGGCGGGGCGTCAGACGAGGAGGCCGTCGGCGATCAGGTCACGCAGCTGCGGGAGCACCTCGGCGCGGACCTCGGCGGCTGGCACGTCGAGAACCGACGCGAGGGCATCGAGCGCCACGCCGGCCGGCAGCGACCCGTCGGCGACACTGAGGTAGCCGGCCAGCAGCGTGCCGGCCCGCACCACCCGCCCGAGCCCACCGCCCTGCCGGACGAGGATGACCGCCGGGTCCTCGCCACCCGGCCGGCCGTGCCGCTCCTCGGTCACGTCGCCGGCGCAGCTCCACGCGACCGCCAGCAGCTCCTCGTCCGAGTGCTCGGCGAGCCAGGTGCGGGCGCGCAGGCCGGCGTCGATGACCGGCCCCATCGGTGACGCCACCCGCCCGGGCACCTCGTCGAGCGAGACCCACGGGTCACGCTCCGTGACGGGGCGCTGCAGAGTCACCACGCCGAAGCCGACCGACTCGACACCGCGCGAGGCGAAGTCGCGCAGCCACGCGGCATACATCCGGTCATGCGCGGGCGTCCCGGGGACGGTGCCGCCGTCGCGGGCCCACAGCTCGGCGTACTCGGCCGGGTCCTGCACCTCACGCTGCACGACCCACGCGTCGAGACCGGTCCCCTCCAGCCACGTCGTCCACACGTCGCGCCACGTCTGCCCGACCGGGACCTCCCAGTTGCCGAGGAACTGCGCGACGCCGCCGGGCTCGAGCACGGACCCGACCGACCGGGCCAGGGTCCGCACGAGGGCGTCCCCGGCGCGGCCGGCGTCGCGGTACTCGTAGAGCGGCACGTCCCCGTCGCGCGGGGTGATGACGAACGGCGGGTTGCTGACGACGAGGTCGAAGCGCTCCCCCGCGACCGGGTCGAGCAGGTCACCGTGCCGCAGGTCGAGCCACACCCCGGCCAGCTCGGCGTTGAACGACGCGTAGGCGAGGGCCCGCTCCGACACGTCCGTCGCGACGATCGACTCGCAGTGCGCGGCGAGGTGCAGCGCCTGCACGCCGCAGCCGGTCCCGAGGTCGAGCGCGCGACGCGCCGGCCGGCGGATCGTCCACGATGCGAGGGTCGTCGACGCGCCGCCGATGCCGAGCACGTGGTCGGGCGGCAGCGGCTCGCGGGTCGCCACCTCGCTGAGATCGGAGGCGACCCACCAGTCGTGCGTGTCGTCGGCGTACGGCCGCAGGTCGCAGCACGCCTCGACGAGCTCCTCCTGCTCCCGGCCGGCGTGGAGCACCCGGACGAGCCCGAGCTCAACGGCGCCCGCGACCCCGAGGGTCGGCAGGGCGCCGGCGAGCGCCGATGCCGCCACCGGTCGCCCGAGCGTGAAGAGCCGAAGGAGTATGCCGCTCACGTCCGTCGCGTCGTCCGTGACGACGAGCGCGGGGAGCGGTTGCTCGCGGTGCAGGGCCGCCGAGGCGAGGTCCCCGAGCCGTTCGGCGACACCGTCGACGGTGAGGCCCGCGGTGAGCAGGTCGGCGCGCAGGCGCCGGATGAGCGTCGGGTCGGTGGACGGCGGAGCGGTCACGCGCCGCTGTCGCTCGACTGCACGGGGGCGGCGGCTGCCCGGGCACCGTCCGCGTCGGCCGTGTCGGCCGCGTCGGCCGCGGCGAGCGCCTCCTCGAGCGTCTCGTGCATCTCGAAGACCTTGTCCAAGCCGGTGATCGAGAAGACCTTGAGCACACGGTCGTCGGTGCCCACGAGGCGCAGCGACCCGCCGAGGCTGCGGGTCAGCTTGAGCCGACCGACGAGCACGCCGAGCCCGGTCGAGTCGAGGAAGCGCACACCGGTCAGGTCGACGACGAGGTTGATGCGGCCCGCGTGGACCGCCTCGTCGAGCCGCTCGCGCACGAAGGGTGCGGTGTAGACGTCGATCTCGCCGCCCAGGCTCACGACCGTGTGGTCGCCCTGGTCGGCACGGTCGATCGAGAGGTCCACCGGCTCTCCTTCTCTGTCGTCGGGCTGTGTCGTCGGGCCCCGCGGCCGGGGCCGCAGGACAGGAAGCAGGCGCCGTCGGCACCCACTCGTCCGCAACCGTACCCCGGCGACATACCGTTGCTCCAGATGAATGCACAGGTCCGGCACCACGGGGGCACCACGCTGCGCAGGCGGGTCGATCCCACGGCCCTGCTCACCCTCCTCGCGGGCGACGAACCGGGTCGGCTGCTCCACGTGCACGAGGTTCCGGAGCGGCACGCCCAGCACGCGGACTGGCCCTCGTGGACCGACCCCACAGTCCTCGCCGCGCTGCTCGGCGAGGGCATCGGGCAGCCGTGGTCGCACCAGGTCGCCGTCGCCGAGGCGGCGCACCGCGGCGAGCACGTCGTCGTCTCGACGGGCACGGCGTCGGGCAAGTCGCTCGGCTACCACCTGCCGATCCTCACCGACCTCGTCGCAGGCACCGGGGCACCCAACGGACGCGGGGCAACCGCTCTCTACCTCTCTCCGACCAAGGCTCTCGCCGCCGACCAGCTGGCCCGGATCGAGGCGCTCGCCCTGCCCGGCATCCGCGCCGCGACGTACGACGGCGACACGCCGACCGACGAGCGCCGGTGGATCCGGGACCACGCGAACCTCGTGCTCACCAACCCGGACCTCGTCCATCACTCGCTCCTGCCCTCGCACGAGCGGTGGTCCTCTTTCCTCCGCGCCCTGCGCTACGTCGTCATCGACGAGTGCCACGTCTACCGCGGCGTCTTCGGCGCCCACCTCGCGGCCGTGCTGCGCCGGCTCCGCCGCGTCGCGGCGCGCTACCGCTCGACGCCGACGTTCGTCTTCGCTTCCGCCACCGTGGCCGACCCCGAGGAGCACGCCTCCCGGCTCCTCGGTATGCCGCTCACCGCGGTCACCGAGGACGGCTCGCCCCGTGGGGCGATGACCTTCGCCCTCTGGGAGCCGCCGGTCGTCCAGGGTGAGGACGGCCAGCCGAAGCGGGTCAACACCCTGACGGAGACCGGGTCGCTGCTCGCGCAGTGCGCCGGAGCCGACGTGCAGACGGTCGCCTTCGCGCGGTCCCGCGCCGGGGTCGAGGTCGTGGCGCGAATCGCCCGAGAGCGAGCGAGCGGCTCGCTGGAAGCCCGGATAGCGGCATACCGGGGCGGTTATCTCCCGGAGGAGCGGCGCGAGCTGGAGCGGTCGCTGCGCACCAAGGAGCTCGTGGGGCTCGCGGCGACGAACGCGCTCGAGCTCGGGGTCGACGTCAGTGGTCTCGACGCCGTGCTCCTGGCGGGCTGGCCGGGGACCCTCGCGTCGCTGTGGCAGCAGGCCGGGCGAGCCGGGCGCAGCGGGGATCGGAGCCTCGCGGTGTTCGTCGCGGACGACGACCCGCTCGACACGTATGTCGTGCACCACCCGGAGGCGATTTTCGGCCGGGGCGTCGAGGCGACCGTCGTCGACCCGGACAACCCGCACGTCCTCGGACCGCACCTCGCCGCGGCGGCGGCCGAGCTGCCGCTGACGGTCGAGGACGAGGCGTACTTCGGGCCGGGGATGCGGCCGCTGCTCGACCGGCTCGTCGCCGGCGGGGTGCTGAAGCGTCGTCCGCGCGGGTGGTACTGGGCGCGGCACGACCGGCCCACTGACCACCTGTCTCTCCGAGGCGCCGGCGAGCCGGTGCGGATCATCGAGAGCCGGACGGGCCGCGTCGTCGGGACCGTCGACGAGGTGTCGGCGCACGCCCAGGTCCACACCGGGGCGGTCCACCTGCACCAGGGCCAGACGTGGGTCATCACCGAGCTCGACCTGGCGGACTCGGCGGCCTTTGCCGTGCGGGGCGACCCGGGGTGGACGACCCAGGCCCGGTCGGTGAGCGACTTCGAGATCGTCGAGGAGCTGGAGCACCGGGACTGGGGGCCGCTGCGGTGCTCCTTCGGCCGGGTGCGGGTGCGGACCCAGGTGACGTCCTTCCTCCGCCGGCTGCCTGGCGGTGAAGTGCTCGGCGAGCACCCGCTCGACCTGCCGGCGAGGACCCTTGACACCAAAGGGATCTGGTGGACGATGCCGATCGAAGAGCTCGGGTCAGCGGGGATCGACGAGGTGTCGATCCCCGGGGCGGCTCACGCGGCCGAGCACGCCTCGATCGGGATGCTGCCGCTCTTTGCGACCGCGGACCGGTGGGACATCGGTGGTGTCTCGACCGACCTGCACCCCGACACCGGCCTGCCGACGATCCTCGTCTATGACGGCCACCCCGGCGGGGCCGGGTTCGCCGAGCGCGGGTACCGCCGCGTGCTCGAGTGGCTGGGCGCGACCCGGGACGCGATCGCGTCGTGCGAGTGCGAGACGGGCTGCCCCTCGTGCATCCAGTCGCCGAAGTGCGGCAACGGCAACGAGCCGCTCGACAAGGCCCTCGCCGTCGCCCTGCTCGACCTGACCCTCCGCCACGCCACCCCCTGACCATCTCGCCCTGGCCACCTCCGACCACCCCAACCGTCGAGCGGACCCGGGCCTGCGGC
>NZ_AWQS01000277.1 GCF_000576575.1 Intrasporangium chromatireducens Q5-1
TTCGGCCGCGCGACGTTCCAACGGGTGAGCCGCGCCGCCGCGCTCGGCGCCGATCCGGCCGCCCAGGACGACGTGCGCCGCAGCATCGAGAGCCTGATCGCCGAGGGTGAGCGGCCGGCCAACGTCGACGAGAACGGCGAGATCCACGACGTCGAGGTGCCCGGCCCGCCGGCTCCCGAATTCGGCGACCCGGACACGGACGACTACCAGCTCGAAGAGGCGGTCTGAGCCGTCGCGTCGCGGTGACCCGAGCCCCGCTGGCGTCCCCGTGGGGCCGGGCTCGACGGCACCCGCGGGCCGATTCGGTTCGGCGGGGGAGCGACGGATAGCCTGCTGCGCATGGCCGAGTTCATCTACACCATGACGAAGGCGCGCAAGGCGCACAACGACAAGGTCATCCTCGATGACGTCTCCATGTCGTTCTACCCGGGCGCGAAGATCGGCATGGTCGGCCCCAACGGCGCCGGCAAGTCGACCATCCTCAAGATCATGGCCGGCCTCGACCAGCCCTCCAACGGCGAGGCCCGCCTCGCGCCGGGCGCCAGCGTCGGCATCCTCCTGCAGGAGCCTCCGCTCAACGAGGACAAGACTGTCCTCGGCAACGTCGAGGAGGGCGCCGGGGAGATCAAGGCCAAGCTCGACCGCTACAACGCCATCTCGGCCGAGATGGCCAACCCCGATGCCGACTACGACGCACTGCTCGAGGAGATGGGCAAGCTCCAGGAGGAGATCGACCACGCCGACGCCTGGGACCTCGACAACCAGCTCGAGCAGGCGATGGACGCACTGCGCTGCCCGCCGCCGGACTCGCCCGTGACGACCCTGTCCGGTGGTGAGCGCCGCCGGGTGGCGCTGTGCAAGCTGCTCCTGCAGAAGCCCGACCTGCTGCTGCTCGACGAGCCCACCAACCATCTCGACGCCGAGTCGGTCCAGTGGCTGGAGCAGCACCTCGAGAGCTACCCCGGCGCCGTCATCGCCGTCACCCACGACCGCTACTTCCTCGACCACGTCGCCCAGTGGATCGCCGAGGTCGACCGCGGACGGCTCTACCCCTACGAGGGCAACTACTCGACCTACCTGGAGAAGAAGTCCGAGCGCCTCCAGATCCAGGGCAAGAAGGACGCCAAGCTCGCCAAGCGCCTCAAGAACGAGCTCGACTGGGTCCGGTCCAATGCGAAGGGCCGGCAGGCCAAGTCGAAGGCGCGGCTGGCCCGCTACGAGGAGATGGCGGCCGAGGCGGAGCGCACCCGCAAGCTCGACTTCGAGGAGATCCAGATCCCGCCGGGCCCGCGGCTCGGCTCGGTCGTCATCGAGGTCAAGGACCTGAAGAAGGGCTACGGCGACCGCGTCCTCATCGACGGCCTGTCCTTCACGCTGCCGCGCAACGGCATCGTCGGGGTGATCGGCCCGAACGGGGTCGGCAAGACGACGCTGTTCAAGACGATCGTCGGGCTCGAGCAGCCCGACGACGGCGAGGTCAAGGTCGGCGAGACCGTCGAGATCTCCTACGTCGACCAGGCCAGGGGCGGCATCGACCCGAAGAAGACGCTCTGGGAGGTCGTCTCCGACGGACTCGACTACATCAAGGTGGGGCAGGTCGAGATCCCGTCGCGGGCGTACGTCTCGCAGTTCGGGTTCAAGGGCCCCGACCAGCAGAAGCCGGCCGGCGTCCTGTCCGGCGGCGAGCGCAACCGCCTCAACCTCGCGCTCACCCTCAAGCAGGGCGGCAACCTGCTGCTGCTCGACGAGCCGACCAACGACCTCGACGTCGAGACGCTCGGATCGCTCGAGAACGCGCTGCTCGACTTCCCCGGCTGCGCCGTCGTCATCTCGCACGACCGGTGGTTCCTCGACCGCGTCGCGACGCACATCCTCGCCTACGAGGGGACCGAGGAGCAGCCGGCGAGCTGGTACTGGTTCGAGGGCAACTTCGAGGCCTACGAGGCGAACAAGGTCGAGCGGCTCGGCCCGGACGCCGCCCGGCCGCACCGCGTCACGTACCGCAAGCTGACCCGCGACTGACCGGACTCGTCAGATCCAGTCCTTGCGCCTGAAGACGGTGTAGAGCACGAGACCCAGACCGACGATGACCCCCAGGCTCGCGACGAACCCGGAGACCTTGCCGAAGCCCGGGTAAGGGACGTTCATCCCGAACCAGCCGGTGATCGCCGTGGGAACCGCGATGATCGCGGCCCAGCCGGTCAGTTTCTTCATCACCGTGTTGAGGCGCGCGTCCTGCAGGGACAGGTTCGTCTCGAAGACGGTGGTCACCATGTCGCGCAGCGACTCGGTCCACTCGGCGGCCCTCAGGACGTGGTCGTAGAGGTCGGTGAAGTAGCCGTCGAGCTCGCTGGCGTGGTGGTTGGCCTCGGTGCGGTGGCGGAGCACGGCGTTGACGACCTCCCGCATCGGAAGGACGGCCCGGCGCAGCTCGACGAGCTCCTTGCGGATCCGGTAGGTGCGTGTCTGGACCTCTCGAGAGCTGGCCCGGTCGTCGAACAGCACGTCCTCGAGGCCCTCGATCAGCTGGTCGAGCTGCTGGATCGTCTCGAAGTGGCCGTCCACGACGACGTCGAGCAGGCCGTGCACGAGCGCTCCGACCCCGTAGCGCAGCAGCTCGGGATCGTCCTGCCAGCGCTGCTGCACCGGCTCCATGTCGAACCCGGCCGGCCCGCGGACGGTGACGATGCCGCGGGGGAGCACGAAGGCGGACACGCGGTGCACCTCGAGGCTGCTCCGCCGCGGCTCCTCCGGGTCGGGGTCGCGCAGGTTCGTCCCGTAGACCGTCAGGAAGGTGTGGGTGGCATGGAGCGTCGCCTTCGGCCGCTCGTGGGCGAGGACAGCGTCCTCGACCGCATGCGTGTCGAGGCTGAGCTCCCGCGCGAGCCGCTGCAGGCGCTCGTGGTCGGGATCGCACAGGTCGACCCAGACGAGCGCGTCCTCGGCAGCCAGGCGCTCCGACACATCCGTGAGGGCGAAGCCCTCCTCGACCAGCTCGCCGCCCCGCCACAGCTTCGTCGTCACGCCGTCGTCGGCGCCTCGGGTCTCCGTGCCTCGGGTCATGGTGCCAGTGTGGCGAACTCTGCGACGATCGAAGGATGCGACTCGGACTTCAGGTCTCCTGGTTCTCCTGGCCGGACGCGCCCGCGTCGATCGGGCCCACCTTCGGGCGGATCGCGCAGGATGGCGAAGCGGCCGGCATGTGGAGCCTCTGGGTGATGGACCACTACTTCCAGATCCGGGGCATCGGACCGGCTGAGCGGGAGATGCTCGAGGCCTACACGACGCTGGGGTTTGCGGCCGGGCAGACGTCCCGGATCGAGCTCGGTGCGCTCGTGACGGGCGTGACGTACCGCCACCCGGGACTGTTGGCCAAGACGGTGACGACGCTCGACGTCCTCTCCGGCGGCCGCGCCTGGCTCGGCATCGGGGCGGCCTGGAACGAGGAGGAGCACCGCGGCCTCGGAGTGCCCTTCCCGCCGCTCAAGGAGCGGTTCGAGCGGCTCGATGAGACCCTCCGGATCGTCCTGCAGATGTGGGCCGACGACGACGCGCCGTTCCGGGGCCGGCACTACAGCCTCGAGCGCACGCTCAACAGCCCGCCGTCGCTGCGCCGCCCGCATCCCCCGATCCTGATCGGCGGGATGGGGGAGGAGAAGACGTTCCGGCTGATCGCGCGCTACGGCGACGCATGCAACCTCTTCGACGTCGGCCCGGAGCGGGTGCGGCAGAAGCTCGCGGTCCTGGCCGAGCGGTGTGCCGAGGTGGGTCGTGACCCCCTGTCGGTACGCAGCACGGTGCTGTCCCGGCTGAACCTCGCCGCCAAGGGCGGCGACCGGGCCGCCTCGGGTGAGACGACGCAGTCGGTGAGCGAGGCGGTGGACAGGTTGGGCGCCCTGGCGGACGTCGGGGTCGACGACGTCATCATCGGGATGGCCGCTCCGGAGGACCGCGACGTCTACGGGCTCGTCGCCGACCTCGTCAGGCAGGTCGGACCGCTCGGACGGGACGTCGCCTGACCGGACGGGGGGCGGCGTGCGGTCAGCTCGCGGGTGTGCGGTGACCGCGACCCGGGTACGCCCACGCCGTGATCCTGCCTGCCGCCGTCGACCTGCTCACCGAAGACACCCTCCGCACGGCCGTCGGGGTGCTCGTGCGGCTCGTGGAGGCAGCGGGTGCCATCGTCATCGTCTTCGGCGCTGCCGTCGCCTTCTGGCGGTTCTTCCGGGCCCTGCCCCAGCGCGACCCCCAGGCGTTCGTCCCCGTCCGTCTCAGCCTCGGCCGGTTCCTCGCCCTCGGGCTCGAGTTCCAGCTGGCGTCGGATGTGCTGCGCACGGCCGTGGCCCCGACGTTCGAGGAGCTCGGCAAGCTCGCCGCCGTCGCGGCCATCCGGACCGCCCTCAACTTCTTCCTCGCGCGGGAGATCAACGAGGAACGGGAGATCGTCGAGAAGCGCCGCGCGGCCGCCCACCAGGCCGGCGGTGCCGGCCAGGCCCGGCCGACGGGCCACGCGGCCCCCACCGGCGAT
>NZ_AWQS01000278.1 GCF_000576575.1 Intrasporangium chromatireducens Q5-1
AGAACCACCCACGGATGGGTCAGGAGAGCCAATATTACGCATGACCGTCAGTCCTGCAGGAGCCGGTCCGGCTGGGCGGTCGCGGCCCGCCTTCGGTCGAGCGCCGCCTTGAGGATCGCAGCGTACTGAATGCGGTTGTCCGCTTGGCGCAGCCCGTTGTTCGACAGGTGCAGCCGACGTTCGAGGAGTACGTCCGGCAGGACCGATGTGCGCAGCCCTGCCTCCTGAGAGCGTGCGTACCAGTCCACGCCTGTGCCGACCTTGAGCCCGACGGTCCAAGGCCCCACGCGCTCGAAGGCCGCTCGGCGAATGAGCATGACCCCCGAGAGATGGGACTCGTTCCGATCCACAGCGGGCCTGATGCGGGCCGCCTCCTCGGCCGTTAGGTCTGGGCTGACGAACTCCCGGACGTATCCGTACGTCACTTCCAGTTCGGGTTCCGCCGCGAAGGCGCGCAGCTGTATCTCGAGCTTGTCAGGCGGAAAGCGGTCGTCGGCGTCGAGAAAGGTGAAGAAGTCCCCTTGCGCCATGGATACCGCCAAGTTTCGAGCGGCCCCGATCCCCCCTCGATCCTGCTTGCGTGCGCGCACCTCGGGAAATTTGCAGACCTCGTCCCAGCTACCGTCGTCCGACCCATCGTCCACGACGACGACCTCGAGGTGGGGATAGGTCTGGCCCAAGGCGCTGCGGATTGCCTCGCAGATGTAAGGAGCGTTGTTGTACACCGTCATCAGGACGCTGACGAGCGGACCCTCACGACTGTCCTCATCTTTCATGCCGTAGTCCTTCTGTTTCGCTCGAGCCGGTCACGCAGGGACCGCAGCATGTTGTGCTGGAGGTCCGCGCGTTCGTACGACATGTTGGTGTGGTGGATCCGGCGGTCGACGCAGACGTCGGCGAGGACGCCGATGCCAATCCCGGCGTCGCGCATCCGGCCCAGCCACTCGAAGCCCTCTGTGAAGCGATAGGTCGGATCGAAGCCACCGATTTGATCGACCACCTCGCGACGCACCATGGCGGACTGGGGCTGGACACCGTCTTCATCGGTCAGCCACTCAGGCCGGGTCACGTCGGACTCGAAGAATGTCTGGTGGTGCACGAGGACACAACCCACCTCCGGATGCTCCCGGAGGTATCTGACCTGCTTCGAGACTTTGTCCGCCCGAAAGCGGTCGTCGGCGTCACAGAATGTGAAGAACTCCCCGTTGCCGACTGCCATTCCTGTGTTGCGCGCGGCGGAGGGGCCAGCGTTCTCCTGAGTCACCAGGTGCACTCCCGGTGTTCTTGTCGCCAGCTCATTCGTCTGGTCCGAGGACCCGTCGTCAACGACCACGATCTCTACCTGCGGATAGTCCTGTGCTGCGAGCGCTCGCAGAGCGTCGCCGAGGAACTGCTCGGCATTGAAGGCTGGGACGACGACCGTGACAAGGCCCGCGACGCTCATGGGTGCCGAACTCGGTCGTCCGGAACGCTCAAGGCCATGATGAGCTCGTCAATGTGGTGCGGTATCTCCTGGAAGTCCGTGCCGAGGGCGAGTTCATACGTTGGCACGCTCCTGACGACTTCCGACATCGAGCGCAACTCCGTTGCGGGCGCACCGGGCAGTTGGAAGATCGTGCTCGGCGCCAGGGCCGCGAGAGCGGCGAGCGAGGACCCGGGTCGCACGCTCGTCGTGGGCTGGCCGGTGATTCGTGGCGTCAGGATCGCCAGTAGTGGCATTGAGGGCATCATCTGGTCCGGGGCGAACCGGTTGACTAGAAAGACCGCCTTCTCCTCGGGCTGGCGATCCGGGTTGACGAGCGCGCCGTCGAGCGACGGGAAGAGCGAGCACTGCTGACCATCGAGCTTCGCGGAGCCGAAAGCACTGTGTATGTGCGGCCCTCGCCCGTCGATGTCGCGCTCGACGATGACGTAGTCGTCGCTGGCATACGACATCCCACCGAGCAGCGAGAGGAGGGCCGTCGTGGACTTTCCCGAGCCGCCCTTGCCCACGACGAGCACGCCGCCAGCGGGCCGGCCGATGGCGGCCGCATGAACGAGGCCTGCGCCTTGTGCGGCAAGCCACCAGTTGAGGATGAGCCGGAAGGGCGCTGCGTGCTCCCAATATGGGAGGTCCGCGCCATTCAAGCACCAGAACCAGGCCTCCCCCACACCGTGGTCAAGCACGCTGAGGGTGTCTTGCCCCGGTTGATAACAGCCTTGCACCGACCCGCCCGTCCACACCATCCGCAGCCCGCGGGGAGCCCCTGGGGGCTCTTGGGGTAGCGGGCCGGGTGTCCTGCCAGGGCTGTCCCAGACGTTGATGGTCAGCCCTGGGTCAGCCTCTGCCGCTGGTGCGCTCAAGTGCTCGAACGCCTCGAGCAGGCGCAGCATGCGCGGCGACCCCACTCGAATGCGAACCAAGCGGCCTGCTACGGCGATCCACCGCTCGCTGAGCCCGGCGGCACTGGCTCGGAAAGAGCCGGCCAGGCCATCTGTCGTCAACAGCCCCCCCTCAGGAGATGTGGACACAGTTGTTGACGTCATGACGTTCTCCCTCGTCAGGCGTATGGCCAGCCCTGCTTCGGGCTCACCTCGTGTACCGGGTCCAGGAGCAGCAGATCCTCCATGTCGGTGAACTTCGAAAGGGTCGGCGGGACGAACGGCATGGGTCCGGCTCCCGCCGGCTCCGGCGTTGGGGAGCGTGGTGTGTCGCTCGGAACGAGCAGACCCTCGCTGGTCAGCTCCTCGATGAACCGGTCCAGCTCGCCCTCGAGGTCAACACCATCCGTCTGGTAGAGCTGACGAAGAGCGGCGGCGGTGTCGTCGACGGTTGCCGAGCAGCTGAGCAGGGACCATGCGGCTGGCCCGCACCCGCCGGCGCTGAAATAGAAGCCGTTCCCCAAGTGCAAGATGATCGTCTCCCCGTCGATCGTCTCGCTGATCACATCAGGCGCGTTGACGCGCCAGCACTGTCGCGTTGACATGCGAAACCCCCAGTTGCTGATCTGGTCGGCCCGAACAGGCCTGACCTTCCTCGAATTTAGGTGATCCACCAACGGCGTGTGCACCGATCGGCGAAACTGGCCCCAGAGGCGAGAGGGGGAGGATCGGTGTCGAGCAGCGGTCTCACTGTGGCCGTGCTGGGAGCGGCCGGGGCAGTGGGTCGTGCCTTGGTGCCGGGCCTGGCCCTCCACGACTTGCGACTCTTCGACCGTCGGGCGGATCCCGCCGCTGGCATCGCTCGCCTGGACGCTCGCCACCTCCGGACCTTGACTCGCCGGTTGCGGGGCTGCGACGCCGTTGTGGACCTCGCTTCTGACGCCCGTTGGGATGCGCCATGGGAGTCCGTGTACCGAAACAACATCCGACTCGTCCACTGCACACTAGAAGCGTCGGCGCGGGCCGGTGTCAAGCGCGTGGTCTATGCCAGTTCTAATCAGGTTGCAGCGGGATATGAGCGAGAGGATCCCTGGGCGCCGGTCCTTCGTGGCGAGCACGATGGTGCGGATCCTGGGCGGTTGCCACGTCTGTCCACGGAGGCCCAAGTGCGTCCCTGCAACGCGTATGGCGCAGGGAAAGTCTTCGCCGAGGCCGCGTGCCGCTGGTACACCGAAACCACCGGTGTCTCCACCGTCTGCCTGCGTATCGGCACGGTGTTGTGGCCCGACCGGCCGCGCAACGAACGGCATTTCTCCACATGGCTCAGCCATCGCGACCTGGCGGGCCACGTCAACGCGGCCGTGCTCGCCCCGCCAAAGGTTCGCTCGGCGGTCACCTGGGCGGTGTCCGCCAACACTTGGCGGATATGGGACGTGGGGGACGGCACTGACTGGCGATATCAGCCCTGTGATGACGCGGAGCGCTTCAGATGACAGTAGTCGGGTCGACAGCGCGGGCCACCAAGGCGTTCCTTCGTCGTCGCTTGGGTCTGTGGCCGATGCTCGAGACCCGCAACATCGTCCTGAGGGGTTGGGACGTGCCTTGGTGGCGGTTTGTCGAGTGGCGCGAGGTCCGGCGGCTGCGTGCCGGTGCTCGTCGCCCTCGTGAAGCCAGGGTAGCGACCGTAATCCCGACATACCTGCGCTCCGAGCTACTCCAGCAAGCCGTCGCCTCGGCGCTCGCCCAGACGATTCAGGACCAGATCGTGATCGTAGTGGACGATGGCGGTGGCCTTCCCGCCCTGCCCGCGGACGACAGGCTCGTGACCGTGTCCCTCTCGCGGAACACGCACAGGCTCGGCCTGGTGCGAAACGTGGGCATCCGGCTGACCCGATCGAGGTATGTCGCCTTCCTCGATGACGACAACGTGTGGAGTCCGACACACCTGAGCGAGGCCCTGGTTGCTCTGGAGTCGGGGGCGGACCTCGTCTACACCGCTGTACAGCGGCTATGGGAGGACGGAACCGAGCTGGACGTGCTCTCCCGCGACTTCGATCGCGAAGCCTTTCGCGACGGCACGCCGTTCGTTGACGCGAACGCTGTGGTGGTGCGCCGAGCGCGAGGAGTGCGGTTCAGCTGTCTCCGACGGGAGACGGACACCCT
>NZ_AWQS01000279.1 GCF_000576575.1 Intrasporangium chromatireducens Q5-1
TGCCGCTGAGCCGGCTCAGCGGCATACCGTCGCCGTGCGCTCGTGCGACGCGTCACCTCCCGGCGAGCGGGAACGACGCGCGACGCGGAAGGTCAGCCGCGGTCGGTCAGCGCGTCGATCAGCAGGCTGAGGCCGGCGCCGACGAGCCAGACGTCCTTGGCGATCGGGGTGCCCTCCTGGCTGGGCAGGATGCTGCCGGGCTGGCGCAGGCCGGGGGTCTTGGCGTACAGGCCGAGGAGGGAGCCGCCGAAGCCGGTCAGGGCGAGGCCGGCCAGCGAGCGGGGGACGAACGGCGTGAGCAGCGCGGTGCCGACGGCCATCTCGCCCATCGACAGCATCCGGATGAAGTCCTTGGGCGACAGGCTCTTCAGCGACGGGTACGCGTTGGCGGCCATGCCGTGCAGGGCTGCGGCCGTGCCCTCGTCCGCCTCACGCTTGCTCCAGCCGCTCTGGAAGATGTAGGCGCCGGTCGCCAGCCGGAGCGGGATGCTGCGCAGTCTCATCGGGGCCTCCTTGGGGGTCAGGCTCAGGTCAGTCTCTGGTCGGTCTCTCGTCAGTCACGAACTTCGTCCGTGGCATTACCCGGCCGCGGGCCGGCCGACACGTGAGGCTCGTCGCGCGCCGGCAACCGGCTCGCGCGCGCGCCAGTCCCCGCGAGATCCGGCGGGAGTCCCCGCGATATCCGGCGGGACTTTCACAGGACATCCAGAGGTCACGCCCGCAGCGTTCCCAGACTCGCGACCTAGCGTCGAAGCACCGAAGCAGGACACTGACAACGAGGTGACGGCGGAGCCGGGAGGGCCCCATGACGCGAGGTTGGCGCGGTGGTCGGGCCGGCTTGGTCTTCGTCGTTTTCGTCATCCTCACCGGGGTGTGGCTGGTCACCCATCCCGCGGACGACGGTTCCCCGTACAGCCACGCCCCGCGACCGGTCGCCCGGCCCGCCCCGACGGTTACGCTCCCTCCGTCGGGCGGGCCGTCGTCGCCCCCGCCGACCCGGTCCTAGGATCGAGCCCACCCCCGCCGTTCGGCGCGGCCTCGCTCGACCTCCGGGAGACCCCATGTCCGAAGACCATCCGAGCGGGAACCGTCCGAGCGGGAACCATCCGGGCGGGAACCGTCTGAGCGGGATGGGGGCGATGCCGCACGGCGGCGGCGTCGCGTTCCGCGTCTGGGCCCCGCACGCCGACGCCGTGGCCGTCACCGGCGACTTCAACGACTGGGCCGCCAGCGCCGACCGGCTCGAGAGCGAGGGCAACGGCTACTGGTACGGCGACGTGCCGGGCGCGCAGGCCGGGCAGGAGTACCAGTACCTCATCACGTCAGGGGACGACGAGCTGCATCGGATCGACCCCTATGCGCGGGCGGTCACGAACTCGGTCGGCAACGGCATCATCTATGACCCGAACGCCTATGACTGGCAAAGCGATTCATTCGAGTGCCCACCGCACAACGAGCTCGTCGTCTACGAGACCCACATCGGGTCGTTCGTGGCGAAGCAGGGCGACCCCGGCGGTCTGAAGGACGTCGCCAGCCGCCTCGGCTACCTCCAGACTCTGGGCATCAACGCGATCGAGCTCATGCCGGTCATGGAGTTCGCCGGGGACTACTCGTGGGGCTACAACCCGGCGCACGTCTTCGCCGTCGAGTCGGGCTATGGCGGACCCGACGGGCTGAAGAACTTCGTCCGTGAGGCGCACCGGCACGGGATCGCCGTCATCGTCGACGTGGTCTACAACCACTTCGGCCCCTCCGACCTCGACCTGTGGCGCTTCGACGGCTGGGGCGAGGACGACAAGGGTGGCATCTACTTCTACCAGGACGACCGGTCCGCGACGCCATGGGGCGACACCCGCCCCGACTACGGGCGTGAGGAGGTGCGGCGGTTCATCCTCGACAACGCGCGCATGTGGCTCGACGAGTACCACGTCGACGGGCTGCGCTTCGACTCGACCGTCCACATCCGCAGCACGAACGGTCACACGACGGACCTGCCCGACGGGTGGGGGCTGCTCCAGTGGATCACCGACGAGGTCCGGGCGAGCCACCCGCGGGCGATCCTCATCGCCGAGGACCTGCAGGGCGACCCCGCCCTCACCGAGCCGACTCCGGGTGGGGCCGGCTTCCATGCACAGTGGGACGCCGGCTTCGTCCACCCGGTGCGCGCCGCCCTGGTGACGCCGGAGGACGGCGAGCGCTCGATGGCCGAGGTGGCCGGTGCGGTCGCCGGCGTGGGGGACCCGTGGACCCGCGTCGTCTACACCGAGTCGCACGACGAGGTCGCGAACGGCAAGGCGCGCATGCCGCAGGAGGTCGACCCCGAGGACCCGACGGGTTGGGCCGCACAAAAGCGGGCCACCCTCGGCATGGCCGTCGCCCTCACGAGCCCCGGCATCCCGATGCTGTTCCAGGGCCAAGAGTTCCTCGAGGACGAGTGGTTCCGCGACACGGTGCCCCTCGACTGGGACCGGGCCCGGGCCTTCCGCGACGTCGTGCGCATGGTCCGCGACCTGGTGCGGCTGCGCCGCAACCTCGACGGTGACGCGTCGGGGCTCGTCGGGCCGCACACCCGCCTGCTCGACGTCGACGACGAGGACAACGTGCTGGCCTTCTCCCGGAGCACGGACGAAGGTGGCGACGTCGTCGTCGTGGCCAACTTCGCCGCGACGCCCGCAGTCGGGCGCATCGCGATGCCGTATGCCGCTCACTGGCGGTTGCGCTTCAACAGTGACGCCCGCACGTACTCGGCCCTCTTCGGGGACCACCAGTCGGCGGACATCGACGCGGACGAGGAGCCGATGGGGGAGTTCCCGGCCTCCGCAACGGTCGACGTCGGGCCGTACAGCGTCGTCGTCTACACGGCGGCGGACTGACAGCAGGTCCCGGCGCTGGGCTCGGGCGCAGCGCTGGGGCGTTGGGCTGGGTCCCTGGGCTGGGTCGCTGGGCTGGGTCGCTGGGCTGGGGGCTTCGTCTTGCCGTCTCCCCGGCCGTCCCTCAGCATGGAGGGAAGCACTGGAGGCTGGCATGGACTCGGCATTCGCGGCATACCTCGAGAAGGTCAGGGCCCACCGCTCGGAGCTGCGTGACTCGGTCGCTGCCGTCGACGGGGCCCTCGCGGCCCCGGTGACGCGAGGCGGCGCCTGGCGCGAACGTGTCCGCGCCGCGCTCGCGGAGCTGTCGCACGACTTCGAGGCGCACATCGCACTCACCGAGTCGCCCGGGGGTCTCTATGACAACGTCCGGTCGGGCGACCCCCGCCTGTCCTCGGCGGTGGAGCGCCTCACGGGCGAGCACGTGCGCTACCGGGACGCGATCGCGGCCTACCTCCTGGTCCTCGAGCACGGCGGCACCGTGGCGGACCTGCCGGTGTTCCGCGAGGAGGTCGGCGAGCTGGTGGGGCAGCTGGTGCGGCACCGGCAGCTGGGCGCCCAGCTCGTCTACGAGGCATTCCACGTCGACCTCGGCGGGTCGGGGTGATGGCGGGCCCCCAGCGCGCAGCCCGAGAACGTTCAGGAGTGCCGGTTACCGTGCCCCCGTGCCACAGGTGTTGGGTCGAGTCTCCGCGGTGGCAAGTTGATGCGCCACTGGCCCGTCCTCCTGCGCATCCTCCTGCCGGTGTTGCTCCTGCCATCGGCGGCCGCGCTCATCTGGCTCAGCGCGTCGTCCACCCCCGGCGCTCCGACGCATGCAGCCGAGAAGGGTCCCGCCGCGTCGAGCGTGTCGCCGACTCCGTCGTCCACGGGGGATACCTCGGCGACTGGCCCGTCGCCTGCTCCGGCGACCACGTCGACTCCGGCTGCGCCGCTGAAGGTCGTGGGGGTCGGCGACTCGGTCATGTCGGGCACCAACTGCAACTGTGCGGGGATCGTGGCGGAGTACGCTGCGGCCCTCCAGCAGCGGGACGGACGAGCGGTGAAGGGGGACAACCTCGGCGTGCCGGGTGACACGACGAGCGACCTGCTCGACCACCTGCAGCACGACAACACCTACCGGGCGGCGGTGCGCAGCGCCGACGTGGTGCTCGTGACGATCGGAGCCAATGACCTTGGCCCGCAATGGTCCCAATGGCAGGCGTCGAGCTGTGACGACACATGCTACGACCCGGCAGTGGCCCAGATGGGCGGCCGGCTCGACCAGATCCTGACCCTGATCCGGTCGCTGCGATCCGGTCCGCCGGCCACGGTCCTCGTGACGAACTACTGGAACGTCTTCACCGATGGCGCCGTCGCCCGGGCGTCCGGCGGTCAGGCACAGATCGACTGGAGCCAGGACATCACCACCGCGGCCAACGGCGCCATCTGCGCGACGGCCACGGCTCATCACGCGACGTGCGTCGACCTCTACACGCCCATCCAGGACGGCGACCCCACGGATGTGCTGGCGCCCGATGGTGACCACCCCAACGCAGCGGGCGTCGGCGTCATCGTCAAGGCGCTGCTGGCCGATACGCCACGGTCCTGACATCGCTCACTCGGGCTCGAACCGTGTGTGTCGGTGGTCGCGGTTAGGGTTGAGGAGC
>NZ_AWQS01000280.1 GCF_000576575.1 Intrasporangium chromatireducens Q5-1
GTCGGTGACGCGTGGGGTGCTGTGGTCGTGGAGGGGCTGGGTGGCCTCGAGGTGGGTGCCGTGGCCGTCGAGGTGCTCGGCTGCGCCGTGGTGGAGGGACTCGGCGATGACGGCGCCGGGTTGCAGCCAGACGCGCCCAGTGCCAGCACCGCCATCGCCACCAGCGGGACCACTCGCCCCGCTCGCCTGCCCCTACGTCCCCACATCGCCGCCCCCCTCGACGGCCCACGGACGCGACCTCGTCCGACACCTCGATTCTCCCGCCGACGGCGGGGGCTGAGCGAGCGGTGTGAGGGGTGGAACACGGCTGCGACGCGTGGGCCCTGCTGCGCGGGCGTCGGGCACGCGTGCGGGCGGTGGAGCGCCGCCGCGGACTTCAGGGCAGGTGCGTCACCAGTGGACGACCACCTTGGTGCCGACCGGGGCCTCGTTGTAGAGGCGCACCAGGCCGTTCCAGTCGCGCACGTTGACGCAGCCGTGCGACGAGCCGTTGTAGCCGAGGCGGGCGAAGTTGGAGGAGTAGTGGATCGCCTGACCGCCGCTGAAGAACATCGAGTACGGCATCGGGGTGTAGTAGAGGTTCGAGATGACGTCCTTCTTCTTCCACGTGATCGCGAACGTGCCCTCCCGGGTGGGTAGTGCCTCGCTGCCGAACCGGACGTCGAACTGGTACTGCGGCACGCCGTCGACGACCCAGGTCAGCATGCGCGTCGCCTTGCTGACGCAGATGACCCGGCCGGTGAGGCAGCGCTGGTCGACGTCCCAGCTGAGCTTGCCGGGGCTGGTGGCGACCGGCTTGGGGACGACGTTGTTGAGCTCGTCGCGGGTTGGCGGGCGGCTCATCGAGACGACCCGCCCCCACGTCTGCTCGTCGAGCAGGCCCGTCGAGGCGAAGCCGCGCTTGGCCTGGAAGCCTTTCACGGCCGCAGTGGTTCTGGTGCCGTAGTGGTCGGTCACGTCCCCGTCGTACCAGCGCAGCTGCTTGAGCCGCGCCTGCAGCTCTCGGACCTTCGGCGAGGAGTCTCCGGGGCGGAAGAGCACGACCGGCACCGGCGTGGGCGTGGCGGTCGCGGTGGGCTTCGTCGTCGGCTGGGAGGTCGTCGTGGGGGTCGACGTCGTCGGTGCAGCGGGCGGCGTCGTCTCGCTCGTCGTCGACGGTGCCGGTGGCGCCGTCGAGGACGAGCTCGTCATGACGCCCCGGGAGCCGACGGGCGTCTGGGCCGTCTGCGGAGTCGGGGTCGTGGTCGTGCAGGCCGTCAGGGCGAGGAGGGCCAGGCCGAGACCGAGGGTCGCGGGCTGGGTGGTCCGTTCGGCGAGACGGCGGGCCCGTGCAGCTCCCATGAGAGTTCCTTCACGGTGGAGGTCGATGCTGTCACACAGGGTGACGCGGCCTCGCCCGGAATGGTTGGCAAGCGCGAGGTTGTCCCGCTGAACGTGACCATTCCGTTGTCTGCGCTGACACCGATCCCGTATGCCGCTGAGCCGGCTCCCGCTTCCCGGAGCGGCGGCGCACGTGGACGGGGACGAGCGAGCGCCTCAGGCGTCCTGCGGCTGCTGCTGTTGCTGCTGCTGGGCGTGCGCCCGGCGGAGCACCTCGGTCAGCTTGTTGGCGCCGGCGACGACGGTCGCGGCGTGCAGCCGTCCCGGCTGGCGGGAGAGCCGCTCGATCGGACCAGAGATCGACACGGCGGCGACCACCCGCCCCGAGGGGCCCCGGACAGGGGCGGACACGGAGGCGACACCGGGCTCGCGCTCACCGACGCTCTGCGCCCAGCCACGGCGTCGGACGCCCGAGAGCGTCGTCGCGGTGAAGGCCGCGCCGTGCAGGCCACGGTGCAGCCGGTCGGGCTCCTCCCACGCGAGCAGCACCTGGGCTGCCGAGCCGGCAAGCATCGACAGTGTGGCGCCGACCGGGATGGAGTCGCGCAGGCCGACGGGCCGCTCCGCCGCCGCGACGCAGATCCGTTGGTCGCCCTGACGCCGGAAGAGCTGCGCGCTCTCGTTCGTGTGGTCGCGCAGGGCCCCGAGCACGGGTCCGGCAGCCGCGAGGAGCCGGTCCTCGCCCGCGGCCGAGGCCAGCTCGGCCAGGCGGGGACCGAGGACGAACCGGCCCTGCATGTCACGCGCGACGAGACGGTGGTGCTCGAGGGCGACGGCGAGGCGATGTGCCGTCGGGCGGGCGAGGCCGGTCGCGCCGACGAGCTGGGCGAGGGTCGCCGGGCCGGCCTCGAGGGCGCCGAGGACGGTCGCCGCCTTGTCGAGGACGCCGACTCCACTTGACTTGTCCATGACCTGATATTGCCGTCTCAGGCACTGAGACGTCAATTCGCAACGCCCAAAAAGCGACGACGCTTGGGTCACGAGCGACGCCGCCCTCGGCCCTGTCGGGCTGCGGATGAGCCGCCGTCCAGATGTCGCAGCGGAGGGAAGCATGTCAGGAACACTGTCCGAGAAGGTCTGGGACGCCCACGTCGTGCGACGTGCCGAGGGGGAGCCGGACCTGCTCTACATCGACCTGCATCTCGTGCACGAGGTGACCAGCCCCCAGGCGTTCGAGGGTCTGCGCCTCGCCGGGCGCCCCGTCCGTCGCCCCGACCTCACCCTCGCCACCGAGGACCACAACGTCCCGACGACGGCGGGTCCCATCACCGACCCGGTCTCGAAGATCCAGGTGGAGACCCTGCGCCGCAACTGCGAGGAGTTCGGGGTCCGGCTCTACCCCATGGGCGACCTCGAACAGGGCATCGTCCACGTGGTCGGCCCGCAGCTGGGCCTGACCCAGCCGGGTATGACGGTGGTCTGCGGTGACAGCCACACGTCGACCCACGGCGCGTTCGGCGCCCTCGCCTTTGGCATCGGCACCTCCGAGGTCGAGCACGTCCTCGCGACGCAGACCCTGCCCCTCAAGCCATTCAAGACGATGGCGATCAACGTGCGGGGCTCGCTCGCCGAGGGAGTCACGGCCAAGGACGTCATCCTCGCCGTCATCGCCAAGATCGGCACCGGCGGCGGCCAGGGCTACGTCCTCGAGTACCGCGGCGAGGCCATCGAGGCGCTCTCGATGGAGGCGCGCATGACGGTCTGCAACATGTCGATCGAGGCCGGCGCACGAGCCGGCATGATCGCACCCGACGAGACGACCTTCGCCTACCTCAAGGGCCGCCCGCACGCACCGACCGGTGCGGACTGGGACGCGGCCGTCGACTACTGGCGGTCGCTGCGCACCGACGACGACGCGGTCTTCGACGCGGAGGTCGAGATCGACGCGTCCGCCCTGACGCCGTTCGTCACGTGGGGCACCAACCCCGGGCAGGGGCTGCCGCTCAGCGAGTCGGTGCCCGACCCGGAGTCCTTCGCCGATGAGAGCGACCGGCTCGCCGCCGCAAACGCCTTGGCCTACATGGGCCTGGAGCCGGGCACCCCGCTGCGTGAGGTCAGGGTCGACACCGTCTTCCTCGGCTCGTGCACCAACGGCCGGATCGAGGACCTCCGGGCGGCAGCGGCAGTCGTCAAGGGCCGCCACGTGGCGGACGGCGTGCGGATGCTCGTGGTCCCCGGTTCGGCGAAGGTCCGCCAGCAGGCCGAGGCAGAGGGGCTCGACCGTGTCTTCACGGAGGCCGGCGCGGATTGGCGCCTGCCCGGCTGCTCCATGTGCCTCGGGATGAACCCGGACACGCTGGCGCCGGGGGAGCGCAGCGCCTCCACGTCCAACCGCAACTTCGAGGGTCGTCAGGGCAAGGGCGGCCGCACCCACCTCGTCAGCCCGCTCGTCGCAGCCGCGACCGCTGTCCGTGGCACGCTCTCGAGTCCGGCCGACCTTCCCGCCGACGTCCTCCAGGAGGCCTGAGCCATGGACAAGTTCGAGACCCACACCGGAGTCGGCGTGCCCTTGCGGCGGAGCAACGTCGACACCGACCAGATCATCCCGGCCGTCTACCTCAAGCGGGTTGCGCGAACCGGGTTCGAGGATGGCCTCTTCGCGTCCTGGCGCAAGGACCAGGCCTTCGTCCTGAACAACCCCGTGTATGCCGCTGGTTCGGTGCTCGTCGCCGGGCCGGACTTCGGCACCGGTTCGAGTCGGGAGCATGCCGTCTGGGCGCTGATGGACTACGGCTTCAGGGTCGTCATCAGCTCGCGCTTCGCCGACATCTTCCGGGGCAACAGCGGCAAGGGCGGACTGCTCGCGGCCGTCGTCTCCCAGGACAACGTCGAGCTGCTGTGGAAGTACCTCGAGAACCACCCGGGCGCCGAGATCACGGTCGACCTCGTGTCGCGGACCGTCACGGCCGGCGAGATCGTCGCCCCGTTCGAGATCGACGACTACACGCGGTGGCGGCTGCTCGAGGGTCTCGACGACATCGGCCTGACGCTGCGCCACGAGGACGAGGTGTCGCGGTTCGAGCAGGGCCGCCCTTCCTGGAAGCCGGTCACCACACCCGCCTGAGCCATGCGCGTGGGCCCCTGCTGGGTCGCTGAAGGGCCGAATCGCTTTGTCCAGCAAAGCGATTCGG
>NZ_AWQS01000281.1 GCF_000576575.1 Intrasporangium chromatireducens Q5-1
AGTTTGCGCTCACTCGACGGGCCGCGGGCGGCGCAGCGGCGCGCGCTCGGGGAGGATGGGACCGTGCCCGACGACTTCCTCATCGCACGGAACCCGGACGAGGAGAGCAGCCTGCCCTACCTCGTCCGGATTCCATTGGGCAGCAATGGAATCGTGCTCAAGGTCCGGGAGACGTGGCCGCGCACGACGAAGGTCTACTGCCACCGCGCCGACGAGTGGCCGGTCGACGCCGAGGTCGTCGAGCGCGTCCCGACCCGCACCTGCACCCGGCGCGGCGCGGCCATCGAGCTCGTCCTCGACCGCGGCCGCGAGAACCGCTCCCAGTTCGTCCTGACGTATGTCCGGGGCCGGGAGGCGATCTTCTGGCAGAGCGCCCGCACCACCAAGCAGGCTCGGCCGCGCGTCACGCTGCCGACTGCCCGTGCGGGTGGCGCGACGCGGCAGGCGGACGGGCCACGTGAGCTCGAGATCCTCGTCGACGTCCACGAGCGCTACGCCTGGAAGTTCTCGGGGCAGCAGGCGACGACGCGCTTGACTCCCCTCTCCGCCGGCGACTACGCCGTGGAGGTCGACGGGCAGGTCGTCGCGGCGGTCGAGCGAAAGTCCCTCGAGGACCTCTCCTCCTCGCTGCTGAACGGAAAGCTCAGGTATGCCCTGACCGAGCTGAGCGGCATACCTCGTGCTGCGGTCGTCGTCGAGGAGCGGTACTCGCGCGTCTTCGGCCTCAAGCACGTGCGACCGGCCGCGATCGCCGACGCGATCGCGGAGTGCCAGGCGCGCTATCCGTCCGTGCCGATCATCTTCGCCGAGACGCGGGCGCTGGCGCAGGAGTGGACCTACCGCTTCCTCGCCGCGGCGGCTCACGAGTGGCGGCTGGAGGTGGGCAGCAAGCTCCGCTTCGGCGCGCTCCCCGAGGCCGGGCCGGCGCCCGCCGCGCCACCGACGACCGCCCGGGTCCGCGCGTGGGCCGTCGAGCAGGGGTATGCCGTGTCCGACCGTGGGCGGTTGCGCCCGGAGATCTGGGCGGCCTTCGAGCAGGCCCACCGCGCCTCCGGCTGAGCCGGGCGCGGGGCTGACCACGCGGATTCGGTGACGAGCGAGGCACCGAACCGTGGCAAAACGGGCGGTTGGTGACCAAACGGCTAGGTACCAGCACTCAGATCTGGGCCGGTGCGTATCTGGCGCGTGCCGTGGGCCTCCGAGTGGCATCGGGACATCACCAAAGGAGACCAATCCCCATGTCGCACTTCGTTATTGACCAGATCGACCAGCAGCAGGCCACCACCCAGCTCGAGACGCGCGCGACGCGTCGGCGGGTTCGCCGGCCGGCCGCCGTGGACGCCCTGCAGCGCTGGCTCAACCGCTGGAGCATCCCGCTGCTGCGGGTCAGCCTCGGCCTCGTCTTCCTCGGCTTCGGCGTGCTGAAGTTCTTCCCCGGGCTCAGCCCCGCCGCCGACATCGCCGCGGCGACGATCGACAAGCTGACGTTCGGGCTGGTGTCCGGCAGCACGGCGGTCCTGCTGACCGCGGTCCTCGAGACCTTCATCGGGCTGACGCTCGTCACCGGCAAGTTCCTCGAGCTCGGGCTCATCGTGCTCGCCGGCGCGCTCGTCGGCATCCTCTCGCCGCTTGTCCTGTTCACCCGCGAGCTCTTCCCACACGGCCCGTCGCTGCTGGGCCAGTACGTCCTGAAGGACTTCGTCCTCGCTGCCGCCGGGCTCGTCGTCGCGGCCGTCGCCCTCGGCTCGAAGCTCGAGCCACAGGACGAGGACTGACGGGCTCGCGAGAACCGCACGACCTTCAGTCGCCCGCCCGGGTGGGACCACGGTCCGGCCCGGGCGGGCTCTCGTCGCCATCGGGATACTCCCCGTGGCGACTCGGGTGAGGTAGCCTCCGATGAGCGAGTGCGCCGCCGACCGGCGGGTCTCGCCTCGAGCCGGCGGGTGGCACCCTGGCCCGCCCCCCTCTTGCCAGGGTGCCACCCGTCTTCGCGCTGCGCTGCCCTTGCGGACCACCGCGCGATGCAGAGCCGCCCTTCCGGGCGTGCTCGGGCGCTGCAGGGCGACGGACATAGGTGGCGCCCGGAGCGGACTGTTTCACTCCGGGCGCCAGGGCCGTTTCCCCTGTCGTCAGTTCGCCGGTGTCGGGCCCACGAACTGCCCGGCAAGGGCCGCGCCCCACGCCCGGGCCCTGACGACCTCGTCATGGGACAACGGCCCCGGTGTCCCTCCTACCCAGAACGACTCGCCCCGTTCAGCCCGGCGGAACCCTTTGTGTTTCAGAGCACTGACCGCGGACTTGGCGGCAGAGCCGGGCAGCATCCGGACGTGGACGCGGGTGTCGAAGGTCACGACCCGCAGGCTATCCCTCGGGGTGACTCGCTCGATCCACTCCCGGATACCCACGTCGGCCGACGCCAACCCGCCCTGGCGCACCGCGTCCTCGCGGGTGTTGGCGCGGGACATCGAGAAGGCATGGGTCGGGCCGCCGACGAGGAGCAGGTCGACGTCCTCGGGGATCTCGCTGGGAGCCTCCGCGACTGTGACGAGCAGGACCGGCTCCGCGATGGGTCGCGTGCCGTCCCGGGTCAGCTCCTTCGTCATTCCCTCGGCGATCGCCTCGGCGATCTGGCGGGTGTTGCCGAACATCGACTCGTGCACGATGAGCACGCTCATGGTGGTTCCTCCAAGGTTTCGTGGTGCGAAGGGCACGGACGTCCGTGAGCCGAGCTCACGTCATACGGGCCCGCAGGGTGGTGACCGGCGCGTGGCCACCTTGGTCGAGACGGAACGGCGGGTAGACATCCGTCATGAGCGCCCCGTAGGCGACGACCCGGTAGGTCCACCGGTCGAGCCCGATGACGAGGTCGAACAGCGGGCGGGGGTAGGAGCCGGTGAAGAGCAGGATCAGCGCGGCGATGCCGACGAGCACGCCGAGCAGGCCGGGCCACTGGAACTCCGTGGTTGTCCGGGTGGCCTCGGAGACGTGGGTCCACGTACTGCTCGTCCCCACGACCAGCGCGACGAAGATCCAGTGCGGCAGCAGGAGCAGCCACTTGACGAAGATGAGGCCGCGCGAGAGGTGCTCGGGATAGGCGATGTCGAGCTGCGCCCGGTCGCCCGGCTGCGGGTCGAGGCTGAACGGCGGGTACTCGTCCGTGCCGAGGCCGCCGCTGAAGGCGTAGTAGGAGACCCGCCAGGTCCACCGAAGCACGCCGACGTTGAACTCGAAGATGCCACGTGGGTAGCGGCCGGTGAAGAGGATCGCGAACCAGGCGATGACGGTAAGGACCCCGAACGCCGCCCACAGCGCCGTGAGGATCAGGACGTGGGGGATGGCGGCGATCCATTTCACGAGCCAGAGCCCGCGGGAGAGGCCCGGTTGCAGCTCGGCGTCGAGCCGGACGGGGTCGTCCGGCGTCGGGGGCACCCGGTCCGGTGGGACGCGGTCCGGTGGCACGGGCGGGGCTCCCGCGGGGACGGGCTGCCCGGCCGGACCGGCCACCGGCTCGCCCGTCGGTGGCGGCAGCGGAGGGCCAGCCGGTGGGGGCGGCTGCTGCCCGAGTGGTTGCCCGAGCGGCTGGTCGGGGCCCTGCCCGACGGGGGTGCCGCCATACGGTGGTGGTGGCAGCTGCGTCGCCTGCCGGCCCCGCGCTCCGACGATGACGAGCGCGGCTCCGGTGCCGATGAGCACGAGACCGACCCCGATGAGGCTGAGCGCGATGGCCCAGATCGACCCGACCCGGACCCCGGCGGTGGCGGCGACAGCGACCCCCGGCGAGCCGTCCGCGTTCATGACGGCCACGGCCCACTGTCCGGTCTGCAGCGTCCAGGCCAGGTCTTGGGTACCGGCGCCATTGACGCTGCGGTCCCAGAAGGTCTGGTTCGCGGGCGGGGCGACGCTGCCGCTGCCCGGCGCGTGCGAGTAGGTCGCGACGCCGTAGCGGTCCACGCTCAGGACGCGGTCGTATGCCGCTGTCGCCAGGTAGCTGCGCACGCTGTCCTGCGGCGCGACGCCGACGAAGACCGGCTTGCCGTCGAGCGAGCGGGCTGTCACCCGGGCCTGCAGCCCGAACCAGTTGACGGGCCCGGCAGGCCCCTCGACCCGGAGCATGTTGTCGTCCGCCGTGACCGCGACCCCCGACGACTCGAGCCGGCTCATGTCGACGGACATCCACCCGCCGTTGTCCCGGGCAGCCAGACCCGCCACACCGACGGCACCACCCCCGAAGAGCAGCCCGATCCCCGGCAGGATCAGCAGACAACCGATGACGATGGCGACGATGTGGCGGGTCTTCATGATCGCTCCCGGCGACGCGTACTCCCCTGGACAACCCCCGACACCTCGACGCTAGGGGCGGCCGGCGCAGCGCTCGGGGGACCTAGGTCCCGGCCGGCAGCGCCGACGAACGTGACGTCTGTCCCTTTGGGGGACGTCTGGGCACTGGAGGGTCCCCGGTCGGAGTTTGCGCTCGGTCGACGGTTCGCAAC
>NZ_AWQS01000282.1 GCF_000576575.1 Intrasporangium chromatireducens Q5-1
CGCGGCCGTCGCGGCGGCCGCGGCCGCGTTCCCGCTCACGTCGGCTACGCCACCTGCCACCCGGAGGGCCTGGTTGGGCGCGGTCGCCGGTGCGCTCGAGGCCCACGCAGAACAGCTCTGGGCGCTGGCCGACGAGGAGACCGCCCTCGGTGAACCTCGGCTGCGCGGCGAGCTGGCCAAGTGCGCCGCCTCCGCGCGGTTCTACGGCACCGTCGCCGCGGACGGCCGATGGATTGGGGCGCTGATCGACAGCGTGCCGGGCCCGGTCCCGACCGAGCTGCGCCGCGCCCAGCTCTCCCTGGGGCCGGTCGCGGTGTTCGGGGCGAGCAACTTCCCGTTCGGCTTCGGCGTGCTCGGTCACGACACCTGCTCGGCCCTCGCCGCCGGCTGCCCGGTCGTGGTCAAGGCCCACCCGGCCCACCCCCGGCTCTCGCTCGCCCTGGCCGAGCTGGCCACAGAGGCGCTCCGCGCGGCTGGCGCCCCAGACGGCACGTTCGGGCTCGTCGCTGGGTTCGAGGCCGGGCTGGCCCTGGTCGACGCCCCCGACGTGAGCGCGGTGGCATTCACCGGTTCCCAGCGTGCCGGGCTGGCCCTTGTCGAGCGCGCCGCGAAGCGAGATCGCCCGATCCCGGTGTTCGCTGAGATGGGGACTGTCAACCCGGTCGTGGTGACCCCCTCCGGCGCCCGGGCGCCCGAGCAGGTTGCGACCGGTTTCGTCGAGTCCTTCACCCTCGGGCATGGACAGTTCTGCACCAAGCCCGGGCTGCTGTTCGCCCCGGCCGGAGCCGGCATCCGCGAGGAGGTCGGCAGGCTCGTTGCGGCCGCTCCCCCGGGGTGGCTGCTGACGCGGGGCATCGCGGACAGCTACCGGGACGGGGTGGCCCGCCTCGTCGAGACCGGCGCAACGGTCCTTAGCACCGCACCCGACGCGCCGGATCAGGTCGCGGATGCGTCCGGATTCGCGGCGCGCCCGACGGCCCTCGGCGTTGGCCTGGACGCGCTGCGGCCCGGCTCCCCCCTGCTTGAGGAGTGCTTCGGCCCGGTCGCCCTGCTCGTCGAGTACGACTGCCTCGAGGACGCGCTCGCCGCGGTGGCGCGGCTGCAGCCCTCGCTCGCCGGAGCGGTGATCACGAGCGGGCCCGAGGACCCCGATACCGGCCGCGCCGTAGCTGCTCTGGCGGCTCAGGTCGGGCGGGTAGTCGTGGACGGCTGGCCCACCGGCGTCGCGACCAGCTGGGGGATGAACCACGGCGGGCCGTGGCCGGCCACTTCCAGGCCGGACGCCTCCAGCGTCGGCGCGACCGCGCTGCTCCGGTTCACCCGTCCGGTGTGCTTCCAGGACGCACCGCAGGAGGCGTTGCCGCCGTTCCTGCGCGATGAGAACCCGTGGGGCCTGCCGATCACCAGGACCGGGGCATGACCGACACCACGGCGCCCGGGACCCCCGGCAGCCGGTCGGCTGGCGCGGCCGGCCCCGGCCAGGCGTGTGACACCGGGCAGCAGCCGCTGGCCGGGATCGTCGTGGCGGACTTCAGCCGGGTGCTGGCCGGGCCGCTCGCGACGATGACTCTGGCCGACCTTGGCGCCCGGGTCATCAAGGTAGAGCGTCCCGGCGCCGGCGACGACACCCGCCAATGGGGCCCACCCTTCACCGAGCACGGGTCGACCTACTTCGCCAGCGTCAACCGGTCCAAGGAGTCGGTCGCCCTCGACCTGGCCGACCCGACGGGTCTGGCCGCAGCTCGGCGGCTGGCCGAGCGCGCGGACGTCGTCATCGAGAACTTCAAGCCCGGCACGATGGCCCGGCTCGGGCTGGCCTACGAGGACCTGGCGCCGGCCAACCCGGGCCTCGTCTACTGCTCGATCAGTGGCTTTGGCTCCGCCAGAGGCGCGGGACTGCTCGGCTACGACTTCATCGTCCAGGCCGTCGGCGGGCTGATGAGCATCACCGGCCACCCCGGCGGGGAACCGACCAAAGCAGGTGTGGCGCTGGTCGATGTGATCACCGGCAAGGACGCCGTCATCGGCATCCTGGCCGCGCTGACCGCCCGGACCCGCACCGGCCGTGGCGACCACCTCGAGGTCACCCTCCTGACCAGCCTGCTCGGAGCCTTGGCCAACCAGGCTCAGGCGCAGCTATCCGTGGGGATCGACCCGGTGCCGATGGGCAACAGGCACCCCTCCATCGCGCCGTACGAGACGCTGCAGTGCGCCGATGGGCTGCTGGCCGTCGCGGCCGGCAACGACCAGCAGTTCGCCCGGCTGGCCGCCGCACTCGGACTGCCGGCACTGCCTGGCGACCCGCGTTTTGCGACCAACGCCGCCCGGGTCAACCACCGCGAAGAACTGATTCGCGAGCTCGAGGCGGTACTGGCCAGCGCCCCGTCCGCGCACTGGGCGCAGGTCCTCACTGACGTGCAGGTTCCGGCCGGGCAGGTCAACAGCATCGGAGCCGGGATCGCCCTCGCGGAGAGCCTCGGCCTGGACCCGACCATCGAGCTGGGCGGTGGGCACCCGCGTCAGGTGCGACACCCCATCAGCTGGGCGGCATACCGGCCCGCCCGCCCCATGCCGCCACCGGAGCTCGGCGCGCACACCGACGCCGTCCTGGCGTGGCTCGACCAGGGCCGCCCCAGCGAGACCCCTCTGGCCACCGCTCCCCCACCCGCGACGATCACCGCGACAGACGAGAGGTAGTCCCCCCATGTCTGCAGCCACCACTAAGGGCAAGCTCGACCCGACCGATCTGGTCGGCATCGACGACGTGCTCACCGACGAGGAAAGGGCGATCCGATCCACGGTGCGACAGGTCTGCGACCGGGTCGTCGACCCCTACATCGCGGAGTGGTTCGAGCGCGGCGAGCTACCCGCAGCGCGCGAGCTGGCCAAAGAGTTCGGGCAGGTCGGCCTGCTCGGCATGCACCTGACCGGTTACGGCTGCGCCGGCATGAGCGCCGTCGACTACGGCCTGGCCTGCCTCGAGCTCGAGGCGTCCGACTCGGGGATCCGCTCCCTCGTGTCCGTCCAGGGCTCGCTCGCGATGTTCGCGATCTGGCGCTGGGGCACCGAGGACCACAAGCGGGAGTGGCTGCCCCGGATGGCCGCCGGCGAAGCGATCGGCTGCTTCGGGCTGACCGAACCGGACCACGGCTCCGATCCTGGCTCGATGCGCGCTCGCGCCCGCAAGGACGGCGACGACTGGATCCTCAACGGTTGCAAGATGTGGATCACCAACGGGTCCATCGCTGACGTTGCCGTCGTCTGGGCCAACGCCGGCGAGGAACACGGCGGCATCCGCGGGTTCGTCGTCCCGACCAACACGCCCGGCTTCTCCGCCCCTGAGATCAAACACAAGATGTCGCTGCGCGCCTCGGTCACCAGCGAGCTCATCCTCGACAACGTCCGCCTGCCCGCCAGCGCGGCCTTCCCCGAGGTTCGCGGGCTCAAGGGTCCCCTGTCGTGCTTGAACGAGGCCCGCTACGGCATCGTCTGGGGCGCCCTCGGCGCGGCCCGCAGCTCCCTCGAGGCCGCCCGTACGTACAGCATCGCCCGTCACCAGTTCGGCCAGCCCATCGCGTCCTACCAGCTGACCCAGGCAAAGCTCGCGAACATGGCCGTAGAGTTGATCAACGGCCAACTGCTCGCCCTGCACCTCGGCAGGCGCAAGGACGCCGGCACCCTCCGGCCCGAACAAATCAGCGTCGGCAAGTACAACAACATCACCAAGGCCATCGAGATCTGCCGCACCTCGCGAACCATTTTGGGGGCCAACGGGATCAGCCTGGAGTTCCCGGTCATTCGTCATGCCAACAACCTCGAGTCCGTTCTGACCTACGAAGGCACCGCCGAGATGCACACCCTCGTCATCGGCCAAGCCCTCACCGGCCTCCCTGCCTTCCGCTGAGCGTCCATGATGCAGGGCTGTGGGCCGGTCCGTATGCCGCCGACCGCCCCCTCCCCTCGCCGCGCTAAGACGACCGGATCAAACCCGCCGCTCCGAAAGGCAATCCATGACCGACCACAGCCCCCGGGGTCCCGTCGACGCAACGGCCGTGCCGCGCTTCGCCGGCCCGGCCACCTTCGCGAGGCTTCCCCGACTCGACGAGGTCGACCACGCCGATGTCGCCGTGCTCGGCGTCCCCTTCGATTCCGGCGTGAGCTACCGCCCGGGCGCCCGCTTCGGACCCGCTCACGTCCGCGCCTCCTCCAAGCTGCTGCGGACCTACAACCCGGTCCAGGACGTCCAGCCCTTCGCCACGCAGCAGGTTGCCGACGCCGGCGATGTCGCCTGCAACCCCTTCGACATCCCCGAGGCGATCCGCCAGATCGACGAAGCGGCCCGCGAGATCGCGCGCACGGGAGCCCGCCTCGTCACCATTGGCGGCGACCACACCATCGCGCTCCCCCTCCTGCGCGTCCTGCACGAACAACATGGCGAGATCGCGGTGGTGCACTTCGATGCCCACCTCGACACCTGGGACACCTACT
>NZ_AWQS01000283.1 GCF_000576575.1 Intrasporangium chromatireducens Q5-1
TTCGTCGGGTAGTGGCCTCTCGACGGGAGGGGGGTGAGCGGGGCCGGGCGCGCGACGTCGGCTGACGCCGGTGAGGCGGCTCAGCGTCATACGGCGGCTCAGCGTCATACGGGGGCTGAGGGTCATCCGGCGGCTCAGGGTCATCCGGAGGAGACAATGGCGGGCGTGACTGCCTCCGGACCTCCCACCCCGCGCACCCGGATTCCGCGGGAGATCTGGATCCTCGTCGGGGCGGCCTTCGTCATCGCCATCGGCTACGGAATCGTCTCGCCCGTGCTGCCGGCGTACGCCCGGTCCTTCGACGTCGGGGTCGCCGCAGCGTCGGTCATCGTCTCGGCCTTCGCGTTCTTCCGGCTCGTCTTCGCGCCGGCGGGCGGCGAGCTGGTGAGCCGCCTCGGCGAGCGGCCGGTCTATCTCGCGGGCCTCGTCATCGTCGCCGTCTCGTCGTTCACGACGGCGTTCGCGCAGTCCTATGTCCAGCTGCTCATCTTCCGCGGCCTCGGTGGCATCGGCTCGACGATGTTCACGATCTCGGCCATGGCCCTCCTCGTCCGGCTCGCGCCACCGAACGAGCGGGGACGGGTCTCGTCGGTCTACGGGTCGGCGTTCCTCATCGGGGGAATGATCGGGCCGGTCCTCGGCGGACTGCTCGCCGGATGGGGGATGCGAGCGCCGTTCATCGTGTATGCCGTCGCCCTCGTCCTCGCGACGCTGGTGGTGGGAATCGGGCTCGGTGGGGCCCGCCTGCGCCCGGCCGAGGACCACGGCACCCGCCCGGTGGTGAGCCTGGCGGAGGCGTGGCGGTCGCCGGTCTATCGGGCTGTGCTCGCGTCGGCCGTGGCGAACGGCTGGACGAACTTCGGGGTCCGGGTGGCGGTGCTGCCCCTGCTCGCGACCGCCGTGCTCGACGAGCCGTGGGTGGCCGGCGCGGCCCTGGCCATCGGCGCCGTCGGCACCGCTGGCACGCTGCAGTTCTCGGGGCGGCTGGCGGACCGGGTCGGCCGGCGTCCGCTCGTCATCATGGGGCTCGTGGTCATGGGGACGGCGATGGCATCGCTGGGCCTCGCCCGGCACTCCGGCCTGTCCGTCTCGGCCGCGCTCACCGTGCTGTTCGGCCTCTCCCTGCTCTCCGGTGTCGGCGCCGGCCTGGTCAACCCGGCGCAGCAGGCGGCGGTCGCCGACGTCATCGGCCGCGAGCGCAACGGCGGCCGGGTCCTGTCGACCTTCCAGATGTCCCAGGACGGCGGCGCGATCGTGGGGCCCGTCCTCGTCGGGCTGGTGGCCGACCACTTCGGCTTCGGCACGGCCTTCGTGGTGACCGGGATCGTCTGCCTGGCCGGGGTGCTGCCCTGGCTGGCGGCGCCGGAACCGCTCGTCCACCACGCGTGGGCCGGCCCAGAGGGCAACGAGAGCTGACACGATCGTTCTGCGGGAGCGCCCCGCGAGCGTCCGGTCAGGGCACCATCCACGACAGGACCGGCGTGGACTGGAGGTAGACCAGGACGCACATGAAGACGAGGAAGCCGAGGCTCCACCCGATGATCCTGCGGAAGATGTCGCCCTCGCGCCCGGAGAGGCCGACGGCTGCGGCGGCGATGGCGAGGTTCTGCGGCGAGATCATCTTGCCGAGCACGCCACCCGATGAGTTCGCCGCCGCCATGAGGACCTTGCTCAGGCCGACCTGGTTCGCGGCGGAGACCTGCAGCGCGCCGAACAGCGAGTTCGAGGACGTGTCCGAGCCCGTGACGGCGACGCCGAGCCAGCCGAGGACCGGCGAGATGATCGCGAACGCGGAGCCTGCCCCGGCCATCCACAGTCCGAGGCTGGCCGTCTGCCCCGACGCGTTCATCACGTAGGCGAGGCCGAGCACCGCCATGACGGTGATGATCGCCGGGAGCAGCTGGCGCAGGGTGTCGAGGTAGGCCCGCGCAGCCTTGCCCACGGAGATGCCGATGACCGGGATCGACACGAGCCCCGCAATCAGCATGAGGGTGCCCGCGGCCGACAGCCAGTTCAGCTTGAACACCGGGATCGTCGAGGGCTTGCCCGACGCGGTCTGCAGGTCGAGCCCTGGCCACTTGAACTGCCCACCGGGGGCGGCGAGGGCGTCCTTGATGCCGGGCAGCTGGCTCAGGCTGAAGATGATGATGATGTACGGCGCGTAGGCCTTGACGACGTCTGAGCGGGTGTCGACGTGGGCGCGGTCGCGGGCCGCGTACTCCTCGGCCGTGCCGACGCCGGCGTCGATCGGGTGGTCGGTGCCGCCGGCGTGCCCGGCCGGCACCCCGCTCGCGACCTGGTCCTCGGTGCGCGCGGCCCGGCGCGACACGTGAACGGCCTCCCGCTCCTCGAGGTCCGCCTCCTCGGACTCGATGTAGGGCGTCGCCGGGCGCCACACCCGCAGCAGCAGGACGACGGCGGCGGCACCGACGAGCGAGGCGACGATGTCCGTCAGCTGCGTCGACAGGTAGTTCGACGTGGCGAACTGGGCGAGCGCGAAGGCGATGCCCGCGGTGAGCGTGGCGGGAAGGGTGGCTCGCACGCCCCGCCCCCGGTCGATGATGTAGACGAGCGCCATCGGGACGAAGATGCCGAGGATCGGGGTCTGGCGACCGACCATCTGCGAGAGCGTGTGCTCCGGGATGCCGCTCACCGTGGCGAGGGTGGTGATCGGGACGGCCAGGGCGCCGAAGGCCACGGGCGCCGTGTTCGCCACGAGCGCGACGACCGCCGCCTTGAGCGGGCGGAAACCGAGCGCGATGAGCATGACGCTGGTGATCGCGACCGGCGTGCCGAAGCCGGCCAGCGCCTCGAGCAGGGCGCCGAAGCAGAAGGCGATGATGACGGCCTGGATGCGCTGGTCGTCACTGACCCGCGCGAACGATCGACGCAGGACGTCGAAGTGGCCGGTGACGACGGTCATGTTGTAGAGCCAGATCGCGTTGATGACGATCCAGAGGATCGGGAAGAACCCGAACGCCGCTCCTTCGAGCCCCGACATGACGGCCTGGCCGACGGGCATCGAGTAGGCGATGATCGCCACGAGGATCGAGACGATCAGCGAGACGAGTGATGCCTTCCACGCGCTGATGCGCAGGACACCGAGCATCACGAAGAGGACGACCAGTGGCAGGAGTGCCACCAGGGCCGTCAGGGTGAGCGATCCGGCGACCGCATCGAGGACTGGGCGATACATGTGTTCACCTCATTGTGAGCAGATGTGGAGATGCAGGAGTCAGTCTGTGCCAGGAGCGGGTTGGTGCGGGTGGAACACGCCGAGGCTCGCCGGGGCGCTGCCTCGGATGGAGGCGTCGAGCACCTCCACGATGTGGGCGAGCGCGATCCGGTGACCGGCCCGCTCGAGTGATGAGGCGACCTGCATGAGGCAGCCGGGGTTGGCCGTGACGAGGAGGGGGGCGCCGGTCCTCAGGACGTTGGCGGCCTTCCGGTCACCGAGCTCGCGGGCCGCCTCGGGCTGGACGATGTTGTAGATGCCGGCCGAGCCGCAGCAGATCTCGCTGTCGGCGATCTCGCGCACCTCCAGCCCGGGGATCCCGCGCAGCAGCTCGCGCGGCTGCACCCTGATCCCCTGGGCGTGGGACAGGTGGCAGGCGTCGTGGTACGCGACAGCCATCGGGAGCGGCTGGCGCGTCGCGACGGGGCCGACCTCGACGAGGATCTCCGAGAGGTCACGCACCCGGCCGACGAAGGCGCGGGCCCGGTCGGCGTAGTCCGGGTCGTCTGCGAGCAGGTCGGCATACTCCTTCATCGAGGAGCCGCAGCCGGCCGCGTTGACGACGACGTAGTCGACGTTCTCCTGCTCGAAGGTGTCGATGAGGGCGCGGGCGAAGCGCTGTCCCTCGGGTTCGCGGCCGTTGTGAATGGACAGGGCCCCGCAGCAGCCCTGGCGGGCCGGCGCGATGACGTCGAAGCCCTCCGCGGCCAGTACCCGCGCCGTGGCGGCGTTGACGCCGGGGAAGAACTCCCGCTGGACGCAGCCGAGCAGCATCCCGACGGTGCCGCGCCGGGTGCCTCGCGCCGGGGTGCGCTCGGGCACGTCCTCGCGCGCCCCGAGCGGCGGTGCGAGCCCCTCCATCGCCGCGAGGGTCGGGGAGATCCGGTCGAGCAGTCCGGTGCGGCGCAGGAGCGCGGAGAGCCTGCTCTTCTGGTGCAGCTTCAACGGTCCGCGCAGCGCCCGCAGCCGTCGCGGGTAGGGGAACAGGGCGAAGATCGCGGCGCGGAGCGCCTTGTCCTTGGGGGACCGCTCGTAGCGGCGCTCGACCTGGGCCCGCGTCGCCTCGATGAGCCGGTCGTACTGCACGCCGGAGGGGCAGGCGGTCACGCAGGCCATGCAGCCGAGGCAGGCGTCGAAGTGCTCGACCATCGCGGGCGTC
>NZ_AWQS01000284.1 GCF_000576575.1 Intrasporangium chromatireducens Q5-1
GTGGCCTCTCGTCGGTTGGTGGCCTCGCGACGGAGGGACCACGTCGAGAGGGTAGGTGACGACGGGAGCGGGCTGAGCGGCATACGGACGCATCCTTAGACTGGGGCGCGTGCGCATCGCGAGGTACACGACCGGGGAGGACCCGGCATACGGCATCGTCCAGGGCGAGCCCGGGAACGAGGTGATCACGCCGCTGGCCGGTGACCCGCTCTACGTCGGCCTCCAGGCGTCCGGGGCCGGGCCGGTCATGCTCGAGGACGTGCGGCTCCTCGCCCCCGTCATCCCGCGTTCGAAGATCATCGCCATCGGCAAGAACTACGCCGACCACGCGAAGGAGATGGGCGGCGAGGTGCCCGACGAGCCGCTGATGTTCTTCAAGCCGAACACCGCCGTCGTCGGCCCGTTCGACCCCGTCGTGCTGCCGCGGGGGAGCGAGGAGGTCTCCTACGAGGGCGAGCTCGCGGTCGTCATCAAGACGATCACCAAGGGCGTCAAGGCCGAGAACGCCGCCGAGTGCATCTATGGCTACACGGTCGCCAACGACGTCACCGCCCGCGACTGGCAGCGCCGGGACGGCCAGTGGGCCCGCGCGAAGGGCTTCGACACGAGCTGCCCGCTCGGGCCGTGGATCGAGACCGAGCTCGACCCGGCCGACCTGTCGATCACGACGACGCTCGACGGGGAGGTGCGTCAGGACGGCCGCACGTCCGACATGGTGCACGGCATCGCCGCGCTCATCGAGCACATGTCGGCCGCGTTCACGCTGCTGCCCGGCGACGTCATCCTGACCGGCACGCCGGCGGGCGTGGGCCTCGTCGAGGCCGGCCAGCAGGTGACCGTCGAGATCGAGGGGATCGGCTCCCTGACCAACACGTTCGTCCGACGCTGAGCACTAGGCTGGCCCGTTGTGAGTGAGTCGAGCACCGTCCGTATGCCGCTGACCCCCGTCCCCGACGACAGCCAGGTCGAGGTGCGGCCGGCTCCCGAGCCCCGGCGCAGCACCTCGGACGGCTCCGGCCCGGTGCGGACGCGCGTCGCGCCCTCGCCGACGGGCGACCCGCACGTCGGCACGGCGTACATGTCGCTGTTCAACCTCGCCTTCACCCGCCAGCAGGGTGGCCAGTTCGTGCTGCGCGTCGAGGACACCGACCGCGCCCGGTTCCGCGCGGACAGCGAGGCGCAGCTCTACGACACCCTCGACTGGCTCGGCCTGCACTGGGACGAGGGCCCGGACATCGGCGGCCCCTTCGCGCCCTACCGGCAGTCCGAGCGGCTCGACACCTACCGGCCCTACGTCGAGCGGCTCATCGAGGACGGGCACGCCTACTACTGCTGGTGCTCGAAGGAGCGCCTCGACCACATGCGCGAGATCCAGCAGAAGACGAAGCAGCCGACCGGCTACGACCGGCTCTGCTACGGCAAGACCCGCGAGGAGCGGGCGGCCCTGCCCGGGTTCACCGAGACGCCAGTCGTGCGGATGCTCATTCCCGACGACGTCCAGCTCACCTTCGACGACGTCATCCGGGGCAAGGTCTCGGCGCCCCGACCCGACGACCAGGTCATCCTCAAGGCCGACGGCTTCCCGACCTACCACCTCGCGGTCGTCGTCGACGACCACCTCATGCGGATCACGCACGTGGTCCGGGGCGAGGAGTGGATCAGCTCGACGCCGAAGCACATCCTCCTCTACGAGTGGCTCGGCCTCGAGCCGCCGAAGTGGGCGCACATGCCGCTCCTGCGCAACACCGACAAGTCGAAGATCTCCAAGCGCAAGAACCCCGCGGCCAGGCTCACCTGGTTCCGCGAGGAGGGTTACCTGCCCGAGGCGCTCGTCAACTTCCTTGCCTTGCTTGCCTACCCGCCACAGCAGGACGAGGAGGGCAACGACGTCGAGGTGTTCACCTTCGACGAGTTCTCGAAGAGCTTCGACTGGGGCAAGGTCAACCCGATCGGCCCGATCTTCGACCTCAAGAAGCTCGAGTGGCTCAACGGCGTCTACATCCGCTCCCTCGAGGTCGGTGAGCTCGCCTCGCGCCTGCTGCCGTACCTCGAGGCGGCCGGCGTCCTGTCCGCCAGTCCCTCGCTCGGCGAGCTGGCGCGGCTCAAGGCGGTCACCGAGCTCATCCAGACCCGCATGTCGCTGCTCACCGAGGCGCCGGCACTCGTCGGCCCGTTCTTCGTCTCCGACGACCAGCTCGAGGTCCAGCAGGACGCGCGGGCGCAGCTCAAGGACGACGCAGGCCAGGTGCTCGACGAGGCGATTCGCGCGCTCGGCGACCTGGACGACCACGGCACGGGCGTCCTCGGCGCCGGGAGCGGCTGGACCGCGCCGGCCATCGAGGACGCGCTCCGCACGGCCCTCGTCGAGGGACTCGGGATCAAGCCGCGGTTCGCCTTCGGGCCGCTGCGCACCGCCGTGTCGGGCGCGCGCATCTCGCCCCCGCTCTTCGAGTCCATGGAGATCCTCGGCAAGACGTCGACGCTGAACCGCCTCCGCACGCTGCGCGACTCCCTCTGACCCGGATGAGGCTCAGCGACGTCTGGCCCGTGCGCGGAGTCGAGCTGCGCCACGGCGTCCTCGAGCTGCGGCCGATGACCGAGCCCGACCTGCCCACCATCCTCGACCGGCTCCCGGACGACCTCGAGATGGACCCGACGCTGCCCCGGTATGCCGCTCTCGACCCGGGCGTGGGCCGCGCTGTCGCGCTCGTGCAGGGCTACTGGCGCGCCATGGGCGGATGGTCACCGCAGGACTGGGCGCTGCCCTTCGTCGTGCGCCTCGCCGGCGAGGTCGTCGGCGCCCAGGTGCTCGAAGGGCCTCACGACTACGGCGCGGAACGGGTCGTCGACTCGTCCTCGTGGCTGGTGCAGCAGCGTCGCGGCCAGGGGCTCGGCACGCTGATGCGCGCTGCGGTCCTGGAGCTGGCGTTCGGGCACCTCGGTGCGGTCGCCGCCATCTCGTCCGCCTACCTCGAGAACGCGGCCTCGCTCGGCGTCTCGCGCCGCCTCGGCTACGCCGACACCCACACGTCCGTCCTCGAGCACAACGGCCGTCAGCTCCAGCACCTGCGCCTCGAGCGCGACGCGTGGCACGGGTCCGGCCGCGGCCGAGCGGTCACCGTGCGCGGGGTCGGGCCGGCCCTGCCCTGGTTCGGTCTGGACGGCGAGCGTGCCTGAGCGGACCCTCGCGAGCGAGCTGAGCGGCATACAGGCGCTCGTCCTCGACATCGACGACACGATCGTCGACACGCGCGCCGCCATGACGCAGGCGGGCACGCACGCTGCGCGCGCCCTGTGGCCCGACGCGGCGCACGCGCACGCCGACCTCGCGCTGCACTACTACGAGGACCCGGGCGGCTGGTTCCGCCGCTACGCTTCCGGTGAGCTGACCGTGGAGCAGATGCGCCTGGCACGTTTGCGGGACGTCGCCGAGGCGTTCTCGCTCGACCTGCCGTCGGATGCCCACGACCGTTACCTGGCGGCCTACCTGCCGGCGTTCCGCACCGCCCAGCGGCTCTTCGGCGACGTGCCCGCCCTGCTCGCGGCCGCGGACGGTTCCGGCATCTCGGTCGTGCTGCTCACCAACTCGACCCGCGCGGACACCGCGATCAAGCTCGAGGCGCTCGAGCTGGCCAGCCGGTTCGACGGCACCGTCGTGACGACCGACACGCTCGGCGTCGGCAAGCCCGACCGGCGCGTCTACCTGGAGGCCTGCCGCCTCGTCGATGCGGAGCCGGCACGGGCCGCCTGCATCGGTGACAACCTCGAGTGGGACGTGGTCGGCGCCATCACTGCGGGCCTGCGGGGTATCTGGCTCGACCGTGCGGGATCCGGCTCACGCGAGCAGGTCGCCGTGCGCAGCCTCGACGAGGTCACCGCCGTGCTCGTGGCAGGAGCCGACCCGCGGTGACCAGCGCCGCAGACCCGCCGATTTGGGTCCGCGCGAGGGGACCGGTAGTATTCCTCTTCGGTTCGCCCCGCAGTTGGCCCCGGCCCGCTCGGACGTGAAACCCCTTGGGGTATGGTGTAATTGGCAACACAGCTGATTCTGGTTCAGCCATTCTAGGTTCGAGTCCTGGTACCCCAGCCATGGTCCACTCCGGTGGGCCGATTGGGAGAAAACCGCGGTTCAGGCTAAAGTTTCCTCTCGCGTCGAGTTCGCTCGGCACACCGCATGGCCCCGTTGTGTAGCGGCCTAGCACGCCGCCCTCTCAAGGCGGTAGCGCCGGTTCGAATCCGGTCGGGGCTACCATGCAGAAAGGCCCGGATCCCTCGAGGACCCGGGCCTTTCGTCATGGCCGGCACTCGCGCGGCGGCGCCCGCTCCGGCCGTCAGGCGAGCTCGCGGAGCCCGGGCACGACGTCGGCGG
>NZ_AWQS01000285.1 GCF_000576575.1 Intrasporangium chromatireducens Q5-1
CGGCCCGCGCCTCGAGCCACTGGCCGGAGGCGAGCATCGCTCCGACGAGGGCGCCGGCGAAGGGCTCGCCCACCCACAGCGCGCCAGCGAGGGCGAGCAGGGCGATGATGTCGACGCTCGTCCGCCGGGCGGCGATCGCCACGGCGACGGCGGCGAGAGAGACGACGAGGGCGACCACCGTGCCGCCCGCCCAGATCCCCTGGGCCACGTCGTCTCGGTGGCCCAACCAGGCCACCCCGCCCGCAGCGAGCGCGGCGAGCGAGACGAGGAGGAAGCCGAGCTCCCACCGCTCGGCCAGCCACGCGTGGAAGGGGACGTGGCCGTCGGACGGGCATGAGCGGCATACGGATTCATCGGTATGCCGCTCAGCGGGCTCACGCGGCGGGGTTGCCACTCGCGTCGCCCCCCTTCTCGGCGAGCTTGCCCTCGAGCAGGCGTGTGACCGGCTCCTGGGCGAGGCCGAACGCGATGGACACCGCGAAGAGCGCGGGCGCGGAGTCACCGGCGAGGCCCGTCACCCAGCCGGCGCCGACGAGGGAGACTCCGATGAGTGCGGACAGGATGCCCATGGCGAGGCGTGCGGCGGCGCGGACGTACTGTACGCGGTAGGTGTCCCGCTCGGCACTGGTGAAGGTCGGGAACGCCCCCCACGAGCCGCCGATGAGCCCACCGAGCGCGACGAGCACGGCGACCTGCACGGCGCTCACGCCCTGAAACTTCTCGAGGCCGACGAGGAACGGCAGCTGCGGCAGCGCGGCCGCGGCCACGAGGATCAGCACGCTGAGCGCGAGGATCCCGATTGTCGCCGTCCGCAGGCGGGCGCTGCAGTTGTTGGCCTCGAGGTGCTTGCGGTCGATCGCCGTGTGCGCCCGGTGGAGGGCGGCAGCGACGTCGGCAGCGAGCTCGGCATCGGGCGCCGGCGCGTGCGGCTCCGCGGCCGCCCGCACGTGCTCCCACGCCGTGCCGGTCGTCGCGGCCCGGTTCCCCTTGAGCGAAGGATCGGTCAGGTGGTCGACCGCCCAGACGGCGTAGTCGCGCAGCTGCTCCCCCATGGAGAGGCGCGCGATGTGCTCCTCGACCTCGTGCAGGCTCTGCCACACCTCGTCCGGACCGGCGCTGTTCAGCTCGCGCGCGACCTCCCGGAGCTCCTGCTGGACCTCGTGGATCCGCAGTCCCCGGTCAGGGGCCGAGGTGCTTCCCGTCGCCACCGGCTGCAGCCGCTTGATGTCCTGGGCCAGCAGGTCCAAGCGGTGCCACGCGTCGGCACGCCAGCCACCGAGCCGGCGAAATCGCGTGTCCTCCGTGAGCTCGTGCAGGGCAGTTGTCATCGGTACCACTCCCTTCCTCCCCAGCCTTGATGCTCGGGTACCAGTCGGAGGGGGCCGAAGGTCCCGGGCCGCTCGTGAGGTACGGCACGTCGCTCGTGGGGGGTCACCTGCCGTGCGGCGGTGGGCGGTAGGCGGGGCAGCTGACTCGGACGTAGCGTGGGCGGATGGATCCCTCGATGACTCCGGCACCGACCACATCGACCCTCGGTGAGCTCCTCGCGACCGGCTACCGCCACCGGCCCGTCAAGGAGGAGATCCGGGAGAACCTCGTCGTCCGGCTGCGGGCGGGCGAGAGCGCGTTCCCCGGGATGGTCGGCTTCGACGAGACGGTCCTGCCCGAGCTCGAGAGCGCCCTGCTGGCGGGGCACGACCTGGTCCTGCTCGGCGAGCGCGGTCAGGGCAAGACCCGGCTCATGCGCACGGTTGCGGGGCTGCTCGATGAGTGGAGCCCCACCGTGGAGGGCTGCGAGATCAACGACAACCCGACTCAGCCGGTGTGCCGCCGGTGCCTCGCCCTCAAGTCGGAGCTGGGCGAGGCCCTGCCGGTCCGGTGGCGGCATCGCGACGAACGCTACTCGGAGAAGCTCGCCACTCCGGACACGAGCGTCGGCGACCTCATCGGTGACGTCGACCCGATCAAGGTCGCCGAGGGCCGGACCCTGGGCGACCCGGAGACGGTGCACTACGGACTGGTCCCGCGGGCGAACCGCGGCATCTTCGGCCTCAACGAGCTGCCCGACCTCGCCGAGCGGATCCAGGTCGCGCTCTTCAACGTGCTCGAGGAGCGCGACATCCAGATCCGGGGGTACGCGCTGCGGCTGCCGCTCGACCTGCTCCTCATCGCGACGGCGAACCCGGAGGACTACACGAACCGCGGCCGGATCATCACGCCGCTGAAGGACCGGTTCGGGGCGGAGATCCGCACGCACTACCCGCAGGAGGTGTCGGACGAGGTCGCCGTCGTCGCCCAGGAGTCCCGGCTCGTCGCGGACGTGCCGGAGCATCTCGTCGAGGTCATCGCCCGGTTCACCCGTGGGCTGCGCGAGTCGGGGTCGGTCGACCAGCGCTCCGGGGTGTCGGCGCGCTTCGCCATCGCCGGGGCCGAGAGCGTGGCCGCGTCGGCGCTGCGGAGGGCGGCGCGGATGCACGAGGACGCCGCCGTGGCCCGGGTCTGTGACGTGCCGACGATCGTGCCCACCCTGCTCGGCAAGGTCGAGTTCGAGATGGGCGAGGAGGGCCGCGAGCGCGACATCCTCGAGCACGTCCTGAAGGTCTCGATGGCGGAGACATTCCGGTCCCGGCTGGCCGGGCTCGACCTGAGCGGGTTCACCGGGCTCTTCGAGGACGGGTCGGTTGTCGAGACCGGTGACCTCGTGACCGGCGCGGACCTGCTGGCCCAGGTGGGGCCGGTCCCGGGGCTGTCGAAGGTGCTCGACCGGCTCGGCGACGGCGACGACGCCTCGCCCGGCCACGTGGCGGCCGCGGTCGAGTTCGTCCTCGAGGGTCTGCACCTGACTCGCCGGATCGACAAGGACACGGTGGCCGGGCGGACGGTGTATGGCGCCTGAGCCGCTCGACGGGTCGGCGAGCCGGACGTAGCGTGAGGTGATGACCAGGGTCGGGGATCGGCACGAGATGCGGGACAACCCACATGGGCGGTTCCGGTATGGCCCGTGGCACGGCGGACCCGATCCGCTGGCGCCGCCGTACGACGTCCGGTCCGCGCTCGACGAGATGGGCCGCGACGTGCTGGCCGGCGGGACGACCCGGGAGGCGCTGCGGGACGTGCTCAGACGCGGTCTCGACGGCCGGCGGGGGCTGGACGAGATCGCGGACCGCATCCGCCGGATGCGGGAGGCCGCCCGGCGTCGGGGAGACCTCGGCGGCACCCTCGACCAGGTCCGTGAGCTGCTCGACCAGGCCCTCGACCTGGAGCGCCAGACCCTCGCGGGGGAGGAGAGCGACGGGGCGAGGCTCGCCGAGATGGACCTCGCGACGCTTCCGAACGACACCGCCGGTGCGGTGCGGGCCCTCTCCGAGTACCAGTGGCACTCGCCGGAGGCAGCGCAGGCCTACGACCAGATCGCCGAGATGCTGCGTCGGGAGCTGCTCGATGCGCAGTTCGAGGGGCTCATGGCGGCCCTGACCGGCCAAGACCCCGAGGCCCTGCAGCACGTCAAGGACATGCTGGCCGACCTCAACTCGCTGCTGGCCGCCCACGCCCGTGGCGAGGACACGACCGACCAGTTCCGTGACTTCATGGACAAGCACGGCGACCTGTTCCCCGACAACCCCGAGAACGTCGACGAGCTCATCGACTCCCTCGCCCGCCGGCAGGCGGCAGCGGCCCGCATGCTCGCCTCCCTCACCCCCGAGCAGCGCCAGCAGCTGAGCCAGCTCATGAGTGACGCCCTCGCCGACGCCGACCTCGCGAGCGAGATGGCCCAGCTGGCCGACAACCTCCGCGCGCTCCGGCCGGGGCTCGACCGTGGGACGCCCGTCGGCATGCAGCCGGGTGGCGAGCCACTGGGCTACGGCGCAGCCGTCGAGGCGGTCGCCGAGGTGGCCGACTTGGAAGCGCTGGCCGAGCAGCTGAGCCAGGGCTACTACGGCGCCACGCTCGATGACGTCGACGTCGAACGGCTCGAGCGCCACCTCGGTGCGGATGCGGCCCGGGACTTCGAGGCGTTGCGCCGACTGGAGCGCGAGCTCGAGCGCCAGGGCTACCTCACGCAGGGTGACGACGGGCTGCGCCTCACGCCGCGGGCGGTCCGTCGCCTCGGCGAGACCGCGCTGCGGCGCGTCTTCGAGGGGCTCGCGACGGCACGAGGCGACCACGACGACCGCCGGTCCGGGCAGGCGGACGAGCCAACCGGGTTGACGCGGCAGTGGGCCTTCGGCGACGAGCTGCCCCTCGACACCGTCCGGACCGTCTCGAACGCGGTGCTGCGGACGATGGGCGGCAGTGCCACGAGTGACGAAGCGCTCACTCGACGGACCGCAACCGGAGAACGCGCTCACTCGACGGGCGCG
>NZ_AWQS01000286.1 GCF_000576575.1 Intrasporangium chromatireducens Q5-1
CGTCCTCGGCGATGATGAGCAGCGGCTTGCCCGACTGGACGACCTTCTCGAGGACCGGGAGGATCTCGGTGACCGAGGAGATCTTGCCCTGGTTGATCAGGACGTAGGCGTCCTCGAGGACCGTCTCCATGCGCTCGGTGTCGGTCACGAAGTAGGCCGACAGGTAACCCTTGTCGAACTGCATGCCCTCGGTGAACTCGAGCTCGGTCGCCGTCGTCGAGGACTCCTCGACGGTGATGACGCCGTCCTTGCCGACCTTGTCGAACGCCTCGCCGATGAGCTCGCCGAGGGTGGCGTCCTGTGCGGAGAGCGTCGCGACCGAGGCGACCTCGTCCTTGCCGTCGACGTCGCGGGCGACCTTGAGGAGCTGGTCGTTGACCGCCGCGACGGCCTTGTCGATGCCGCGCTTGAGGGCGGCCGGGGCGGCGCCGGCCGCCACGTTGCGCAGGCCCTCCTTGACCATCGCCTGGGCGAGGACCGTCGCGGTCGTCGTCCCGTCACCGGCGATGTCGTTGGTCTTGGTCGCGACCTCCTTGGCCAGCTGGGCGCCGAGGTTCTCGTAGGCGTCCTCGAGCTCGATCTCGCGGGCGATCGTCACACCGTCGTTCGTGATCGTGGGGGCGCCCCACTTCTTGTCGATGACGACGTTGCGGCCCTTCGGACCGAGCGTCACCTTGACCGCGTTGGCGAGCGCGTCAACACCGCGCTCGAGTGACTTGCGTGCGGAGTCGTCGAACTCCAACTGCTTGGCCATGTGATTCCTTAGGCTCGTGTGGGCGTAGTGCTGAAACGGGACCGCACCCCGGCGCGACCCCGTCGGGGACTCATCACCGGGGTGCGGTCACTACGTGTGGTGCGAAGGGCCTCAGCCGACGATGGCGAGGACGTCACGGGCGGAGAGGATGAGGTACTCCTCGCCGTTGTACTTGACCTCGGTGCCGCCGTACTTGCTGAAGATGACCTTGTCGCCGACGCTGATGTCGAGCGGGACGCGCTCGTCGCCGTCCTCGTTCCACCGACCCGGGCCGACAGCGAGGACCTCGCCCTCCTGCGGCTTCTCCTTCGCGGTGTCGGGGATGACGAGGCCGGACGCGGTCGTCTGCTCCGCCTCGAGCGACTTGACGACGATGCGGTCTTCGAGCGGCTTGATGGAAACCGACACTGGTGACCTTCCCTTCGGGACTGTCTCGGATGACTGTTGACTATTGGCTCGTCGAGGCGACCGCCGTCGCGGGGGTCGACCACCTCTGGAGTTCTGGCACTTTCGGGGTGAGAGTGCCAACAAGCAGAAATCTAGGTTCCGATTAGCACTCGGTCAAGTCGAGTGCCAATGCGAGGATGGGACCCATGGACGTGGCGACGGTGGAGCGGCTCGCGGGCCCGGAGGGATGGTCGCTGCTGCAGGCGCTGCCCGACTACGACGAGGCGAGCGCCCTGTCCCTGCAGAGCCGCCTGCGCGCCTCGGGCCTCGACGCAGACCTCGTGGCCGCCGCCATGGCCCAGTCCCGTCTCCGGTCCCGGGCGCGGGAGAAGTTCGGCGACTTCGCCGCCGGCATGCTCTTCACCGCGGACGGGCTCGAGCAGGCGACGCGGCTGCCCGTCGCCGCCCGGCATGCGAGCCGGTTCCGGCGCGCCGGGGTCGAGCGCGTCCACGACCTCGGCTGTGGGCTCGGCTCCGACGCCATGGCGTTCGCCGCCCTCGACCTTCGCGTGGCGGCCGTCGACGCCGATCCCGTCACTGCTGCGATCGCCGCGGTCAACCTGAGGCACTGGCCCGAGGCGAGCGTCGCCTGCGCACACGCCGAGGACGTCGACCTGCTCACCGACGCGGGGTCGGCGCGGACCGGCGTGTGGGTCGACCCGGCACGACGCACGCCGGGCGTCGCCGACCTCCGCGGCCGGACGAGGCGGGTCTTCTCGCTGGAGGAGATCTCCCCGTCGTGGCCGGACGTGCAGCGCTTCGCGGCGCAGGTCCCGGCGACGGGCGCCAAGCTCTCCCCCGGCTTCCCGCACGCCGCCATCCCGCCCGGCTCCGAGGCGCAGTGGACCTCGTGGCACGGAGAGGTGCTCGAGTGCGCCCTCTGGTGGGGCCCGCTCGTCGAGCACGCCGGCCGGACCGCTGCGGTCTGCACCGACAGGTCGGTCTGCGTCGTCACCGAGGCGGAGGCCGGGGCGGGCTCGGACGTCGACCCCCTCGCCTCCCTCGAGGCACTCGGCGACTGGCTCTACGAGGCCGACCGTGCCGTCATCCGGGCCGGGCTCACCGGGGCCCTCGTGGCCGCGGTGGACGGCACCGAGCTGGGACCGGGCGTCGGCTACGTGACGAGCTCAGCGGCATACGACATCGCCTGGGCCAAGCGGTATCGGGTGCGCGCCGCGCTGCCGCTCTCCGCCAAGGCGCTGGGGCGCTGGCTGCGCGAGCACGGGCACGATCGCGTGACGATCAAGAAGCGTGGCGTCGCGATGGACGCCGACCTGCTGCGACGCCAGCTCAAGATGACCGGCCGGGGCAAGGGCGGCTCCGAGGCGGTCCTCGTGCTGACGCGGGTGGCCGGCAGACAGGTCGCGATCGTCGTCGAGGCGGCCTAGGACCAGGGCGTCACAGGACGTGCGAGGCGTTGCCCGTCGAGCGTCACGTCGAGCCGCTCGTCGAAGAAGGCGAGGTGGTCCTTGACGGGCTCGGCGTCCAGGAGGGGCTGCTCGTAGGACCACGCGATGTCGGGCAGCGACTCGCCACCGAGGGTGGCCGACCAGTACGAGGCCCTGCCCTTGTAGGCGCAGACCGTCGTCGACTCGCTCGGCGTGAGCAGGTCCATGCGCACGTCCTCCCGCGGGATGTAGAACCGGGTCGGCAGCGGCGTCTCGAAGAGGAAGGTGGCACGCGTCGTGTCGGCGAGGACATGTCCGCCGTGGGCCACCACCACGTGGCGGGAGCTGCGCCGGCAGTCGATCCGGTCGAAGGGGTCGTGGGGATGGCCCATGACCGGCTCGTCCTCCTCGAGCCACGTCGTGAACGCGTCCCAGTCGAGCAGGACGTGGCCGGCGAGGTCCGGGTCGTCGGACCGGAAGGCGGCCCCCGGCAGCTCGAAGGCGTCCCCGCGGAGGGTCAGCGGCGTGCCCGCGCCGAGGTGGACGCCGAACGGGACGCGCGGGTCGAGCAGCAGGGGTCGGCCCGGACGAGCGGCCGGTGGGTCCGGGACGGGACCTGCGTACGGGACGAGCGACGCGGCGACGTCGTCGACCGGCACGGCGTAGGAGGCCACCACGCGTCGCGGCTCCCAGACGATGACGGCGTGCGTCGAGTCGACGACTGCGGTGTCGCCGTGCAGGGCGCGGACGCGCTTGCGCACGGGGTGGATCCGCAGCTCGTCGAGGACGCCGTGGAGAAGGCGGTCGAGCCGTACGGCCATCTCCCGAGTGTGCTCGTCATCGGCCCGCGGCGGTAGGGCGCAGCCGAGGCTGGTCAGAGACGACCGTCGGGCTGCGCGCCGCTCCACCGCACGGCGGCGGCACCGGCGGCGTTGGCCCGGTGGAGCGCCTCCGTCCGGCTCACGCCGTCGGCGAGGGCGGCAGCGAGGGCGCCGCAGAACGCGTCACCGGCACCCACGCTGTCGACGACCTCGTCCGCGTCGAGCGGGATCCCGTCGACGCGCTCGCCGTCCCACATCGCGCCGGCGGCGCCGAAGGTGACGAGGAGCGAGGTGGGCAGGCGGCCGGCGTCGGCGAGGAGGGCGGCCTCGGTCTCGTTGACGACGAGGGGGTCCGCGATCGCGATGACGTCGTCGGGCAGGGACCCGTAGGGCGCGAGGTTGATGACGACCCGGGCGCCGGCGCGCCGGCTCTCCCGGGCCACCCGGGTGACGCAGTCGAGTGGGATCTCGAGCTGCAGGAGCACCACGTCACCCGGACGCGCGCCCACCTCCCTGGCGTCGAACTCGCCGTTGGCTCCGGGGACGACGATGATCGAGTTCTCCCCCGACTGGTCGATGGTGATGACTGCTGTCCCCGTCGGCGTGCCGTCGATCCGGCTGACCCGCGCGTCTATCCCGAGGTCTGCCAAGCGCTGCAGGTACGCGTCGCCCGCGTCGTCGCTCCCGACGGCGCCGACCATGACGACGTCGCCGCCGGCCCGGCGAGCGGCGACCGCCTGGTTCGCGCCCTTGCCTCCCGCGAACCGCCCGACCGACTCGCCGAGCACCGTCTCACCGGGCTTGGGATGGCGCTCGACCATGGTGACGAGGTCGACGTTGAGTGACCCGACGACGATGACGCGGCCCATCAGTGCTCCCTTCCCGACGTTTCGGCGGGGGCTGCGGCGCGCGTCGGGGCTGCGGCGGCGGCCGGAGCGGCGCCGG
>NZ_AWQS01000287.1 GCF_000576575.1 Intrasporangium chromatireducens Q5-1
CCGGGATGCAGCTGTCGCTCGGGGTCGATGCCCTCTCCGCCTTCGTGGTGCCGACCATCACGGTCGTCACCCTGGTCGTGCTCCTGTTCGCCCGGTCTGAGATCCAACGATCCCGCGCCCGGTTCCACGGGTTGATGCTGCTCTTCGCGGCCGCCGCCGTCCTCACCGCCACGGCCGAGACGCTCGTGACCCTGCTGCTGGGCTGGGAGGTCATGGGTGCCATGTCCTACGCGCTCATCGGCTTCTGGTGGCGTGACGACGAGCGGGTCTCCTCGGGTCTCACCGCGTTCCTGACGACCCGCACGGCCGACCTCGGGTTGTACATCGCAGCCGGGGCCGCACTCGCAGCCTCGCCGGGCCTCCGGCTCTCCGACCTGCCGGCCATGACCGGTGGGTGGCAGCACGTCACCGCGGCCGGGATCCTCGTGGCCGCGCTGGGCAAGGCGGCCCAGCTGCCCTTCTCCTTCTGGCTCTCGCGCGCCATGGTCGGGCCGAGCCCGGTCAGTGCCCTGCTCCACTCCGCAGCCATGGTGGCCCTGGGCGGCTACCTGCTGCTGCGAGTACAGCCGCTGCTGCAGGCCACGGGATGGGCCGGTCCCGTCACGGCCTGGATCGGTGCGGCGACAGCAGTCCTCATGGGCCTGGTCGCCGCCGCCCAGCGAGACCTCAAACAGCTGCTCGCCGCCTCGACGTCGGCCCAGCTGGCCTTCATCGTGCTGGCCGCGGGCGTCGCGTCGGTCGCCGGGGGAGTCGCACACCTCGTCGCCCATGCCGCCACCAAGGCCCTGCTCTTCCTCGCCGCTGGCGCGTGGCTGACAGCCCTCGGGACGAAGCAGCTGGCCGGGCTCCAGGGGGTGGCCCGGCGCTGGCCGGTCTTCGGCTGGCTGGCCACCACGGGAGCGGTCGCCCTGGCCGGGATCCCACCGCTGTCCTTGTGGGCGACGAAGGACGCCGTGCTGTCTTCGGCCCTGGAGCAGTCGCCCGCTCTCTACGCGGCCGGCCTGGTGGCAGCCGGGCTGTCCGCGGCCTACGCCGGCAAGATCGTCGTGACGATCTGGCGACCGGTGAGGCAGGGGGAGCGCGAGGAGGTCGAGGCCCTCTACGACGCGGAGGAGCAGGGCACCCGCAAGGTGGGCCCGGCCGAGCAGGCCCCGCTGGTCGTGCTCGCCCTCGGCGCCCTCGTCCTCGGCGCACTGGCCCTGCCGCCCGTGAGCGGGCACGTCGCGCAGGTCCTGGGCGCCAGTGAGCCGCCGGTCAGCACCGTCGAGCTGGTCGGCTCCGGCGCTCTTGCCGTCGTCGTCGTCCTGGCCGTCGTGCGGTGGCGGCTGCCCGAGCCACGCTGGCTGCGTGACTGGCTCGGCCTCGAGCGGGCCGCCCACGGCCTCGTCGTGCGGCCGACGATGCGGCTCGCCCGTGCCTTGTCCCGCGTGGACGACGGTGTGCTCGACGCCGCGGTCGAGGGCACTGCCCGGTCGGTGGTCCGGATGGCTCGCCGGGCGGCCGACGCCGACTCCCGGTGGGTCGACGGCGGCGTCGAGGGACTGGCCCACTCGGCGCGGCGTCTCGGCGTGCTGGCCCGCCGCCCGCAGACCGGCCAGCTGCACCAGTACTACGTCCAGGCCGTCGTGGTCCTCGCGCTCGGCACCGTCCTCGTCCTCACGCTGGGGTGACCGTGGTCAGTCTGCTCGTCTTCCTGCCGCTCGCGGCCTCCCTCGCGCTTGCCAGCCTGGCGCGCCCGGCGCCGACGCTGGCCCGCTGGACCTGGCTGACCGTCGCAGCGGTCGAGGTCGTCCTCGTCGGGGTGATGTGGGCGACGTACGAGCGGCCGGCGGACGACTCGCTGGCGTTCGAGGAGCGACTGCCCTGGCTGCCCGGCGTCGGGAGCAGCTACCACGTCGGTGTCGACGGCCTCTCGTTGCCGCTCGTCGCGATGACAGTTGTCATCTTCCTCGCTTGTGCGGTCTTCGCGTTCCGCGACGCCGACCGACCGCGGACCAGGGCCGCCCTGTTTCTCTTCCTCGAGAGCGTCAGCCTCGGCCTGTTCGTCTCGGCCGACCTCATCCTCTTCTTCGTCTTCTTCGACCTGTCCATCGTCGGGATGTACTTCGTCATCGCCGGGTGGGGCCATGGCGAGGCGCGCCGGTCCGCGCTGAAGTTCTTCCTCTACACCTTCGTCGGCTCGCTGGCCCTGCTCGCCGGCTTCATCGGTCTGTACGTCGCCGCGGCCCCGCACACCTTCGACATGGTCGAGCTGACTCGGACGGCGCCTCTGGCCGGCCGACCGGTGGCCGGGGGCCTCGTCCTCGCGGCCATCCTGCTCGGGCTCGCGGTGAAAACACCTACCGTTCCCTTCCACACCTGGCTGCCGCCGGCACACACCGACGCGCCGGCCGTCGGATCCGCGGTCCTGGCCGCGGTGCTGCTCAAGATGGGCACCTACGGCTTCGTCCGGATCGCGATGCCGATGTTGCCGCAGTCCTGGCAGGCGTGGTCGTGGGTCATCGTCGTCGTCGGTCTCGTCTCCGTCCTCCACGGCGCTCTCGTCGCGCTGGCCCAGACGAACCTCAAGCGGATGATCGCCTACACGTCGGTCAACCACATGGGCTATATCGTGCTCGCCGTCGGCGTTGCCGGCCTGATCTCCTCCGACACCGCCCAGGCGCGAGCCGTAGCGGTCACCGGTGCCGTCACCCAGATGGTCAGCCACGGGCTCGTCACCGGGGCGCTGTTCCTGCTCGCCGGCGTGTTCTGGCGCCGCACCGAGCAGTACGACCTCAGTGCCTACGGTGGCCTGGCGGGCCCAGCCCCACGGTTCGCCACCCTGTTCGCCGTCGCGGCGTTCGCCTCCCTCGGCCTGCCGGCGCTGTCCGGCTTCATCGCCGAGTTCCAGGTCTTCACCGGCAGCATCGCGGCGGCCCCCGTCACCGCGGTCGCGCTGCTCGGCATCCTGATCACCGCAGCCCTGTTCCTCCGCGCCCTGCAGGGCGTCTTCACCGGCCACCCCCGGGGCCGGTCGGTCGGGTTCGCCGACCTGCGGGCGACCGAGACCTGGTCGGTGGCACCGCTGCTGCTGCTGTCGCTGCTCATCGGAGTGCTGCCCAACACGCTCGTCTCGGTCATCGAGCCGGCGGCGGCGACCGTGATCCACCTCGTCGGTCGGTAGGAGCAGGACACTGAGATGCGCCCCCTCCTGCTGCTCCCCGAGATCCTGCTCTTCGTCGGCGGCCTCGCCGCCTTGATCGGCGGCTCCTTCCTGCCCCGGCGGCGGCAGTGGCCAGCCCGTGCCGTCGCCCTGACCGCCCTCCTTGCCGCTGCTGCGGCGGCAGCGACGGGCCTCGCGGACGCGCCCACCGAGGCGTTCGAGGGCACCTTCACCATCGACGCCGCGACGGGGGTGGCCCGGCTCGTCGTCACCCTCGCCACGTTGCTCGTCGTGCTCCTGGCGGGGGAGGAGCTCAGCGGCCACGCGCGCGAGAGCGAGGCCTACACGCTGCTGCTCTTCGCTGCCGCCGGCGCGCTCGTCCTCGCGGGTGCCCACGATCTGCTCGTCCTCGCCGTCGGCTTCCTGCTCGCCAGCATCCCGCTCTACGGCATCATCGGCCTCGCGCGCACCCCCCGGTCGGCCGAGGCCGCGTTGAAGACCTACCTGGTCGGAGCCCTCTTCGGCATCCTGCTGCTCCTCGGCGTGACGCTGCTCTACGGCCTGGCCGGCTCGACGTCCTACGCGCAGATGACAACCGCGCTTCGCGCCGCGCCCTCGAGCGTCGTCGCCGTCGGGGCCGTCGCGGTCATCGGGGGCCTGATGTTCAAGGCCGGAGGGGTGCCGGCCCACTTCTGGGTCCCCGACGCCGCCCAGGGGGCGAACGCCACCGCGGCTACCTTCCTGACCACCGTGCCCAAGATCGGCGCGGTCGTCGCGGTCTATCGGGTCGTCACGGTGCTGGGCGACACCGTCCCGGCGGCTCCGCTCGTCGCCGCGCTCTCGGTCGTCAGCATGACGCTGGGCAACTTCGCGGCCTACTGGCAGACCGACCCGAGGCGCCTGCTCGGCTGGTCCACCGTCAGCCAGCTCGGATACCTGCTGGTGCCCGTCGTGGTGGCCGGACGCACCGACCTCGCCCTGCCCGCGGTGCTCTTCTACCTGGGCGGCTATGCCGCGACGAACCTCGCCGCCTTCGCGGTCACGGCCGCGCTGCCGGGCTGTCGCGACCTCGACTCCTACACCGGGCTGGCCCGGCGCCACCCGCTGCTGGCGGGCGCCCTCGTCGTCGCCCTGCTGGGCCTCGTCGGGACACCTCCCATGGCCGTCTTCGTCGGCAAGCTGACCGCCGCCACGGCTGG
>NZ_AWQS01000288.1 GCF_000576575.1 Intrasporangium chromatireducens Q5-1
GGGGTCAGGTGGGTGAGGACTGGCTGCGGAGGTGGGCCAGCACTGCGAGGACCCGGCGGTGGTCGTCCTCGCTCTCGGTGAGGCCGAGCTTGGCCAGGACGTTGCTGACGTGCGTCTCGACCGTGCGCGGGGTGAGCCAGAGTCGTTTCGCGATACCGGTGTTCGTGCGGCCCTCGGCCATCAGGGCGAGGACCTCGCGCTCACGCGGGGTCAGCGTGGCAACCGGGTCGTTGCGGCTGCTGCTCGACAGCAGCCGGCCGACGACCTCGGGATCGAGCACGGATCCGCCCCGTGCGACCCGGTCCAGCGAGTCGAGGAACTCGGCCACATCGAGGACCCGGTCCTTGAGCAGGTAACCGAACCGGCCGGCCGCGACGAGCTCGACAGAGTGGCGGGTCTCGATGTGCTGCGACAGCAGCAGGATGCCGAGGTCCGGGTGGCGCATCCGGATCCGGCGAGCGGCCCGGGCACCGTCGTCGAGGAGGTCCGGCGGCATCCGGATGTCGATGATGACGACGTCGCAGCCGGGGTCGTGCCCGCCCGGGCCCACCGCGTCATCCAGTGAGGCGGCGTCGGCCGCCTTCGCGACGACGTCGTGGCCGGCGTCGAGGAGCAGCCCGGCCAGGCCCTCGCGGAACAGGGCGGAGTCCTCGCCGATGATCACCCGCACGGCAGGAGCACCGCCAGTCGCGTGCCCCGGGTCGCGGGGCTGACGAGGTCGAGCCGGCCGTTCGCCGCGGTGACCCGGTCACGCACTCCGGACAGGCCGCGGCCGAGCGGGTCTGCGCCGCCCCGTCCGTCGTCGGCGACCAGGACGGCGAGGTGCCCGTCGCGCTGCTCGACGTGGACGGCGACCTGGCTCGCCTGGGCGTGCTTGAGGGCGTTCGTTACCGCCTCCATGACGACGTAGTAGGCCGTGACGGCGACCGAGTCCGGTACCGAGCCGACGGCAACGTTGACCGACACCGGGACCGGGCCCGACTGGGTCAGCGGCGCGAGGGCCGGTCCGAGCCCATCGTCGAGGCAGGCGGGGCGGATGCCGTGGGCGAGCTGGCGCAGCTCGCTCACCGCCGTGCCGAGCTCGGCCACGGCGGCATCGATGAGCTCGCTCGTCGCGACGTCGTCCGCACGGAGGTGGCGCTGGGCCACGCGGAGGGTCAGGCCGAGGGAGACGAGGCGCTGCTGCGCCCCATCGTGCAGGTCCTGAGCGAGGCGACGCCGCTCGGCATACCCGACCTCCTGGAGGCGCCGGCGCGACTCCTCGGCCTCGCGGAGCGCCGCGGTCACCCCGAGGCGCAGACGGCCGAGCTCTGCCACGAGGGCCACGACGCCCTCGAGGCCCTCGACGACGGCCTGGTCCTCCGCCTCGAGGCCGAGGACCCACGCGATCTCCCGGCCGCCGACCCGGACCGGGAGCGCTGCCCCGGCCCCCTCGGGCCCGGTGGGCGCGACGACGACGCGGTAGTCGGCGATCGGGCGGCCGGCCCCGTCCCAAAGACCCGGCAGGTCAGGCAGGAGGTAGCCGACCCGCGCAGCCGGCGCACCGAGCGTGGAGCGGAGCACGCCCTCGAGCTGTTCGGGCATCGCCGTGCCGGCCTGCACCTCGGACACGAGCCCGTCGAGCGCCTCCCGGAGGGCGGCCCGACGCGGCTGCAGCCGACGCTCCAGTGCGTGCGCGAGGCGCGAGCGCAGGGGTAGGAAGGCGAGAATGAGCACCGCAGTCACGGCGGCGACGAGGGCGGGGCGGTCGCCGCCGACGACCGATCCGGCCGCCGCGGTGACACCGGTCCAGACGAGCAGCGCCAACGTCGAGACGGCCGTCACGGTCGCGGCGACGGTCCTGACCCGGTCGAGGTTGTAGAGGTCGTGGTGGAGGACCGCAGCCCATGTCGCCAGGGGGAGCGCCAGCCACATGACGGCCAGCCCGACCAGCACGAGGACGGGCCCGTCGAGGAGCAGGTAGCTGAGCCAGCACAGCAGTAGCGTCAGCGGCAGCGTCCAGACGGTGAGGCCGATCCATCGCAGCTGGGCCCGCAGCCGGGGGTTGGCGGCCCGGCGTCGGCGAGCGCCGACGGCTGCGCCGGTGACGACGAGCGTGCCAAGCAGGCCGAGAACGGCCAGGACCGACAGCGCGCCGTGCAGCCAGGCCAGATCTGAGGGCATCGCGAAGCGGAACCGAGGCACGGTCTCGAACGGTGGCGGGTAGGGCTCCGGCGTGACCGCTCCGAGGGTGAGCAGGAGCAGGGCACTCCCCACGACGGCCCTTGGCACCCAACGCCATTCGTGGCCGGGTAGCCGCCCGTCCGGGAAGTGCAGGACCACCAGCGCGGGGGCGGCGTAGAACAGGACCCACGTCAGCGGCGCTGCGCCGACCAGCACGCCGGTGACCCAGAGGCGGCCCGGCTGCTCCTCGGAGACGAGGCGCCACAGGTCCGTGACCGCGATGAGGACGGGAACCACCCCCATCCAGACCAAAAGCGTCCCGATCCGTGTCGCCCCGGCCCGCACGAGGAACCAGCCGACCGCGAACGGCGCCGCGGCGAGCGCGACGTAGAGAGCGGCATACCGGGCATGCGCCCACGAGGGGGCGAGGGCGAGCAGGACGGCCACCGCGATGGCACACGCGCCACCGACGACGGTGGCGGCGCGAGCCGCCGCTGTCGACCTGCCCATCCACCGAGGCTATTGGCGCTGTGGCCTCACGTCCTCCGTATCAGCACGGAGGTGCAGATCCGTGCCGGCGGCGATGTGCCGACCGGATCGGCCGCGCGACGGTGGGAGCACCCGCACATCAGTGTCTGCAGAAGGGAGCACCCCATGTCCACCACCACGCCCAAGAAGGTCCGTGACCTGCGCGGCGGGTGGCGGCGCGCCCTCGCCGTCCTCGTCCCGGTCCCGGCGGCACTCGTCGCGGCCGAGTTCGCCCTGACCCCCTATGGGTTGTTCGCCAGCCCCACCGAGCAGCTCGCGGCTGCGTCGGCAGCACCGGGGCGCGTCGCGCTCGTCACGTGGCTCGTCCTCGCCGGGCTGCTGCTCGGCATCCCTGCGGCCATGGCAGCCGCGTGGGCCGTCCGGCGCAGCGCGCCGCGGCTCGCCCTCGCCGGCGGCATCCTCACCGTCGTCGGCTTCGCCCTGTCGATCACCGTGCCGTCCTCGGAGCTGTTGGCCGCTGCCGCCGTGCAGCGCGGCACCGACTCCGCGACGTTCGAACGGGTCGCGACCGCCGTCGCGGGGCACCCCGCCGTCGGCACGACGACGATCGCCTTCCTCGCCGCCCAGGCGATCGGCCTGCTGCTGCTCGGACTCGCCCTGTGGCGCACGCCGTCGGCGCCGCGGTGGCTCGGGGCGGTCCTCGCGAGCTCGGGTCTGCTCCATGTCGCCCTCTCCGCGAGCTCGGTCACGGCCGCCGCGTCCTGGGCGCTGACGGCGGTCGGGCTGGTCGGCGTCTCCGTCGTACTGCTGCGGCAGAGCGACGACGAGTTCGACCTGCCACCAACCGGCGTCGTTCACGCGGCGACCGACCCCCGCCCCCGGCACGCTCCCGGCGACCCCCGTGACGTGCGGCGCACCTGGCAGTGGCTCCTCGCGCTGAGCGCGCCCGTCATGGCGGCTGGCATCGCCGTGTTGCGGTTCACCCTGCCGTTCAACACCCTCGACACCCCTGACGAGGCCTTCTCGAAGCTCGTCGCCAACCCGACGTTCACGTCGGCGCAAGTGTGGTTCGGCTTCCTCACCCCGGTCGTCATCTCCGGGGTGCTCGCGGTGCTGTGGGTGACCCGGCGCCGGGTGCCGGTGCTCGCGACCGTCGCTGGGGTGCTCTGCGTCCTCGGGTACACCGCCCTCGCCGCGGCCGACTCGGTCTCACCCGTGCTGGCCGACGTCGTGGCGCACGGCGGGCTCGACACGGCATCGGTCAGGCCGATCGCCGCGGCCCTCGAGGCGATGCCCCAGCCGACGACCGCCGTCACGGTCTTCGTCATCGGGCACTTGGCCGGTACCGTCCTGCTCGGGATCGCCCTCTGGCGCAGCAGAGTCCTGCCGGCCTGGGTCGGCATCGCCCTTGCCGTGTCACAACCGGTGCACCTCGTGTCGGCCATGACCGGCAACCACCCGCTCGACCTCGCCGCGTGGGGCGCGACGGCGCTCTGCATGGGCCTCGCCGGAGCGGCCGTGCTGCGGATGTCCCCGGACGAGTTCGACCTGCCGCCGGCCCCGGCGCAGCCCCTGGCGGCGCCGGCCGTCACCGCCGACCTCCCCGCGCCGGGCTGAGGCCACCACGTCGAGGAGGTATGCCGCTCACCTCAGCGAGGTGAGCG
>NZ_AWQS01000289.1 GCF_000576575.1 Intrasporangium chromatireducens Q5-1
GCGCCGGGCCGAGCCCAGGCCGCGGCCACGGCGCCCTCGGCGGCGGCGTGCGGCCGGTTCGACCCGACGATCTGCCGGCTCTTCATCGACACCGCGCAGACGGGCACCCCGAGCGAGGGGCTGCTCACCCTGCTGCGCGCACACAGCCCGAAGGCCGTCGCGAACCGGATCACGGCGCCGACCCTGCTCGTCCAGGGCATGTCCGACTCCCTCTTCGGGCTCGACCAGAGCGACGCGACCGCGCGGGCCCTCGCCGCGAACGGCACCCCGCTCGCCGTCCGGTGGAGCGACGGCGGCCACGACGGGCCGAGCTCGCGCGAGCAGGAGGAGCAGGACGCCTCCTACGCCTGGCTGGACCACTGGGTCAAGGCGGCCGCCAAGCCCGGATCGCCTCTGCCGACACCGGGTTTCGTCTATGCCACCGCCTCGACGAAGCGAAACCAGCCCGCCGACCTGTGGTCCCTGCCGGCCTACCCCGGCCTGCCGGCCCACCCCGGACTGCCCGCCGCGAGCGGCCAGACCCCGGACCCCACCCGCACCCTGGCCCTGACGACGCACGGCGGCGAGGCGCTGCGACCACCCGGCGGCCAGCCGGCGGGGATGGTCGCCGTCCCGGGCCTCTCCGCGCTCGGGACGAACCTGTCGACGTACCAGCTCGCCGCCCTGCCCGGGCAGGCCGTCGCCCTCGACACCGAGCCGGTCAAGCAGGCCATGACGGTCGTCGGCTCGCCGACGATCCGGCTCTCGGTCACCTCCGACCAGCCGGTCGTGACGCTCTTCGCCTCGCTGTGGCGGGTGGCGGGCGGCCAGGCCACCCTGCCGCACGCCCTCGTCGCGCCGATCCGTGTGCCGGTCACCCCGGGCCAGGCGACGCCGGTCACCGTCTCGCTCCCGGCCGGGACCTACCCGATGCCGGCCGGCAGCACGTGGCGGGTGCTCCTGTCGACGACCGAGGCGAGCTTCACCAACGACCGCAGCCCGGCCACGGTCTCCGTCGAGGCGACCGGTGGGCTCGAGGTCCCGGTCGCGGACGGCGAGCCGGTCGCCGGCGCGAGTCGCGGCCTCGACACCGAGGACGGCATCGCCCTCGCCGCCATCGTCGCCCTGCTCCTCCTCGGGATCGGCGCCGCGCTGGTCCGCCGGCGCCGCCGCACGCACCAGCCGATCCGCCCCGACCTCGCCGACGCACCCCTCGTCGTCGAGCACCTCGTCAAGACCTACTCGGACGGCCACCGCGCCGTCGACGACGTCTCGTGGCGCGCCGAGAAGGGCCAGGTCGTCGGCCTGCTCGGCCCCAACGGCGCCGGCAAGACGACGACGATGCGGATGGTCATGGGCCTGATCCGCCCGGACTCCGGCTCCGTCCACGTCCTCGGGCAGCCCGTCTCCGCCGGCTCGCCCGTGCTGCGCCGGGTCGGTGCGCTCATCGAGGGCCCCGGCTTCCTGCCGCACCTGACCGGCCGCCAGAACCTCGAGGCGTACTGGGCCGCCACCGGTCGCGACCCGGCCGAGGCACACCTCGAGGAGGCCCTCGACGTCGCGGCCCTCGGCGGCGCGCTCGACCGGCCGGTCAAGTCCTACAGCCACGGGATGAAGCAGCGGCTCGGCATCGCGCAGGCGATGCTCGGGCTGCCGGAGCTGCTCATCCTCGACGAGCCGACGAACGGCCTGGACCCGCCCCAGATCGCGGCGATGCGCCCGATCCTGCGTCGCTACGCGGAGACCGGCCGCACCGTCGTCGTCTCGAGCCACCTGCTCGCCGAGGTCGAGATGACGTGCACCGACGTCGTCGTCATGCACGCCGGCCGGGTCGTGACCGCCGGCCGGGTCGCCGACCTCGTCGACAGCTCCGACACGACCGTGCTCGACCTCGCCGAGGACGTCGACCGCGACACCACGAGACGCCGCGCCGCCGAGCTGGCCGAGCGCACCGGCATCACCGAGGTCCGCGCCGACACCGACACCCGCCTCGTCGTCGTCTCCGACCTCGCCCGCGACGCGGTCGTCCGCACGGCCGTCGACGTCGGCCTGCCGATCGTCGGGGTGAGCAGCCGCCGACACCTCGAGGAGGTCTTCCTCGGCGTCATCAACAGCGCGGCCACCTCCAACGGCCAGACGGCACAAGGAGACTCAGGCGGCTCCGTCATCGAACGGCTCCGGCAGGTGAGGTCACGATGAGCGTGGAAGCAAGCACGGCGTCATACGACATCGAGCAGGTATGCCGCCCACTCTCCTTCCGCGCCGAGTGGCGCCGTCAGTGGGGGCGCCGGCGCACGAAGGTCGCGTTCTCGCTCGTCGGTGCGCTGCCGCTCATCCTCGTCATCGCGTTCGCCTTCGGCGACCGGTCGAGCGGCCGGCGCACGAGCACGGCGTCGCGCTTCATCGACCTCGCCCAGACCGGGTCGGCGAACTTCACCCTCTTCACGCTCTTCGTCAGCTCGCAGCTGCTCCTGATCCTGCTCGCGGCACTGTTCTGCGGCGACTCGGTGCCGGCGGAGGCGTCGTGGTCGTCGCTGCGCTACCTGCTCATCGCACCGGTGCGGCGGGGGCGGCTGCTGACGAGCAAGCTCACCGTCGGGCTGACCCTCACCGCGCTCGCCTCCGTGCTGCTCATCGGGTGGGCGCTGCTCGTCGGCGGACTCGCCTACGGGTGGGCGCCGCTGACGAACCCGCTCGGTGAGGACCTCGGGTGGGGCACCTACCTGGCCCGGCTCGCCGTCGCCGTCGCGTACATCTTCGTCACGATGCTGCCCATCGCGGCGATCGCCTTCTGGATCGGGGTGCGCTCGGACGCGCCGCTCGCGTCCGTCGGTGGGGCCGTTCTCGTCTCGATCATCCTGTCGATCCTCGACCAGATCGACGCGCTCGACCCGTGGCGCAACGCGTTCCCCGGGCACTACGCCAACGCCTGGCAGGACCTCATCACCGCCAGCCCGGTCTGGGACGACGTCGTGCACGGGGTGCTGTGGGCCCTCGTCTGGACGATCCTCTTCGTCCAGCTCGGCTACCGGCGGTTCCGGCGCAGCGACATCCTCAGCTGACGCGCCACGTCCTGGCTGCGATTCGATGTATCACCGCGGCGCGGAGGCCCCGCCATCACATCGACCGGGCCATGGACGAGGAGTGCTCAGGCACGGAGGGCGTCGAGGAACTCGGCTCGGGTCGCGTCGTTCTCGCGGAACAGCCCGGCGAGCGCAGAGGTGCGGGTCACCGCACCGCCGACCCGCGCCCCGCGCAGGCTCAGGCACGAGTGCTCCGCCTCGACGACGACCCCGACGCCGCGTGGCGCGAGGTGCTCGTCGAGCCAGTCCGCCACCTGCTTGGTGAGCCGCTCCTGGACCTGCGGGCGCCGTGCGAACATCTCGACGACGCGGGCGAACTTCGACAGCCCGAGGATGCGGTCGCCCGGCAGGTAGGCGATGTGCGCCACCCCGGTGAACGGCAGCAGGTGGTGCTCGCAGAGCGAGGCGACCGGGATCCCGCGGACGACGACCATCTCGTCGTAGCCCTCGTCGTTCGGGAAGGTGGTCAGCTCGAACGGGCGGGCCGACAACATCTCGGCATAGGCACGGGCCATCCGCATCGGGCTGCGCTCGGTGCTGGGGGTGTCGCAGTCGACGCCGAGGGCCTCGAGGAACTGCCTGGCCGCCCGGGCCGCCACCTCGAGCTGCGGCTCGGGCTGGGCGGTCCGGATGCTGTGCAGCGGTCGCTCCCGAGCGGCCTCCGGCACGGTCTGCTCACTCATGGCTCGGCGGTGCGGTCCGGGTGGCTGCCGGGCGGTCGTAGGTGCGGGCCAGGCTTGCGAGGGCCAGGGCGCTCACGAGGAGGCCGAAGTCACGGAGCGCGACGTCGTAGAACCCGGACAGGGTGACCAGGTTGACGATGATGCCGAGCAGCCAGAGGCAGACGATCCAGGCGCCGATGCGCGGCCGGAACCAGACGAGGAGCCCGGCGACGATCTCGATGACGCCGACGATGTACATGTCGGTCTGCGCGCTGCCGGGGACGATGCGGTCGATCCACCCCGCGAGGTAGTTCGGCCAGAAGGTGAGGACGTTGAAGAACTTGTCGAGCCCGAAGATGATCGGCGCGACGGTGAAGATGGTGTGCAGCAGGGTGTAGGCCAGGCGCTGCGGGTCGGCCTGCCGGACGGTGTCGATGACGGTGTGGGTGTGGGTTGTTGCCATGACCGCTCCTTCTAACGGACGATATAGTCGAATTTAGAACCGGAAGTGGTGTAGCGTC
>NZ_AWQS01000290.1 GCF_000576575.1 Intrasporangium chromatireducens Q5-1
CGTGGCCGCTCAACATCGGGCAGGTCTACACGACGCTCGCGCGCCTCGAGCGGGACGGGCTGGTCGAACCGGTCGGCGGCGGGGACGACGAGGGCCGGGTCACCTACCGGCTCACCGAGCAGGGTCGTGCCGCCGCCGAGGCGTGGTGGAGCACGCCAGTGGCGCGGGACGAGACGCCCAGGGACGAGCTCGTCATCAAGCTCGCCCTCGCGGTCACCTCGCCCGGCGTGGATGTCGCGCAGGTCGTCCAGACCCAGCGGACCGCGACGCTGAGGCACCTGCGCGACCTGACCCGGCTCAAGGCCTCTGGGGCCACGGAGCCGCACGGCGCCGACCTCGCCTGGCAGCTCGTCCTCGAGAACCTCCTCTTCTCCGGGGAGGCCGAGGTCCGCTGGCTGGACCACGTCGAGGCGACGCTCGCGCGTCATGCCCGTATGCCGCTGACCTCGCACCCCGGGTCGGCTGACGTTCCCGACTCGGCCGGCTCTCACCGTCCGGCACCGAAGGGAGCACGGGCGTGAGGGGGCGTGACGCACGGACGGACGGCACCGAGCAGGCGGCCGGACGTCACCCGAAGGACGCAGCTGCTGCTCCCGCTCTCGTCCTGACGGACGTGACGCGGGTCCACGGCTCCGCGGCGACGGAGGTCGTGGCCCTGGAGGGGGCCTCGCTCTCGGTCAGCCCCGGCGAGCTCGTGGCGGTCATGGGCCCGTCCGGGTCCGGCAAGTCGACCCTGCTCAACCTGGCCGGCGGTCTCGACAAGGCCACGTCGGGCACGGTGGCGGTGAACGGCATACGGCTCGACTCCCTTGACGCCAAAGGACTTGCCGCACTCCGGCGTCGGTCCGTCGGGTTCGTCTTCCAGGACCTCAACCTCATCCCGAGCCTGACCGCGGCGGAGAACATCGGCCTGCCGCTCGAGCTCGACGGACTCTCGGTGCGGCGGGCGCGGTCGCAGGCGCTCGATGCGCTGAACCTGCTCGGGCTGCGCGAGCTTGCGGACCGCTATCCCGACCAGATGTCGGGTGGGCAGCAGCAGCGTGTGGCGATCGCGCGGGCGCTCGTCGGGGAGCGCCGGCTGGTCCTGGCCGACGAGCCGACCGGCGCGCTCGACTCACACACCGGCGAGGAGGTGCTCCGCGTGCTGCGGCAGCGGTGCGACGCCGGTGCGGCGGGCTTGCTCGTCACGCACGAGGCTCGCCACGCGGCCTGGGCCGACCGGGTGGTCTTCCTCCGCGACGGGCGCATCGTCGACTCGACCGGTGGGCCGGACTCCGCCGACTCACTTCTCGCGCAGGCACGGTGAGGTGATGGCGCGAGGTCAGGGGGACTCGAGGCAGCCCGTGCAGGGGGCGGGCCGCCTCGAGCAGTGGCGGGCCGGCTGGCGGGTGGCGCTCCGGATGGCCCGGCGCGACGTCCGGCGGCACCGGGGCCGCAGCATCCTCATCACGGTCATGGTGGGGCTGCCGGTGCTGCTGCTCGTCGCGGGCAGCACGCTGTGGTTCAGCGAGGACCTCGACACCGCCGAGCGGCTGCCGTTGCAGCTCGGGCAGAGCCAGGGCTACCTCACCGGGCCAGGACCCGAGGAGCTGCACCAGCTGCTCGACCCGACCAACCAGTACGGCGGGCCCGACGAGACGACACGCAAGGCTGCGCCCGTGCCCGGGTACGGGTCCGGCCGCGAGGCGAGCGCTCTCGGCGCGCTCGTCGCCGGCCGGGTACACCCCGTCACGACGTCGTCGGCAAGCGCCCGGGTGGACCGGCGCGCCGTCCACGTGACGGTCCTCGGCGTCGACGCGGCGTCGGCCGGCTCGGTGCTGCAGCCCCGGGTCACGCTCGAGAACGGTCGCTGGCCCACCGGACCGGACGAGGTCGTCGTGACTCCGACCGGGGTCGCGGCCGGCCTGCCGACTGAGGGGACCTTCACGCTCACCCCCGAGACCCCGGACGCAGAGCCGCAGCCCACGACAGTGACCGTGGTCGGGACCGGGCGCGGCTTCACTGGATGGAGCGTGGAGCAGGTCGAACCGGCCGACGTCATCACGACACCCACCGTGTCGTCGGCAGCCAATGTCCAGTGGCTCGTCGAGCGCAACTCGCCCATCACCTGGCCAGAGATCGAGCAGCTGAACCACTACGGCGTGGGCGCCTTCAGCCGGTATGTCGCCCTGCACCCCGAGACGATGACGCTGCCGGCCGACTACCTCGGCCGGCCAGACCGGGTGTCCGCCCTCTATGCCGTGGGGGCAGCCTCGCTCGGCCTGCTGCTCCTGACGAGTCTGCTCGCCGGTCCCGCCTTCGCGGTCAGTGCTTCACGGCAGCGCCGCGCACTCGCCCTCGCCGCCTCCAACGGGGCGACGACGGCGCAGCTGCGCCGGAGCGTGCTCGCCCAGGCGCTCGTGCTCGGCGTGCTCTCCTCGCTCGTCGGGGCGGCGGTCGGAGTCGCCGGCGGCGTGGCTGGCGCCCGGTTGATCGGGGCGCTCAAGCCGGCGCACTTCTTCGGGCCGCTCGAGGTGCCGTGGGGATCGATCACGCTCGTCGTCGTCGCAGGGGTCGTCAGCTCGCTCATCGCCGCGCTCGTGCCGAGCCGAGGGCTGGCCCGGCTCGACATCGTCGCGGTCATGCGGGGCGTGTCGGTCTCGCCACCCTTGCGTCGACGCGTTCCTGTCGTCGGCGCGGCGCTCGTGGCGATCGGGATCGGCGCGATTTTCACCGCATCGTTCCAGTACGAGAACGCCTACTTCTTCGTCTTCCTCGGCGGGGTGGTCCTCACCGTCATCGGCGCGCTGCTCATGGTGCCGCTCGTGCTGGCACTCGGGGGTCGGGCCGCGCATCGCCTGCCGCTCGCCGCTCGGATGGCCGCTCGCGACGCCGGACGGCTCAGGGGGCGAGCCACCCCGACCGTCGCGGCCATCATGGCGGGTGCAGCGGTCCTCACCACGGCTTGTATCGCTCTCCAGGCCGACACCGGGCGCAAGGCGCGCAGCTACCAACCCCTGTCGGTGAGCGGGCAGGCCACGCTCTCGGTCTGGTCGGACCCCCGCACCACGACCGACGTCATCACGGCCCTCCGTCGGGTCGACCCGTCGATCCGCACCCTGACCATGCGCGGTCTCGGCCAGAGCAGCGCCGAGGGGTCTACCAGCAACCTGGCCGCCCTCAAATCGGGCTGCTCGCCGTCCCAGATCATCACCGAGGACGACGACCTGGCCGTCGCCGGCCGCACCATCGAGCAGGGCGACCCGGCCCCTCGGTGCGCCACGGTCTCGACAGGGGGCTCCACGCCGGGATCCTCACTGCTCGCCGCCGATCTCGACGAGCTCGCGGCGATGCTCGACCTCACCAGTGGGCAACGGGAGGCGCTGGCGGCGGGAGCGATCGCGGTGCTCGACCCGGCCGCCTCCAGCACCCTGCCGCAGCAGGGGCGGTGGCACTCCGCCCCGGTCGCGATTGAGGCGATGCGTCCGATCGACCTCGAGGTGACAAACGGCGCGGCGCAGTTCTTCCGCTACGCGGTCACCTCCAACGAGACCGGCCCACCCACCCTGGACGACCGGGGCGGTCGCGACGTGGTGAGCCTGCCGGTCGTCCACCTCGAGCACTCCCAGTGGATCCGCCTCATCGACGGCTGGAGCGGCGGGCCAGGCGCCGTCATCACGACACAGACCGCGAGGGGGCTCGCGCTTCCGGACACGATCCGCTTCACCGCGCTGCGTGGGGATGGCCCCATCACAGCCGAACAAGAAGCGCGGCTGCTCGATGCCGCCACTGCGATCACCTCGCAGTTGAGGCTGCAGGTGGAGCGCGGCTTCCAGCGGGACGACGGGCTCATCATCGCGATCGTCATCGCCGTGATCGCCCTCATCATCCTCGTGGCGACACTGATCGCCACGGCCCTCGGGCAGGCTGAGGCGACGCCGCTGCTCGGGACGCTGGCGGCAGTCGGTGCTACGCGGACCACGAGGCGCGCGATGGCAGCGGCGCAGGCGACCTATCTCGGGCTGCTCGGCACGGTCCTTGGGGTCCTCGTCGGAATCGCGCCCGGGGTCGCGATCTCGAGAATCCTCACCGCGACCTACACGGGGACCGGCCTCGACCACAGCAGCGTCATCATCGACATCCCGTGGCTGCAGATCCTCATGCCCGTCCTGCTCGTTCCCCTCGTCGCAGGCGCCCTCGCCGGCGTATCGGTCCGACGAGCCCCCACCGTCACCCGGCGCGCCACGTGAGCGTGCCGAG
>NZ_AWQS01000291.1 GCF_000576575.1 Intrasporangium chromatireducens Q5-1
GCTCGGGAGGAGCCAGAAGGTCGGCATAGTCGTCGGCGGCGCGATGCTCGGGATCTCTACCCGAGGAGGCGGCCATGGCCGATGTGGACATCAATCGTGCGGACCCGAGTGTGGCTTGGGCCGAGCCGTTGGAGGCTTGGCTCAGCGACTCGGGGGTCTCGGAGGAACGCGCCCGCCGGGCGGTGCTGGCGTTCGGCCGGTTCTCGGCCTGGATGACCGGTCGGGGGCTGGGCGTCGAGGACGTCGATGAGGACGTCATCGACGAGTACGTCGATCTCGAGCGGCAGCGGTCGGGCAGCACGGCCCCGGCCGCTGCTCAGTATCTGCCGCTGGTCAAGCGGTTCCTGGCAGCGCGGGGCGTGCTGGTGCTGCGCCCACCGGTCAGCCGTGCTCGGCACGGTAGGCCACGGCTGAGCGGAGGTCCGCTGGATGAGGTCGTCGTGGATTTGGTGGCGTGGCTGCGGGATCAGGGGTACGCGCCGGGCACCGCCGCGTCGGTGGCTTGCACGGCGGCACGGCTGAGCGACTGGATGGCCCGGCAGGGCTTGGGCGCGCGGGAGGTCGACGACGTGCTCCTGACCCGGTTCATGGCATCGCAGGTGAGGGGTCGGCGCCGGCATCCTTCCTCGGCGCACCGGATCGTGACGGTGCGAAAGTTCCTCCTGGCCACCGGCCGGATCACCGCGCCCCGCCCAGCGCCAGCCGTTCTGTCGCCGTCGGAGGTGCTGCTGCTGGAGTGGATCGAGCACCTGCGCACCCGGCGCGGCGTCAGCCAAGGGTGGGCCACCGAGGCCCGCCGATGGGTTGCAGGCTTCCTTGCCGAACGACCCGTCGACCCGGACGGGCAGCTGAGCTGGGACGACGTCGACGCCGCCGCTGTGAACCGGTACGTCACCCGGCAGGGCAAGGGGTACTCGCTGTCCTCGCGGCGGCATCTGGTCTCGTCGATGCGCGGCCTGCTGGACTGGGCGTTCCTGACCGGCCGGCTGGACCGGGCGATATCCGCCGGCGTCCTGCGGCCGGCACCGGCGGTACCGGGCCTGCCATCAGCGTTGAGCGCGCAGCAGGTACAGGCGCTGATCGCGGCCGCGGACACGAGCACGCCCGCGGGTCGGCGCGACCGTGCGGTCGTGGTCCTGATCAGCCGGCTCGCGCTGCGCGCGGGGGAGGCCGCCGCGCTGACGTTGGACGACCTGAACTGGCACGCCGGCACGCTAATGGCACATGGCAAGGGCGGGCGGGTCCTGACCCTGCCGATCCCCAGCGATGTCGGGCAGGCACTGGTCGACTACCTCAGGGACGGACGTCCGCCAGGGGCCGCGGACCGGGCCGTGTTCATCCGGCTGCGCCCGCCGCTGGTCGGGCTCAGCAGCAAAGGCATCTCCGGTGTCGTCGCGCGCCTGGCCACCGAAGCGGGCCTGGGGACCGTGCACGCCCACGCGCTGCGGCACACCGCAGCGACCGCGGTCCTCGCCGCCGGCGGCTCGCTGATCGAGGCCCGCGAGCTACTCGGGCACGCACGCACGGACACCACGATGGTCTACGCGCGTACCGACCTGGCCGCGCTGCGCGAACTGGTCCCGGCGTGGGGAAAGGTGCCCGCGCCATGAGCACCTTCAACGAGCACCTGAACGAGTATCTGACGATGCGCCGCGCCCTGGGCTACGACCTGGGCAAGCTCGAACATCTGGCCGGGCAGTTCTGCACCTGGCTCGCGGCGACAGGCAAGCAGACGTTCACCACCGCGGATGCGATCGAGTGGGCCAGGCAGCCGGCCCGTGCCGACCCGCGGTGGTGGGGCATGCGCCTTGGAGCGGTCCGCACCTTCGCGAAGTACCTCGACGCGATCGGTGTGGACGTGCAGGTCCCACCCGCGGGGATCCTGCCTGCCGGGCCACGACGCGCCGCACCGTTCCTCTACTCCCAGGCCGACCTCGACGCGCTCCTGCACGCCTGCGACCAGGTGTTCACACGGCCGCTGCCGGCCGCGACGCTGCGCACCACGATTGGGCTGCTGGCCGCGACCGGGCTGCGCATCGGCGAGGCGCTGCGACTGACCACCGATGACATCAACACCGAGGCCGGGGCCCTGCTGATCCGAGCGAGCAAACGCAAGGACCGGTTGGTCCCGGTGCACCCCTCCACCGTGGAGGCGCTCTTCGCGTACCGCGACCTGCCCGCGCGGGTCGCGGCCCGCCCCGCCGCGGGCGGACCGCTACTCGTCAGCACCCGCGGCACCGGCTACCAGCGCAGCACCATCGAAGCCCACTTCGCCCGACTCGCTACCGCCGCGGGGCTACGACCACGCGGAGCTGCCCGTCCCCGGCTGCACGACCTGCGGCACACCTTCGCTACCGCTCACAAAATTGGCAGAGTTGCATCTACTGCAACTCCGGGCAGCATTCGACGGGTCGCGTGACCGTTGCCTTTGCTGCGCTTTGGGTTTCACGTCTTCGTGCGGTTGATGGGCGGGGTTACTGATGACACGCCGTCTGACCTGCGGTGACGCCGCTCTGTTGTGGCTGGTGCCACGATGAGGCATCCGGTTCCGTTGCCTTGAATGCCACGATGAGGCAGCTGATGCCGGGCTGCGGGAGGGGGTGTTGGCGTGGAGCGGTCAAGCGTGACGGCGCTGGCGTTGGTGACGGGAGCGACGCCGCTGAGGGGGGAGTCGGCGTTGTTCGAGGAGATGCTCGGCGGGTGGCGTCGTCAGCAGCTCAGTCGTCGGCTCGGCGCATCGTTGATCGGCGGGCGCGAGCGGACGGTGCGCCGCTTCCAGGCGTTCACGGGCGACTGGCCATGGGGCTGGCGCGCTGAGGACTTGGAGCGATGGGTGGCCGCCAGCAGCTGGGCGCATTCGACGGTACGCGCCTATCAGGGCGCGGTTGCCGCGTTCTGCGCCTATGTGACGGATCCTCGTTACGGCTGGGTGGCCGAGTGTGAGCAGCGGGTCGGTGCGCGTCCGAGTCAGATCTGCCACGAGGACAACATGGTCGCGCATGTCGCGGACTATGAGGGTCGCCCGGCGCGCCGGCCGCTGACGCGGGCGGAGTGCCAGGCGTTGTTCGACGCCGCTGATGACCGGGCGCAGCGGTTGGCCGCCTCGGGCCGGAAGGGATGGTTGACGGCCTTCCGGGACGCCACGCTGTTGAAGGTGACCTACGGTTGGGGACTGCGATGCCGGGAGGTGACGATGCTGGATCTGACTGACTTCTCAGCGAATCCGGCGGCCCCCCAGCTCGGTGGGCTGGGCGTGTGTCATGTCCGGTTCGGCAAGGCGATGCGAGGTTCCGCGCCGCGTCGGCGCGCGGTGGCCAGTGTGATGCCGTGGGCCGTCGAGGCGCTCGAGGAGTACCTCGTGGAGGTGCGGCCACGCTTTGATGGAGCGGACCCGGTGGCGGTGTGGCCGACCGAGCGAGGGGCTCGGATCTCGACCCGGTCGGTCGATGACCGGTTCGCGCTCTACCGGGCGGCGGCCGGGCTGCCGGTCGAGTTGTCCGTCCATTGCCTGCGCCACTCGTATGTGTCGCACCTGATCGAGGATGGCGTCGACCCGTTGTTCGTGCAGCAGCAGGTCGGGCACTCGTGGGCCTCGACGACCGCGATCTACACCTCGATCGGTGCGGACGCGAAGAACCAGATGCTGCGCTCGGCGTTGGCCCGGGCGTTCGGTGCCGACACGGCGGGAGGATGAGATGAGCAGGCAGGTGGGCTACCACTGGCATCTGCGGCGGCTGATGGCCGAGCGCGGGATGTTCGCGACCACGGATCTGGTTCCGCTGCTGACCGAGCGGGGGGTGAGCCTGTCACGCGAGCAGGTCTACCGGCTGGTGGTCCGGATCCCGGAACGGCTCAACCTGACAACGTTGGCGGCGTTGTGCGACATCCTGGACTGCTCGCCTGACGAACTGCTCGAGCCCTATGCCGGTGGGCCGGCCACCGCGCCGGGTGCCCCGGCCGGGTCGGCGCCACCGGCCCGACCACGGCGCGCACGCGTAGCCCCGGCACCATCGAAGTAAGCCGTCGGTGACGCGGCACGCGAAGAGGTCAGTGGCCGGCGAGCAGCGTCGCGCCCAGGTGCTGGCCGCCGTGCTGGCCACCGACCCGGCCCTGAGCCCGGCTCGGGTCGAGGCCGCGTTGGCGGTCGTGGCGTCCCATCCGGCCGCGTTGCGCAGCCTGGCCG